>CBFGRU010000260.1:0-3903 GCA_965651255.1 uncultured Phycisphaerales bacterium
AGCGGCCGGAGAGGGAAACCCCGCCGGTCAAATACAGTCGGCCCCGCTCAGGGCAGGGCCGATGGTGAAACCTGTTTCAAGCGTGTGTCAGGTCAGACCGATCGCAACCCGCCCTCAACGGGGCTTGGTAATCGCGATCGTGATGATGCGGCGGGCGGTCTGCATGACGGGTTCAGCGTAGACCGGGGATGGCCTGAGTCAAGTGATTGCACGGCATCGTCGATCGGCCAGGAATCGTCCGCGGGCTACGACTCGGGATACTCCCCTTCCTTGACCGTTTCGTTGAGATACTGCTGAAACTCGCCCATCTTGTAGGAGATGAAGCAGAACGCATGGTGCAGGGCGAACCATTCCAGATCGTCCGGATCCTTTTCGAGGTCGTTCCGCAGGCGATTCAATTCAGCGAGGACGGTTTCGACTTTGATCATGGTAATGCAACTTCCCTGTGGCGTTGGAGAGTGCTTCGGCGGGTGAACGACTGATGTCATTATTGGCGCGGCTGCCACCGAACTGTGATGATGAGGCGATGAACCGATGAGCTCCCGACGAATCAGGACAGACTGCATCAGTGGTCGTGATCGTGCGCTTCGATGAGGGGAAGGATGTTCGCATCATCATGCGCTTCGTGGGAGTGCGTTGAGTGCTCGAGTTGGCTGATTCCCCAGGCAAGGCCCAGCCCAAGTAGAAGCGCGAGCGTGAGTTGGAACCGATCGTGCTGGTGGAACTGCAATTCCGGCAGCAGATCGCTGAGCGCGATGCAGAGAAACGCGCCGGCACTGAACGCCAGCGCGTGGGAAGCAATGAGCGCGGTGCTGCCCGACTGCACATCGAGTCCGAGGAAAAAGAGCATCACGCCGATCGGGATCACGAGCGCGAAGAGCGCATTGATCAGATGGCGGAAGATGAGGCCATGCCCGCCGGTGGCGAGAAGTGTTGAGATGGTGAGCGCATCGAACGGCTTGTGCAGGAAGATGACGAGAAACGTGCCCAGCCCAGCGAACCAGAGGCCCGTGGATTCGTGGTCGTGACCCCATTCGGCGCTCGCGCTGGCGCCGAGCGCAACGCCGTTGATGAGCGTATGCAGCGTCAGGCCGATCGCCGCCCCACTCCAGGTGAGGTGATGGCGACTCTTCACACCCTTGGTGTGCTGGGCGCACGAGCCATGCGCATGGGAGTGGTTGTGGTCATGCTCGTGGGCGATGGCGCCGGCTTCCGCGATCTTCGGCGCATCGTGATGATGAAAACAGAAGAACCGCTCGACGAGGAACATGACGATGAAACCGGCGAGCATCCACATGGCGACCGATTCGACCGCGGCGGTCGAGCGATCGCCCGTCGCCTGGATGTATTCCATCCATGCGTGCGGCAGGAGGTGCAGCACCGCGATGCCCAGCATGACGCCGGAGACGAAACTCAGGGCGATCTCCATGCGCCGGTGCGTGAGGTTGACCAGCATCGGAAGCAACCCACCCGCCAGTGAAGCGAGCAGGATCAGCACGCAGTAAATCGAAAGCAAGATGGGCAGCGTCAACCCGGCCTCCTCATGAGATGCACGGCAACGTCCGACGGCTATCGTTACGCAGGTCGACGCTTTGTTCAAATCGGGTCGATCCGGAGCCGATTCTCTCCGGGCACCGGAACACTCATCGCTGCCACGCAATCCGCCCCTGTTCGACGAACCGCTGAAGGTACTCACTGTGGACCGTGATCGAACGCGATGACCGGCTCCAACCGGCCCCGCCATCGCCCTCGGCGAAGCGAATCGTCACCTGCGAATGCCAGTCGAATCGCTTGAGGATCGACTCCAGGTCGGCCGCGAGCCCGGCTGCGCACAGGCGCCGGATCAGATCGTTGCTCGGGTCGGTCGAGAGTCGCGCTTCGCTGGAGGTCTGACCCTCCGGCATCCATAGCGGTATGAGGATGCGTCGCCAGGAACGATGGATCTCCGCGCCGTAGTCACGGGCATCATCAATGTCTTCCTCTGACATGCCGATGTTCCGTGCAAGATCGGCGTACTTCGCAGGATCGGCCGCGACCGCGAGGGCGGCGATCTGGAACGCACGGCGGGCATCGCTGTTGTGCTCGCCCGACACGGGCCACTCGGCGCGCGGCACTTCATCCGCTTCGATCATGAACGAGGTGATGCGCGCGGAGAGCACGGCATGGGCGCGCTCCGGCAGGTGCGCGGTGAGGAAATGCGTCGCAAATGCATCGGCCAGCGTCTCCTCATTCCCAAGCACCGGCAGGTCGAACTCGCGCACGAGCGCGTGGCCGATCTCGTGCAGGACAACGTGCAGCGTGACATCGCGCGCGAAGCGCTCTTCGGCAGAGAGGTCGACGACGCGCGCGAGTTCCGTCGAGCGAGCACCGGATTCAACTTCGGACCACCCGGACAGAGCCGGCAGCGTCAGCATCAACAGCAGCGTCGCCATAACGCCGCTCGGGATTGTCCTTTGAAGGCAGGTGTTCATGGTCTCATGGTATGGGGTCATGCATGTTCGAAGGCACCGGCCAAATGGCTCAAGGTTGACTGGCCCGGAGTCGATGAGTGGGTGTATCATCTGAACCCGCTGGCCGCCCATTTGCCGGTGGGCGACAATTTGGGGCAGTAGCTCAATTGGGAGAGCGCCTCGGTCGCATCGAGGAGGTTACGAGTTCGACCCTCGTCTGCTCCACTTTCCCGCTGAACCCGTGGTCACTCGGCCACGGGTTTTTCGTTTCGGTACAATGCCCTATTCATGGCTGCCGGCCCCCCGACCCAACCCGCCGACCGGGCGAAAGCCGCCTCAACGTCGAAGATCGCCAACGATCCGCGCGATACGCCGGC
Source organism: uncultured Phycisphaerales bacterium (assembly GCA_965651255.1). Taxonomy (GTDB): domain Bacteria; phylum Planctomycetota; class Phycisphaerae; order Phycisphaerales; family SM1A02; genus CBFGRU01. The sequence goes on from CBFGRU010000260.1 coordinate 2,828, forward strand.
CATGCGCCAGTACCGCCGGTTCAAGGAGACGCACCCGGAGTGCGTGCTCTTCTTCCGGATGGGCGACTTCTACGAGATGTTCGATGACGATGCGGTCACCTGCCACCGCGAACTTGGCATCACGCTGACCGAACGCACCAAGGGCGTGCCGATGGCGGGTGTCCCTTACCACGCCGTCGAGAACTACCTTCGGAGGATGATCGAGAAGGGCTACCGCGTCGCCGTCTGCGAGCAGATGGAGGATCCAAAGCAGGCGAAAGGCGTCGTGAAGCGTGCGGTCACCCGCGTGCTGACCCCGGGCACCCTGGTCGATGAGACATTGCTGGATGAGTCGCGGCCGAACCGCATTGCGGCGATGCAGTTTACCGGCACGGGCGATGAATCCCCCGCGGTCTGTGCGGTGGCGGAGTTGTCAACCGGCGCGTTTACGCTGTTCACACTTGAAGCGGCGCAGATTCTCGATGAGTTGTCGCGACTGGCCCCGTCGGAAGTGTTGTACGTCGAAACTGCAGATGGTCAGCCGCCGCCGCGCGTTCTCCGGGTGCGAGAAACGATCGGCTGCGCCCTGACGGCGCGCGCTGCGTGGTCGTTCCGTCACGATGAAGCGCGCGACATTCTGCGCGAACACTTCGGCGTGCGCACGATGAGCGGTTTCGGACTGGCCGATGATGACCCCGCCCTCGGACCGGCCGGAGCACTCGTGCGCTACCTGCAGGAAACACAGATTCCCGAGGATGGTGTCCGCGAAGGTGATCAGCGGCTGCTACACCTGCGTCCCCCTCGGCGTGAATCAACCGATGATTTTGTCATCATCGATGCGACCAGTCAGCGCTCGCTGGAGATCGAGCGCACGATGCGCACCGGTCAGACTGCGGGCAGTCTTCTGGAAACGCTCCAGCGAGGCAGAACGCCGATGGGAAAACGACTGCTGCGCGAATGGCTGTTGTACCCACTGCGTGATGTCCAGCGGATTCGGACGAGACAGCGTGCCGTCGGCGCCTTCGTTGAAGACCGTGACTTCGCCGAGCAGGTCGAGCAGGCACTCCAGGGCGTGCAGGATGTTGCGCGCATGGCGC
>CBFGRU010000261.1:0-3900 GCA_965651255.1 uncultured Phycisphaerales bacterium
AAGTTCTTGTTGCGAACGAACACGGCGGGCCCGATTGCAGTCGTGCTGTGTTCGCGGCCGAAAGCACCTGAACTGGTTGAACGTGGCGTGCGTCAGGCAGAGGCAATCAGGAAGATCGTTGGTGACGATCTGGGCGAGGCCATCATTCGCCCGATACGTAGCGGGTATGTAGAAGGCAGAAGCTATGCCGTCTATCCCTATTGCCGTGAGTTTTCGTCATGGCGGCCGCGGCGCATATTCCAACGAAAATGTATTCAGCGGTCACTGTTCACTTGGTTGCGCAATGTAACCAATGTCGCGGCACGAGTGCATGCTGTCGGTGCCGAAACGTGTACTGCGTATGCGAATGCACTCAGTCATCTTGTGCAAGTGAATCTGTTTAATAATGAGATCGTGAATGCCGCTCGCGCAGCACTTGATCGACTGGACAGCGGACAATGGAAGCCACGACATACCTGTGATCATAATGATTTGTATATGAGTAACATTATGTTGCCGGCAAGAACCGCGGAGCAAAGGGCATATCCATTCACCATCATCGATTGGGCGGGGGCGAATTCGAAAGGATATGGTATCTACGACCTCGTACGCCTTGCCCGGGCGGTCAAACTGTCAGACAAGGCAATGTCTCGCGAGTTAAGAATCCATACACAAAGTCTTGGCGGTGGAATCAAAGATGCCCCGGGTCACCTGCTGGCGTCGCTGGGTCGCTTGCACCAGCATCTCGAAGAGTTTCCACTCGATCGATTCCTGTATACAGCCCAAGAGTGCTGGCGTACGCTTCAGCGCGGGATGAATGCGGAATAGTCAACGTATCGAACGTGATGTGAATGTTTATGGCCAAGGGCGAATCACAGTATTCCCGCGGTGCAAGTGTGACTGATCAAGAGAAACGAACGTTCCGCTCTCGTCTCGGCCGGTCTATTCAGTCGGCCGGATATGCATCTGGTGCAATGCACGTTGCCTCACGAATTACAGGTCGATGTGGCGCAGTTGTCTTGATGTATCACAGTGTGGCTGATGAGAACTCCTTGCCGTTCATCGATCCTCGTAATCATATCTCGCCGGGAAACTTTGAGCGACAGATGGCGTTCCTCGCCCGCCACCGGACAGTCCGTTCACTGACCGATGTTCTCAGCGATGTGCGTAGCGGAAGGCCAATCACTCGTGGCACCGTCGTGATTACATTTGATGATGGGTATCTCGATAACCTTACTGTTGCGGCACCGATTCTGAAGAAGTACGAGATGCCCGCGACTCTGTTCTTACCCACGGCCTACATCGACCGAGCGGAAGCACAGTGGATTGATCAGGTCTTTACCGCATTTACGTTTCGCAAGGTCAACGAACTAACGCTTGGGCACGGAGGACGGACGACGATATTCGATCTTCAACAGGCGAATGATCGACAGAGCGCCTATGGAATCTTGTGTCGTTCGCTACTCAGTGCAGATCCTGGGGCCCGACGGGACGTGCTTGAAGATGTTCGCGAGCAGCTCCAGCCATCTCAGTCTCCACCGCGACTCACGATGTCCTGGTCAGATGTGCAATCGCTGATTCGCAACTGTCCAGGGCTGGAGATCGGCGGTCACACGGTGGAGCATACTGATATGACCGCTGTTTCAGAAGACTGGGCCCAATCCGAAATCGAGAGGTGTCGCTCAAGAATCGAAGAGACCCTTGGTCGTGCGCCGGAGCACTTCTCATTTCCGTATGGCCGTGCAACATCATCGCTCCGCGCTCAGGTTCGTGAAGCGGGTTTCACATCCGCTTGCGGCGGAGGCGGTGAGCCATTGGTGACCTCAACGACGGATCCATGGGCACTGTCTCGCATTGAAGCACCGTCGACGATGGATCGATTCGATATGCTGACGAGCGGCGCATATGCCGGCTTATGGAGACGTATTGGTCGATGACGGTGCGCCAGCCCAAGGTGACAACGGTGATCGTGACGTACCAGTCGCGTGCAACGATTGGTGCCGCTTTAGATGCTTTGTTCGAGTCGTATCAGGCTGGGCTGTGCGATGTGGTCGTTGTGGATAATGCCAGCACGGATGGAACTGCGGAGTATGTCGCCGAAATCGCACCATGGGTGTTGTTGATCCGGAGTGATGTGAATCTTGGGTTCGGCCGTGGATGCAATAAGGGCTTCGAGCACGTCTCGACAGAGTACGTGCTAATTCTGAACCCGGATGCCTCACTGGGCGTTCGAGCGCTAGAGGCCCTGGTAAGTTTTATGGACAAACATCCATCAGCAGGAATTGCATCACCGGCGATCCAGGAGGGTGACAACGCGGTGTTGCAGGCCGCCGGTCTCATGACGACACCAATGACGGTAGTACGAGGATCGATCGGTAGTTCACAACCGTTCAAGAAGCGGCGGGCGATTGTTCCAGGAGGTGATCCGTTCCGAACCAGTTGGGTCTGTGGCGCGATAATGCTTATCCGCACCAAACTGTTTCGATCGCTTGGTGGATTTGATCCGCGGTTCTTTCTTTATTTTGAGGAGACAGACCTGTGCCGACGAGCAGCCGAGTGTGGTTCAGAGATATGGGCAGTTGGCAGCGCTGTCGCAAAGCACATCGGCGGCGCGAGCGCCAAAGCGGTAGGTGGAGAGCTCCATTCGTCATGCTTGTCTGAACATTACTATCGCAGTCGATTCTACTACCTTGTCAAACACTTTGGATGGTTGCGAGCACTTATAACGGAAGCGACTGTAATTCTTGCGGAAAAGTTGCGACTAATGTTCCGAGTTCTTGCCGGCAAGGGAAAGAGGCGAGAGCATAGGGTAATGCGTCGTCCGCTGTTTCAGATGCCATTGCCTATACCAGCGTCGTCGAGGGACCTCGGTCGACATGAGATATAGAGCAATCAGGTCGAATGAGTTAAGTCCGGACTTCACCGCTCGGTGGGACGACCTTCAACTGGCGTGCAAAGGCTTCGCCAGTCCGTACTTCTGTCCGGAGTTTGTCCAGCATGTTGGTGCAGTTCGCGACGATGTCTGGATTGGAATCTTGGAAGAGAATGATCGCATCGACGGCGTCTTCCCGTTTCATCGTAAGCGCGGCGGAGTTGGCAGACCAATCGGACTCGGGCTGAGTGATTATCACGGGGTCATTGTTGAAGCAGGTGCGGAATGGGATGCGCTGGACCTCCTGCGGGGCTGCGGATTGATTCGATATGAGTTCGATCATCTGCTCGCTCAACAGAAACCCTTCGCAGCGTACCATCAGGCCGTCTCCGACTCACCCATTATTGACTTTTCAACGGGCTACGCCGCCTTCGAAGAGTCACGTGACCGGGCGGGTCGCAAGCAGCTTCGAGAGATTGATCGTAAGCACGAAAAACTAAAGGCCGATTACGGCGCGGTCGAGTTCCAATTGCACTCCGCGAGTGCGGAAGACTTGCACACGCTCATGACCTGGAAGTCCGAACAATGTCAGCGCACGGGCACATTCGACTACTTTGCCATCCCGTGGTGCCGACAGTTGATCGAACGGATCCACCAATCGCCGGGCGACGAGTTCGGTGGACTTCTTTCCACTCTTCGGGTTGATGGTAATCTCGCAGCCGCGCACTTCGCCATGCGAAGCAAGCGTGTCTGGCACTCGTGGTTTCCGGTCTACTGCGAGGAATATCGAGACTATTCGCCGGGATTGATTCTGCTATTACAGATAATCCGTACCGGAATGATGCCCGGAGGACCTGAGTATCTTGACTTCGGCAAAGGAATGTCGTTGTACAAGAGGCGGTTCATGACTAGTTCGATTAGTGTCGCTTCGGGTGTCGTCGAGATGCCATCAATCCTGAACAGCGTGCGTCATTGCCGCGATGCAGTGGAACGATGGAGCAAGTCATCAGTTCTGAAACCAGTCTTCCAGATTCCCGGACGAGTTGTGA
>CBFGRU010000262.1:0-3894 GCA_965651255.1 uncultured Phycisphaerales bacterium
GCATTTCAACACGTGAGAATTACACGTAAGGACGCCCCGCCATGGCCGCCGACCTGACTCGAGTTCGTAACATCGGTATCTGTGCTCACATCGACGCCGGTAAGACCACCGTGACCGAGCGCATCCTGTTCTACACCGGGAAGAACTACAAGATGGGTGAGGTGCACGAAGGCACCGCAACGATGGACTTCCTCGAGGAAGAACAGCAGCGCGGCATCACCATTCAGTCGGCCGCAACGACCTGCCCGTGGATCTTCCGCGATGTTGAGTACCAGATCAATCTGATCGACACGCCCGGCCACGTGGACTTCACCATCGAAGTTGAGCGATCGCTCCGCGTGCTCGACGGCGCGGTGGCGGTGTTCGATGCGAAGGAAGGCGTGGAAGCCCAGTCGGAAACCGTCTGGCGGCAGGCCAATCGCTACAAGGTTCCACGACTTTGCTTCATCAACAAGATGGACAAGCTCGGCGCGGACTTTGAGTTCAGCTTCCGCACGATTCGTGATCGACTCGGTGCGAATCCCATTGCGGTGCAGTACCCGATCGGCTCGGGCAACGAACTCGAAGGCATCATCGATCTGGTCGAAATGAAGGCGTTCTACTTCGATGCGAACGAACTCGGCGCAAAGATTGAAGAGCGGCCGATTCCTGAGAACCTCGTCGAAACGGCGGAACTCTGGCGGCATGAGCTGGTCGAGAAGGCCGCTGAACTCGATGATGCTCTGACCGAGAAGTACCTTGAAGATGAAAACAGCATCACACCCGAAGACATCAAGGCCGCACTTCGGAGCGGCACGATTGCCCTGAAATGCCAGCCGGTCTTCTGCGGCGCCGCTCTGCGCAACATCGGCGTGCAGCGCGTGTTGAACGGCGTGATTGAATACTTGCCCAACCCCGCGGAAGTCGCGGAAGTTGAAGGCACCGACCCGCGTGACACCGCCGTCAAGCTTCGCCGCCCGCACCGGGACGATGCGCCGTTCTCCGCGCTCGTCTTCAAGGTCGTCAGCGATATTCACGGCGACCTGACGTACCTGCGCGTTTACTCCGGCACGCTGAAGAAGGGCTCGCGCGTGCTGAACCCGATGAACGACCGCAAAGAGAACGTTTCCCGCATCTTTGAAATGCACGCCAAGGATCGCGTTTCGCTCGATGAAGCCAGCGCCGGCAAGATCGTCGCGGTCATCGGCCTGAAGCACTCCTCCACGGGCGATACGCTCTGCGATCCGGATGAACCCATCATCCTCGAACGCATGGACTTCCCCGAGCCGGTCATCTCCATGTCGATTGAACCGAACACCAACGATGACAAGAAGAAGCTCGGTGAGGCGCTCGCCACGATTCGACGCGAAGACCCGTCATTCAACTTCAGCTACAACGATGAAACCGGCGAAACCATCATCGCCGGCATGGGTGAGTTGCACCTGGAAATCGTGACCAACAAACTCAAGCGCGACATGAAAGTCGGCGTTCGCGTCGGCAAGCCGCGCGTCAGCTACCGCGAAACCATCACGGGCGAAGCCAAGGACGTCCGCGGCAAGTTCGTCAAGCAGACCGGTGGTCGCGGCCAGTACGGTGATGCCGTCGTCAGCGTCTCGCCGATCACGAAGGAACAGGCCGCAGCAGACGGTCTGGAAATGAAGAACGGCATCGTGTGGGTGAACGCCATCTCTCACGGCGTCATCCCCCGCGAATACATTCCTTCAATCGAGTACGGCGTGCGACAGGCCGCCGCCAGCGGCATTCTCGGCGGCTACCCCGTCGTCAACGTCAAGTGCGAATTGGTCTTCGGTTCGTACCACGATGTTGACTCGTCACAGGTCGCCTTCGAACAGGCCGGCGCACTCGCTTTCCGCGAGGCGTGCACCAAGGCGCGAATCGCCCTGCTCGAACCGATCATGAAGGTCACTGTCATCACGCCGGATGAATTCTTCGGCTCGGTGTCCGGCGATATTGCCTCCCGTCGCGGCCACATCCTTGATTCAGAACTGCGCGGTAACACCCGCGTCATCACCGCGGAAGTTCCGCTCGCGGAGATGTTCGGCTACACCACCACGCTGCGATCCATGACTCAGGGTCGAGCCACCAGCTCGATGGAGCCGGCCGATTACCGACTCCTGCCCGATGGACTCACCAAGGAAGTGCTCGCCGCCGTCTGATTCAATCTCTCCCCGACCAAACTGTGATTCCAATGGGAACACGCTGAAAGTACAATCAGCGTGTTCCTTCTTATTCAGGAGGGCACCAACGGCAAACGGTGCCATCCACCACGCCCCGAGCGACGAATGGCCGTCACCGCAGAAACCACCCTGTTCCGCCAGGAATACGAACGAGAGATGGAGTCCTGGCTTCGCCGACGATTCCGTTTCCTGTGTGCTGCCTACTGGACGCTCGAACTCCTCCAGTTCCTCTGGCATGCGATCTGGGTCATCATCGTTTTCCGGCACGGCTGGGAACAGGCGCTGCCCAACCTCGTCTTCGCTCTGGCGACATCCGCCGGACTGCTCGTCATCGGCGGCTACCTCTTCGGACGAACCGAGCGACTCGACACCCGCGCCGAGCTGCTCACCGCCGCCTCGCAGATGATCCTCCTCCTCGGAGCCATCTCATTCACCGCGGAAATCGTCATGCGCTTCGCCAGCCCCGGCACGCGCAGCACCATGATCTTCTCCATCGCTTTCTGGCACCTCACCGCCAGTCTCTTTCTGCCCTGGAGGCCGCGCGAATCCATCCGACCCATGATCCCCCTGCTCATCGCCTGGGGACTCGTCGTTGCCACCTTCGAAATCTCCGCCCGAAATTACACCAACGCCATCATCATCCCCGTTCTGGGCTGGCTCGTCCTCATTCCTGGCCTCGCCATCAACGCCTGGCGCATCAGTCGCCACAGCCGCGAGTTTCACAAGGTCATGGTCGGCCGTGCGTTCAGCACCATCCGCAAGGAACTCGCCGAAGCACGCACCATTCACGAAAGCATGTTCCCCGAACGCTACGACGATGGGCACGTCCGCTTCGAGTACGAATACCAACCCATGCGCGAAATGGGCGGAGACTTCGTCCACTTCCACGTCAGCCCCTCCGGCGTTGTCAATATGGTCATCATCGACGTCACCGGCCATGGCCTCGCCGCCGCACTCACCGTCAATCGACTCTACGGCGAGCTCGAACGACTCCGCGCTGAAGGGCCCAATATGCCCCCCGCAGAGGTCATTCGACTCCTCAATCGCTACGTCCAGCTCACGATGGCCCACCACAACATCTACGCCACCGCACTGGCCATCTCACTCGACCCCTACGATGGCACCCTCCGCTGCGCCAACGCCGGACATCCCCCCGCATTCCTCCGCGCGGCCTCCGGCGCCGTCCGCGAGCTCATGGCCACCGGTGTCGTCCTCGGCGCACTCATGGATGAAGAGTACGAAATTGAGGAAATTTCCGACAAACTCAACCCCGGCGACTCCGTCGTCGCCTACACCGATGGCGCATTCGAAACACGCAATCGCCGCGGAGAACAGTTCGGCCTCAATACCGTCCGCGAAACCTTCCGCCGCCAACCCGCACCCGCCAACTGGGCTTCCTTCCTCACCTCGCTCATTTCACGACACGCTGCCGGCCGATCGCAGGATGATGTCCTCATCGTCGCCCTCACCTACCTGAACCAGCGACGCGAACAACGCCTGCCCGAACCACTCCGCGCCGTCATCGCCAAGTAACCCGCACCCACCACACCACAGCAGCTTCTTGCAGAACTCGCCCTCCTATCGCCAATTCTGTTTGATTCTTGCGAAAACTCACAAATTCTCCGAGATCTGGGCGCGCGGGTTTCACACATCCAAATTTCGGCCAAAATCCTGATATCAGGCGCACCGCGCGACACACGTTGACAGTTTTGGACAC
>CBFGRU010000263.1:0-3876 GCA_965651255.1 uncultured Phycisphaerales bacterium
GCCTACCGTTGGGCATGGCGAACACCTCCACCAAGACCGCTCCGAAGAAGAAGACGACCACCTCCCGCAACCCATCCGCCGCGAAGACGCGCACCGAGCGCGACTCGATGGGCGAGATGACGGTTCCCGCTCACGTGCTCTACGGCGCGACGACGCAGCGCGCGGTGCTGAACTTTCCGATCGCGCATCGGCCCGTTCCGCCGCGCGTGATTCACGCCTTTGCCCTGCTCAAGCGCGCATGCGCCGAAGCGAACAAAGAACTGAAGAAGCTCGATGGCAAGCGCGCCAAGCTTATCGTGGGCGCATGCGATGAAGTCGCCAGCGCGTTCGCCGGCGGCGTCGAGGCCGAAGACGCAAAACGAATGATGGAGCACTTCCCGGTCGACATCTTCCAGACCGGCTCGGGCACGTCGACCAACATGAACGTGAACGAAGTGATCTCGAACCTCGCGTGTATCGCGGCGGGCAAGGCGATCGGCGCAAAGGACCCGATCCATCCCAACGACCACGTGAACATGGGCCAGTCGTCAAACGACACGTTTCCGACGGCGATGCAGATCGCAGCCGCCTTCGCGATCCAGAACGATCTGCTGCCCGCGCTCAAGAAACTCTCCCGCGCGCTGCACCGCAAGGCGAAGCAGTGGGATTCGATCGTCAAGATCGGCCGCACGCATCTGATGGACGCCACGCCCATTCGATTGGGTCAGGAGTTCGGCGGCTTTGCAGCCCAGGCGGACAACGCCGTGACGAGGGCCGAGCGTGCACTCAATCGACTCGCGGAAAATCTCCCCATCGGCGGCACGGCAGTCGGCACAGGCATCAATACGCATCCAAAGTTCGCATCGATCGTCTGCGACAAACTCACCCGCGCGACGAAGATCGAGTTCTCCGAAGCGAAGAATCACTTCGAAGCCCAGGCCACGCGCGACTGCGTGGTGGAAGCGTCGGGCGAGTTGAAGACGATCGCGGTCTCGCTGTCGAAGATCGCCAACGACATCCGCTGGCTCGGCTCGGGTCCGCGCTGCGGCCTGTTTGAACTGGCGCTCCCCGCGACGCAGCCGGGCTCATCGATCATGCCGGGCAAGGTGAATCCCGTCATCTGTGAATCGCTCGTGCAGGTCGCCTGCCAGGTGATCGGCAACGACGCGGCGATCACCACCGGCGGACTCGGCGGCGTCGGCTCGCTTCTGCAATTGAACGTCGCGATGCCGATGATGGCGGACAATCTGCAATCATCGATCGCGCTGCTCGCGAACGCCTCGCATGTGTTCGTCGACAAGCTGCTTGACGGCCTCGAGGTGAACAAGGCGATCGCGGAGGGCACGGTCGAGAAGTCGCTGATGATGTGCACCTCGCTCGCGCCCGAAATCGGCTACGACGCGGCCGCGAAGGTCGCGAAGGAGGCGTTCCGCACCGGTCAGACCGTGCGCGAGTACGTGCTCGAACACAAACTCGTCGAACCCAGGCGCCTTGATGCACTCCTCGACCCGCGCTCGATGACCGAACCCGGTGACGGCACGGGCGGGAAGGACTGACTCACATGTCCCTCTACCACCTGCGCGAGCACTACGACCGAGGCGAACTGCTTGAATCCGATGTCAATCGCGACCCGATCGCCCAATGCCGCGCGTGGCTGGCGGAGGCGATCGACGCGAAGATTCCCGATGCGAACGCGATGGCGCTCGCGACGGTCGATCCGCACGGCCGGCCGTCGAACCGCATGGTGCTGGTGAAGGACATTTCCGCCGCGGGCCTGACGTTCTTCACGAACTACGCCAGCCGGAAGGGTGAGGACCTTGCGAAGAATCCGAACGCGGCGCTGCTCTTTTTCTGGGCGCCGCTGCACCGGCAGATCCGCATCGACGGCACGGCCGCGCGCATTCCGCGCGAAGAGAGCGAAGCGTACTTCCGCACGCGCCCCTACCTGAGCCAACTCGGCGCTGCAGCGAGTGCGCAGAGCGCACCGATTCCCGATCGTGAATCGCTCGAAACGAAGTTCGCCGCGCTCATGGAACAGTACCCCGAAGGCGGCCCGCCGATTCCCATGCCCACAACCTGGGGTGGCTATCTGCTCACGCCGCGCGCGATCGAGTTCTGGCAGGGCCGGCCGGGTCGTCTGCACGACCGGCTGCGGTTTTCGCGCGCATCAACCAGTTCGAGTGAGTGGTCGCTCGAACGGTTGCAGCCGTGATGGGCGCCTGATGACGTCGGGCGGTGACCCCACATAAATGTGGGGCTATGGGGATTACTTCACCTTGGCGAGGGCCTGCTGCACCGCGTTCCAGTCGCGTTCCTCGCCGGTGTTTTCCTGAATCTGGGTCCATGCGACGTTGCCATCGCGATCGACAATCACCGTCGCGCGGTGACTGATGAACGGCGCCTTCGGGTGCTGCAGACCGTACTGCTTGGTCACCTCGAGCATCGGGTCAGCAAGCAGATCATGATTGATCTTCTTCGCGCTCTTCCATGCCTTGTGTGACCACGTTGAATCGCGGCTGATGCCGACAACCACCGTATTCGCATCGTTCGCAACGGGAATGGTCTGCCCCAGCTTGCAGTTCTCGCTCTCGCAGGTCGGGCTCCAGTCCAGCGGATACCACATGAGCACCACACGCTTGCCGCGATGATCGGCAAGGGTCCAGTTCTCGTTGTCCTGGGTCTGCAGAGTGAAGTCAGGGGCGGGCTGGCCGGCAGCGATCGACATGAATGGGGCTCCATTGCAATGGAAGGATTGGCGAACAACCGAACTCTCACCCCGAAAGGTCGGGGGAAGATTGTACGGCACTTCACCGCCGGAAGATGCTGCGACCCTGCATCTCACTCGACCGGCCGGACACCGGACCGCGCAGTCATCTCATCGGCGCTCAGCGGGCGGGCGATCCAACTCGATCCCGCTCATCCGGCCCTGGCCCGATTCCTGCCGACCGGCTGAACTCTCTTCGGATGACTTTTTGCCTCGCCCAATAAGTTAGTATATACTAATTATATTCCCACCGGCAGACCCCGGTTGCGAATGGAGCAGGCCTATGGACACCGTGACGCTGATCGCTCGCATCACCCGAATTGAGGCGCGACTCGAGAACATCGAGCATCATCTGAACCTCTCCACCACCGCCCCGCCCGATCGTGCAACCGCGCCATCGGCCATCGGGCCGGTGCCACCGACATCACCGCGCCCGGTGGTGGTTCCAGAATCCACTCCGGAGCCACTCGCGCCACCGACACTGACGAGCGCGAAGCGTTCCGCCACGGCGCGACTTTTCAAGCCCGCGAAGGAGAAGGCGTCGCGCTCGCTCGCCATCTCCTTCGACTCACACACGTTGGAGAACCTGATCGCGGGGCGCTGGATGGCGTGGATCGGCTCGCTCGTGGTGGTGATCGGTGCCGGGTTTCTTGCGAAACTGGCATTTGATGCAGGGTTGTGGGGCATGCTCTCGCCGACGATCCGTTGCATCTCGCTGGCACTCTTCGGCGGTGTACTGATCGGGGGCGGCGAGTACACGCTGCGCAAATGGGGCCGACCCGCAGCCGTCGGCCTGCTTTCGGCAGGTCTCGGCGTGTGGTTCCTGACCGCGTACGCCACGGCGATGTGGTACCCGTTGCTCCCGGAGTTTGCGGCCTGGCTGCTGATGGCATTGGTGGCTTCGGCGGGCTTCGCACTGACCTTGCGCGCCCGATCGCTCACGATCGGTGTGCTCACGCTCATCGCGGCGTACGGGACACCGCTGCTGCTTCATCGCGCCGCGAGCGACCCGATCGTGCTGCCTCTTTATCTCACCGCTGTCTTCAGTGTTCCGCTGGCGTTGTCCGCATTTCGGCCGCGCCCGTATCGGCCGTTGCGATTCGTCGCACTGGGCGGTCAGGCGCTGCTCGGTG
>CBFGRU010000264.1:0-3868 GCA_965651255.1 uncultured Phycisphaerales bacterium
GGCCGCGTGGGGCCTCCGCCGTACCAGTTCAGGGCGACCGACCCGGTGCTCGACGACTTCGGTTTCGGTGGCACCGGAAGGGGGCGCGGTGATGGGGGTTGGGGTTCCGGGGGCGGGGTTTCCGCTTCCGGGGGTTCCGGGGTTTCCGGGGGCGATGAGTTTGACGTGGCTGCTGGTGGAGGCATCGACTGCTTTGGGGAGCGCGAAGAGGACATCAACGCCGTGCCGGTCGAGGGCCTTGGTGAGGCCGTAGCACGCGGTTCCGAGGCCGCCCGTGATGAATGGCGGAAATTCCCACCCCAGCATGAGGATGCGCATGGCGCTGAGTCATCCTTCCGAGTTACTCATCCTGTTCATCGACATCCATATCGCCCAGCTCGCGAAAGGCGGCTTCGTAGGCGAGGAGGTAGGTGGTTGCTTCGTTGATGAGGTCGGCATCTCCATCGCTGAAGGCCAGGCCCCCGCTGAAGGGAAGAGGGGTGCGGAAGGTGTAGAGCATATCGTCGCTGCGATAGTGCTCGACCCGGGGCTGTCCGCGATCGATGCCGAGTTCGATGAGTTCCTCTTCGATGAGTTCCTCGATGGGATCGCCGTGGTGCATGAGGTCGGCCTCGATGGATTCGCTCAGCCAGCGGTTGGGCGTGATGAGCGAAACGTACCAGCGGCCGGCATCGGGTTCGATGCGGTACCAGGCCTCTTCCGCAGCGTTGAGCGCGCGACAGTTGAGGCGTCCTTCGGCCAGTTCGCAGGCCGCGAAAACGCCGGCTGCTTTCGCGCGGGTGAGAACTTCTTCCAGCATGCTCACGTTCAGGTTCGTCATGGTCATTGGTGCGGTCGCAGGTTCGTTGTTGGTTGAACGGCATCGTAGCGCGCGGCGGCTGCAGCGTCCGTGAATGTTCCGCTAGAATCGGGCATGACCTCACACCCGCCGGCCCCTGGGACGCCTGTTCGAGATGAGAAGTGGACGACCCGCCGCCTGCTCGGGTGGATGAGTGACTTCCTCATGCAGCGCGGGGTGGAAAGCCCGCGCGTCGTGGCGGAGAAACTGCTCGCGCACACGATCGGCTGTGAACGGCTGCGGCTGTACATGGAAGTGGACCGCCCGGCGAGCGCCGAGGAGTTGGGGACGCTGCGTGCGCTCCTGAAGCGGGCGGCCAATCACGAGCCGCTGCAGTATCTCTTCGGTGAGGAGACATTCTTCACGCGGCCGTTCCACGTCGGGCGCGAGACGCTGATTCCGAGACCGAGCACCGAAACGCTGGTAGAACATGTGCTGCACGAATTGAAGCAGCGCGGGCGGGATGAGCCGTGGCGCATGCTTGATCTCGGGACGGGGACCGGTTGCATCGCGGTATCGCTGTTGCTGGGGTTGCCGAACGCGACCATCGTGGCGACGGATGTTGATGAGGCGATTCTCTCACTGGCGGCGCGCAACGCGGAGCGGCATGGTGTGGCGGATCGCATCGAGTTTCGGCTGGGCTCACTGTACGAACCGTTGGTGGAAGGGGAGCGGTTTGATGTGATCGCCTCGAACCCGCCGTACATTCCGGATGATGAGTGGAACGAGGTGGCGGCGAACGTGAAAGACCATGAACCGGCGCGGGCGCTGCGCGGCGGCGCGGACGGCCTGAGATTCGTTGAGCCGATCATCACAGACGCGCTCAACCGGCTGAAACCGCGCGGTCTGCTGGCGGTGGAGATTGCGGCCCGGACGGGTGATGAGGCGCGGGCAATCGCACAGCGCAGCGGCTTGATCGGCGATGCGGTGCTGAAAGATCATGAAGATCTGCCGCGCGTACTCATTGCCTCAGCTGGGTGAGTCGAGATCCTGGCCGTTCGTACTTTTCTCGGTCGCAGGGACCAGAGCGCGACGGACTTCTTCGAGCAACTGCTGCGCGCGGAAGGGCTTGAAGAGAAAGCACTGCAGACCTTCCTGACTCGCACGGACGATGGAGTGATGCGGATCGTAACCGAAGCCGGTCATGAGAATGACGGGCAGCTTGTCGGAGACGTTCTTGGCGGCACAGAAGACTTCGTATCCGTTGCGGTCAGGCATGTTGACATCGGTGACAACAAGGTCGAAGTGCTTTTCGCCGGCCCGTGCGGAGTCGAGGGCCTCGATCGTTTCGTTGCCGGTGGTGCAGGCGACGACCTGACACCCGGCCTTCTTCAGGACGGATTCCATTTCCTCGCGGATGTTTGAATCGTCATCGGCGATGAGTACCTGTTTGTTCTGCAACAACGTGATCGTCTCGGTCTGCTGCAGAGTCTGATCAACGCCGAGCAGTGACCGTGTGCCGGAGCGACACGATTCGACGCGGCGGGTGACGGTGTCCGCCGACTCGATGATTTCTTCCATGGCGCGGCGCATGGGAGCGGAGGTTTCAGCATCGGCAAGCAGCGCCGCAGCGGATTTACGAATGCGGTCGAGCGGCCGTGCGATTTCATCCTGCACACTCTGCGCAATGTTCTCGCGCGTGGCGCAGCGATCGGCGACCAGAAGATCGAGCATGTTGAGCGCAATGGCGAGATACACTCCGAATCGCTCCGCAAGACGGCGGTCGATTTCCGAGAATGCATCCGGGAGAAGCGATTCGGCGTTCAACGTTCCGGTCACCCGGCCCGCGATCATCAGCGGAACGGTCAGCGAACTGGCAGCGCCGTCGAGTCCTTCCCGATACCTGGAGTCGATGGAAGTATCCGGGCAGCGGTAGCTCCGCCCAGTGGTGGCGACATACCCGGAAATCCCCTGACCGGCTGCTTCGGCGTAAAGGTACTCACCAATTTTCAGCGGTTTGATGCCCTGGGTTATCACGAGCTCAAGTCGCCGCGACTTTCGGCTGAGATGGCGAACCTCAAAGTATTGAAACCCAAGCAATTCGCTGACGAATCGCACAACCTGCGATTCAAGCCGTTTCAATCGCTGAAAGGAGTTGAGCTCCGCGAGTTCATCGGCATTGAACTGGAGCAGGCCCAGCCCGGCCTCATCGATCGCGAGTGCACGCGCGGCTTCTTCGGCAGAAAGGTGGTGACGCACCAGGCCGTAGGCACGGATCTCACCTTGTTCGGTGACCGGTACGAGCATGGCGTCGTACTGGTGATCATCAATGGTGAAGTCGATCTTTGTGACGTTGGGCGTGCTCGAGGTTGATTCACCGGATGCGCGCCAGTTCGCCACCTGTTCGCCCGCCCGAGTGATCAGGGTCAGGCGGGCTGCATCGGGCAGCGATTCAAACGCGGGCGAGGTCCAGAGTACCTCGCCACTCGAGCCGATGCTGGCAATCGCGTACAGCGAAAGGGAACCATCTCGGGTAGACTCCGCGTTTGCGCCGGCCTGCACGAGTGTCCAGTCATCGCCCGCCGTCTGGAGACTTGCCGAGGCAGCATCGACCACGGTGAAGGCGCGCTCAAGCGCAGCCCGTTGTTCGGGCGTTATCTCGCTACGTCCAGGCACCAGCAGCAGGCGTGGGAGTTTCTGAGACATGAGTGACGGAATGAATCCCGCTGACGAATTGAAACCCACGATGATCATAGCAGACTCCCCGCCGAACAACAGCAAGTTCCTGTGGCATCAATGCTTGACATCGCGGTGCATGTTTCCAGAATCCCCCCCGAGAGGGTCGATGGAAAGACTCTTCGCGTTACTCTGACCGACCTTCTGATCCGCAGCCAGGCACTTGGATGATCGAACTGAATCGCCTCAGCAAGATGTACGGCCGATCCGTCGCGGTCGATGCGCTGGAAGCGTCAATTCCACGCGGAAAGGTCGTCGGCTTTCTCGGACCGAACGGGGCGGGAAAATCGACCACGATCAGAATGCTGGCTGGGTATCTCGCGCCGACTGCAGGGACGGCAACGGTCGATGGTT
>CBFGRU010000265.1:0-3849 GCA_965651255.1 uncultured Phycisphaerales bacterium
GGCTTCGCCCTGTCTGTTCAGGCATCAACAAGCCCCACTCACACGGCTTCGGTCTGCGTTGACGTCTGAGGCCTTGACTTGAACTGGTCGCGAAATGCGCGGTACCCGGCCTTGCTCGCATCGGCGACTTTTACGGCTGCCTTCTTCGCGGCCGGGGCGGAGTTCCTCACCATACTCCTTGCCGTTTCGACACCCTGCTGCACGAAGAGTCTGGCGCGATTCAACTGTTCATCGGCCTCATGATGCTCATCGCACAGTGAGGCATGCGGCGGCTCGATGGCCGGGGCAACTTTCTTCGGCGTCGGCGCGACCGATGGTGTATACCGCGTGCGACGACCGGACATGGCCCGGTGAATCGTGCAGCCGCAGAGCGCGGTCATCACGATCGCCTGCAATCCCCAGCCGGTCGGGCTGATCGTCGCGAGTTGCCACGCGCCGAGCGTCCAGAGGCCCGCCCATGCGATGAGGAGGCCGTGCCCCCAGCGACGGAACTTGCGGATGGGCAGGAGCGTGCCGACGATCGCGGCGCTGATCAGGATGATCTCGCTCCAGAGCAGCGCCGGGCCGAACGAATTGTCGTAGTTGAGCCCCCAGATGGTGTGACGGGCGCCATCGACGGTCGTCGCGAAGAACTCGCCGCTCGCGGTGTTGCTCAGCGCGATGCCGAGAAGAGGGATGAGCGATACAAGCGCGAAGAACCACGCGCCAAGACGCGACCACGCCCGCCAGTCACTCCCCGGGTCGAGGCGGTTGACCACGCGTTCGGTGCGTTCTTTGAGGTGCAGGTTCGGTCGTTGCATAGGAGAGCTCCCGTAGATGCCTATTCCGGGGGTTCCGGGGGTCGCGCGAAGGTTCCCCAACTTGTTGGGAGGGACGGGGATGGGATTTCAGCTTCGACAGGAAGGCCGACGACGCGCGGAGCCGAGCTCAGGATTCATCTATCATGGCATTGATGGAGGTCTGTACCATGACGATGTGTTTGCGGTTGGCACTGATTGTCTTGTTGGCGGGTTCCGTGACTGGTGAAGCAGTACGCGGGCAGATCTTCTGCATCGGAAAGTGGATCGGATGGGCGAATGCTGTTCATACAATCCACGCCCAGGATCCGCCGCCCGATCACCGGCGAACCGTGCTCGTTTGGCGAACATCGCCGCCCTCGAATGTGTTGGTTGATGGATTTCGGCGGCTCGGCGCGCCGCTTCCTGAAGCGCGACAATTAGCCGACTTCGCTTTGGCGATGATGGGAATCGCGCCGGATCAGTGGTATACGGATCATCCGAAGTATGGGACGAGCAGCGGCGTGGAAATGCTGACCGATGCATTGCGCGGCATAGGCATCGGCCATGATGATGCGCCTGTCCTCGCGTCACTGCTGGCTGCTGAGATGGGGATGGATCCGAACTTTGATGAGGCACAGCTTCAGAAACGTCGCGAGCAGGTTAACGGACAACCGAAACTGTCCGAACTCCCGCTCGATGGAGTCCATGCGGAGTCGTTCCTGAAGAAGATTCATGATGGCTTTACCGCGATCGGGTATCTGGATCGTGAAGCAGATAGTTGTGTTGAGACGCTTCGTGATCGCTGGAATCTGCGTGGTGACGCGACTCGACATGCTGACGTGCCTGTGCTTGATTGGCGGCGATCAAACTTGCACTTGTTGCTGACGGACGCGTTTGTGGAGGCAGCCGGTCACTCGCGCGAAGACGCACGGCAGCTTGCATACAACGCGATGGTGCAACACGAGATGGGAATCGCGGAGGCGTCGTTTGACCGGCATGGGCAGACGAGTGATGTGTATGCGGCTACGGCACGGTTCGAGCACGATCCCCGTGGGGCGACATACCGGCGCGTGTATGTTTTCTACGCCGATAACGCACCGCCCGATGATCTCCGCTTAAACGTCGTTATAAACGATCTCGCTGCAACGGTTGTGTTGGATCGGCAGACGCCCGAGCCGGTACTCGCCATCGTTCACCGTATCCCGAGGCAGTCGATCATCCGACGATGACGAGATGTTCTCTGTAAGATCGATTCCTGCGCGGATCGACTCTGCAAATTACGCGTTCGCGTGCTCGCGCTCCGCGCGTCTTCGTTTCAGTTCCGCATCAATGAACCCTTCGAGATCGCCATCGAGCACCGTCTGCGGGTTGCCGACTTCGTGGCCGGTGCGGTGGTCCTTCACGCGGTTGTCGTAGATGACGTACGAGCGAATCTGCGTGCCCCAGCCGCGATCAACCTTGCCACCCGTTGCTTCGTTGAGTTCCGCTGCCCGGCGTTCCTCTTCGATCTGTTCGAGCTTCGCAGTGAGGATTGAGAGCGCCTGTTTCTTGTTCTGCGCCTGATCGCGGTAGGTTGAACTCACGACCATGATGCCGGTCGGCTTGTGCACAAGGCGGATCGCGGAGGCGACTTTGTTCACGTTCTGCCCGCCGGGGCCGCTCGAGCGCGCGAAGGCGGTGATTTCCAGATCTTTCTCCGGCACTTCGATGTCCGTCTCTTCAAACTCGGGCGTGACATCGACCGTCGCGAAACTCGTTTGCCGTTTGCCCTGGGCGTTGAAGGGAGAAACGCGGGCCAGCCGGTGCGTGCCGCGCTCGCACGACATGTAGCCGTAGGCAAACGGACCTTTGATGTGGTACGACACTTCGCTGATGCCGACTTCGGTCCCGGGGATGCGGCTGATTTCTTCCGCCTTCCATCCCATCTGTTCCCAGTAGTAGAGGTACATGCGCTCGAGCATGCTCGCCCAGTCATCGGCTTCGGTGCCGCCATCACCCGCCTGAATCGCGACGAAGCAGTTGCGGTGGTCGTGCTTGCCGCTCAGCAGTGATTGCAGCTCGACCTTCTCCATCTTCTGCTGAAGTTTGAAGAGTGATTCATCCGCTTCGGTCAGAAGATCGTTGTCGCCCGCTTCTTTCGCCAGTTCATAGCCGACGCACGCATCTTCGAACTCGCTGATGACTTCCTCCAGCGGTTCGGTCTGGGCCTTCAGCAGTTTGTATTCGGCGATGGTCTTCTGCGCCTGCTCCTGGCTGTTCCAGAAGTCGGCTGCTTCCATTCGCTGCTGCAGTTCCGCTCGCTTGACGACTTTCTTATCGAAGTCAAAGAGAGTCGCGGATGGTTAAGATCCGCGCCTCGAGATCATCAATCACGGGCTGATGGGTTTCAAAGTGCATGCGGGCGAAATCCTTTGCGGAGAAGGGTCGCAATGGTAGACCCGGCGGGCAGGTGGGAACAGAACGAGCTGCGACCGTGATGACGCGGGGACCTGCGGTGAACTCGATGCTCGCGCTCCATCACGGTCGTGGTTCGTTGACTCTTCCATCACGCCAGATCGAAGAGAAGCACTTCCGCCTCTTCATCATCCGCCCGAATGGTGAAGTTCTCTTCCGCGCTGATGGCTGCTCCGTCGCCGACGTTCAGCGTTTCGCCAAGCAGGGTGATGCGGCCCCGTACGACCTGCACCCAGGCGTGTCGATCCGGTTCGAGCGTGCAAGCGACTTCCCTGCCCGCATCGATCAAGGTGCCGAGCAGTCGTGCATTCTGCTGAATCGTGAGTGATTCATCACGACCATCTTCAGAGACCAGAACTCGCCAGCGGTTGCGGCGGTCTTCCAGCGGAAAGGCCTTCTGATCCCACCGAGCGGGAAGCGCCTTGGCGCGAGGCATGATCCAGATCTGGAGCAGGTGCAGCGGTTGATCCTTCAGCGGATTGAACTCGCTGTGCTCGATCCCCGTTCCCGCGCTCATCACCTGTACCTCGCCCGGCCGAAGGGTTGCGCCGTGACCAAGACTGTCCTGGTGAGCGATCGCTCCTTCGACGACGTAGCTGATGATCTCCATGTCATG
>CBFGRU010000266.1:0-3847 GCA_965651255.1 uncultured Phycisphaerales bacterium
ACGGGCGGCTCGGTCCGCTGGTCGGCCGCGGAAGCAACGCCGTGTCTGCGCTGCCTGTTTCCCGAGGCGCCGCCTGCCGGGTCGACCCCCACCTGCGATACCGCTGGCGTTCTTGGCTCGGCGGTCGGCCTGATTGCGCACCACCAATCGGTGCAGGCGATCAAGCTCCTCATCGGGGCGATGGATGCGGTCGATCGGTCGCTGCTGTCGATCGATGTCTGGCGAAATGAGACTCGTCGAATGCACCTCGCTGGCGCGCGGCGGGATGATTGCCCCTGCTGCGCCGAGCGACGCTTTGACTACCTGCGCGGCGAAGCAGGCAGCGCCATCACGACGCTCTGCGGCCGCGGCGCGGTGCAGGTGAACCCCGCGGCCGGCGTGACGGGCGCACCGCCGATGCTTGATCTTGCGCCGATCGCGGCGCGGCTGGCACCGCACGGTTCGTTTACCGCCAATGGGTTTCTGCTGCGCGGCGAGCTGGCGCACGAGCCGGGCGAAGGCGGCCGCAACGTTGAATTGACGTTGTTTCCCGATGGCCGCGCAATCTTCACGAACATCACCCGGCCGGAACAGGCGCGATCGCTGTACGATCGTTACATCGGCGGGTGAAAGATCGCGGACCGGTTTCCGCATGCCTTGGTGTATCATCACCCGTACTCGCGCCCCGCACGCGCGAACCGCACCATTCACCGCGCGGGGCGCGCGCTGCACCATCATCAACGCCATCCGAACAAGGAACGAGCATCAACATGACCATCACCCAGAACAACCCCGCCATGGCCACCATCGTTGCGTGCATGGACCGTACGCTCGGATATGGCGAAGCCCTCCTGAAAGACATTCCCGCGGAAAAGTTCGCGCACTCACCAGTGCCGAATCTGAATCACCCGGCGTTCAACATCGGGCATCTCTCGCTGTACCCCGATCACATTTTCAAGCTCATGGGTCGCCCGGAACTCACCAAACCGAAGGAAGGGTGGGAGGACCGCTTCAAGGCCGGTGCAGTCTGTGAGAACGATCCGTCGAAGTACCCCGGCAAAGAAGAGCTGGTGGCCCACTACCTTGATCGCTACCGCGCGCTCGCCGAATTCCTGCGCGAAGAAGCTGATGATGTACTCGAACGCGACAACCCCGCGGAAGGACGATTCAAGGAGATCTTTCCGACCATGGGGATTGTCATCAACTTCATGGCCAACAACCACCAGATGATGCACCTCGGCCAGATCAGCACGTGGCGGCGCATGATCGGCCTTGGCTCAGCGATGTGACCGGCTTTGCTGCACCCGCGCCGGTGCAGCACGTGGGGCGGATTGACACGACTGGTTCGATGAAAGACAGGGGATACATTCATGAACGCACTGACCACACTTCATCCGGGCGCAGCGCACCCGGTCGCGCGCACGTCGCGGCTCGTCATCCTCCTCACGGTTGTCATCGTGGGCACACTTTTCGGCCCGCGGCCGGCCGCACAACCGGCGGATGAAATCCTCGTTCCCCCGATCACCAGCCGCGAGTTCTATCGCTACGCGCGCATGATGCGGCTCGACCACGGGCAGCTCATTGCCGCCGAGAGCGCGCACGAGGATTACAAGGAGTCGTACCGCACGCTGCGCGAGCGAGAAGTCGCGCAGTTCATGCGCGACATGCGCGAGTTTGAAGATGCGGGCGGCATGATGCCTTCGCGCGACACGATCGAGAAAGTATTGCGCGAGCGTCAGCGCGTGCGCGCCCGGTTCAAATCGCTGGACCTTGAGTTCTTCAACTCGCTCGATCCGATCATGCGTGAAGATCAGCGACAGCGACTCGACCGGGTGAAGAAACTTCGCGAGCGCGAATACTTTCAGCTCGGCATCGAAATGCAGCAGGCCGAGCAGATCGAGCTGCTGGACATCGTCGAGCTGCTGCAACTGCCCGCCGAGATCGATGCCAACGTCGATCCGCTGCTGATCTCCTGGGAAAACGCGTACACCGCGAAGATGCGCGACCTGGAAGAGAAGAGCATCGAAGGCATCATGAAGATGTTCGATGCGATGACCGCGATGGCCAGCGGCATGCAGTTCGATGAGAACGCCGATCCCGAGGAGATCAACCGCATTCAGAACTCGGTGTTCGAGACGATGCAGAAGGCGATGGAGCCCGCGCAGCAGATCGCGCGCGAGTCTCTCGCCCTGACGCGCAGCGCTGCGGCCCAGATTGAAGCGTCCCTTCCCGCTCCGTATGCGGGTTCGTTCAAACGCATGGTGCAGGCGCAGCTTTACCCATCGTTCTTCCCGGATCATTCATCACTCGAGCGATTGTTCGATCGGGCATTGAGCGTCGAATCCCTCGCGACGAAGCGCGAAGCGATCAGCCAGTTGCGCAACAGCTACATGGGAGAGGTGGAGTCGATCAACAATCGGCTGATATCGCTGCACGATGAACACACCGCACAGAACGCCGGCGGCCCCTTCGGCAATGCGATGAACGCGGAAGCGCAGCAGACGTACTGGCAGTCGATCCAGGAACTGCAGACGAAGCGCAACGAAACTTCGCAGCGCTATACCAGCGAGTTGTATTCACTCGTGGGTGAAGCCGGTGAGGCCGAACTCGTCGGCTACCACGGCCTTTCGCCCGAAGAACTTCGACTCTCGAGCCAGAGTGACTACTGGGAAGGGCTGATTTCCGCGACGAATCATCACGATGAGGCGGGCATCAACGAAACGATCATCATGTCGCGGCCGCACTCGATCGATCCCT
Source organism: uncultured Phycisphaerales bacterium (assembly GCA_965651255.1). Taxonomy (GTDB): domain Bacteria; phylum Planctomycetota; class Phycisphaerae; order Phycisphaerales; family SM1A02; genus CBFGRU01. The sequence continues at coordinate 2,737 of CBFGRU010000266.1, forward strand.
ACCTGCCGCGCGCCATTGACGGCACGGTGTTGAACGGCTGGCTCAGCCGCCTCGGCGCAACGCCCGATCAGCGTGACATCATCACCCTGCTGCACCAGGACTACACCAGCGAATACGACGAACGCAGTCGGAGTGAAGTGCAGCAGATACTCACCCCCGCGCAGCAGGCGATGAACACACCGCCGGTGACTGATGATGCGGTAAAGGCGATCGACGCCGCCCGTGCCCGCGCGCGGGATGTGCTGCGCGCGGTGGATGAATCGTTCCTGCAATCGATGCTCGCCATTCTCAGCGAAGCGCAGGCCCGTTCGTTCGACCAGATTCGCCGATCGCGGGAGCGCGCCGTGCTCCGCGCAGCCGCCTTCGGGTGGGAACATCGCGGCAGCAGCGAACCGATGGACATTCTTCATCGGCTGAACCTTTCGGCCGACGACTGGCGCGCCATCAACAGCGCCATCGTTGAGCATGATCGCAGCAGCATTCCCCTTCTCACCGACCGGCAGCGCGCAATTCAGCAGCGCGATGTGGTCGCATTCCGCGGGCAGCGGCTGTACTCGGCGGAAGAGCAGCGCGATGTCGCGGCGATGCAGGCGTACCAGCAGGACTGGGCCGCCGCCGATGCCGTGGTCAATGCCGTCGATGTGAAGCTCAATGACTTGAACGAACGAACCACCGAGGCCATCGCGCAGGCGCTTCCCGGCCCGGCTGGCGAGCGATTCAGCGAGCAGGTCCGCCGCACGCTGTACCCCGAGGTATACCCCGACCCGATCGATGCCGCCCCCGTGCTTGAACGGGCACTCGCGCTGCGCGATCTGACCGATGCACAACGCACGCAGATTCAGTCGCTGATTACCCAGCACACCGCCGCCCACCGCGCATTGTCGGATGTTCTGATTGAAATCACCAAGGCCGACCGTGACATGCGCTACGACAACAGCGCGCGAATGATGGATGAAGAGGCCGCGGCCTCCTGGGCGGAGCGAATCACCCGGCAGGAACAGGCACGCTACGACCGCGGCGAGCTGAACGCCACCACGCTGCGCCGATTGCGCACGATCCTCTCCGCCGAACAATGCAGTCGGATTCCGCAGATGGTGTTGAAGTGAGCCCT
>CBFGRU010000267.1:0-3759 GCA_965651255.1 uncultured Phycisphaerales bacterium
GAAGATGGCGGATCGACCGTACTCAGCGATGTCTTTGACATTCGCGAGATCTCCATTCTGAGAGGTGCAGTGGAGTACACCGATCCTGCCTTTGAACAGACAATGGTTCTGAATGACCTGACGTTCGATCTGAAGTCCGGCGAAGAGGCCGAGGGCTGGCATACGCTCGATACGATTTTCGAGCGCGAGGGATTATTTGCGTTGCGCCTGAACGGCAAAGTGAATCTTGATACGCGGGCGGTGGAACTCGAGCGAACGACGCTGGAGACGTCAATCAATGCGGATGCCATCGCGCATCTCCCGCCACCGCTTCAGGCGCTCATCGAGCAGTATGAGATTGCCGGCGAGGTTCATCTTGCGCTCTCGGGCCGCGCATCGCTGGATGACCCCGCGGCGAATGATGTGAGTGCGGAACTGGAAGTACATGGCGCACGCCTTGCGATGGGCGAGTACGTGCTTCCGGTCCAGTCCATTGATGCGCGCGCTCACCTTTCCGGTGAGGTTGTGACTCTGGATTACCTCATCGCCGGCCTGATGGGGGGGACCGTCCAGGCAAACGGAACGATGCAGTTGGGAGAAGCGCTGCTGACGTCGCTGACGTACGACGTTCAGGGCGTTCGCATTGAAGAGGCCCTGCGCAGTCCCGGTGAAACCCCGAAGTACGCCGGTCGGGTGGACCTTCAGGGAACTGCAGCCCTTGATGCAGCGCAACTGACCGAGACGCTGGCTGGAAGCGGCAGCACGACCATCACGCAGGGCCGTTTCGTCAATGTGCCCATCATCAGTTCTCTGGCTTCCGCATTGGATGTGAGCAAGTCGTCGGAAGGGAAGGACACGGGGAAGTTCGAGTTTACACTCGAAGGCGCGCGGGTATTGCTGCGCAAACTCGAAATGGTGAGCGGCCTCGTTGCGGCTCGGGGGGAGGGCGAAGTGTACTTCGATTCAAACCTGAACCTGCGGCTGAACGCAGGCCCGCTGGAACGGTTGCAGGGGGCACTCGGTGCGGTGGGCGATCTCTTCGGGGCGATCACCGATTCACTCATGAAGTACCAGGTCGTCGGAACGTGGACGGAGCCGAAGGTGGAGGTTCGACCGCTGGGGATCGGGGCTGGGGAGTAAACGCCCATCGGTGCAGCGTGAGTACAATCGGCCCTTTGGAAGGACTGTTCTTACATGGATTCATTTCACTATCGGGACGGGCAGTTGTTCGCCGAGGATGTTTCCCTGACTGCACTTGCGCATGATGTCGGAACGCCGGTGTATGTGTATTCAAAGGCAACGCTGCTTGGGCATTATGACCGGCTGGTGGAGGCGTTCGCTCCGCTCAGGCCGTTGATCTGTTACTCAATCAAGAGCAGCTCGAACCTTGCTCTCTGCCGCGCGCTCGTCGAACGCGGCGCTGGGATGGATGTCGTTTCGGGGGGTGAGCTGTTCCGCGCGATCCGCGCCGGCGCTGACCCCGCGCGATGCGTGTACGCAGGCGTCGGCAAGACTGAACGAGAGATTCGGTATGCGATCGAGCAGGGACTGGGCTGGTTCAACGTTGAGAGCGAAGAAGAGTTTGAGAACATCAGCCGCATCGCACGATCGATGAACACCACCTGCCGCGCGGCGCTGCGGGTCAATCCCGATGTGGACCCGAAGACACATCGCTATACGTCGACGGGGAAGAAGGAAACGAAGTTCGGCGTCGATATCGAGCGGGCCAAGGCGTTCTTCGCTTCGTATGGGCATGATGAGCATTGCCAGTTGCGCGCGATTCACCTGCACATCGGTTCTCCGGTGTACTCGATTGACCCGTATGTTGATTCAATCACGAAGGCACTCGCCCTGATCGATGAGCTCGAAGCCCAGGGGCACACGATTACGATGCTTGATCTGGGGGGTGGGTTCGGCGCCGACTATGAATCGCAGCAGTCGCCGGTGCTGGCACGTTATGCCGAGCGAATCGTTCCGCTCTTGCAGAAGCGCGTCGAAGATGGGCTGCAGATTGTGCTTGAACCCGGGCGCACGATTGTTGCGAATGCCGGCATCCTGCTGGTGCGCGTGGAGTATGTGAAACGAGGCGGTGAAAAGACGTTCATCATCTGCGATGCCGGGATGAACGCACTGATTCGACCGTGTCACTACGATGCGTTCCACTTCATCTGGCCGGTTGAAGTCAATCCTGAGCACCTGCCAGCGAAGCGCGCGAAGGAGATGGACCTGCCCGGATTGATTACCGCTGATGTCGTCGGACCGATCTGCGAATCGGGTGACTTTCTCGCGAAAGACCGAGCCCTGCCGCCGGTGAAGCGCGGCGACCTGCTGGCGGTGTACACCGCCGGAGCATACGGCATGGTGATGGCGAGCCGGTACAACTCGATGCCGCTGCCCGCGGAGGTACTGGTTGATGGATTGTCGGCAACGATGATTCGCGCCCGTGAGACGTGGGAGGATCTGGTCCGGCACGAAGAGCAGGCGGGCGCGCCCGTCGGCATGGTCTCGGTTACTTGAACTGGCAGCCAAACAAAGGCGGTGTGCGGTGATTCGCGAAGAAGATGATGGCCTCTGGATTGAACTCGAAGAGACGATAGCGTTTCACCATGAAGAGGTCTTCGCGCTGCTGACGACCGCGAGCGGGTTGACGCGATGGTTTCCGGTCGCAGCGAGGATCGATCTGCGCCAGGGCGGTGAAGTCGTTCTGGGGTGGGATGAGAAGTTTCGACGGAAGACGACGATTGCAATTCTGGACTACGACCCCGGCGGCCGCATCGTCTGGGATTGGCTCCCCTCGTCCGGAGACATGCACGCACCGGTGTACTGGTCGGTGGAGCCGGAGGTTGAACAGGGGTCGCGCGTGGTGCTGCGACAGGGGCCGTTCCGCGATGGACGAGATTCGTATTTCGCCATGGTCAACGAAACGGACAGTTGGCGGTGGTATCTCAGCAATATGCGCGCGGTGATGGAAGCGCGACTGGATATGCGTCAGGTCCGGCCCTTGTGAACATGGGCAAACATTCGTGTCGATTCAGACGAAATACGATACTTTTTGTATGCAGACCGGTTGATTGACTGTACAGTCATGGTGTGGGCACGGGCGCACCGTCTGCACCCGTGCGGAGTGGTTTCGTAGGAATCTGAGAGGAGAATCACGATGAATCGCATGAGTCTTCTGACCATGGCGGGGGGGGCGCTCGCGCTGTGTGCGGGCACCGCTTCGGCTGACGTTCTGTTCAATAACTTCGGCCAGGGCGACAGTTACACCGTCGGATCTGGGGCAACGATTTCCGATGGGGCGCCGATCGGGACAGACTTTGACCAGGGGTTTGGTTTTACGGTCAGTGGCGGTGATTTCTTTCTCGACTCGCTCGAGTTCGCCATGGGCTTTGTGACCGGTTCAACGAACGGTGTCACGATCACGGTGTACGACAGCTCGGGCGGCGTCCCGGGCAATGAGCTGGAATCAGTCGTGGTGAGCGACTTCGGCTCCTTTGGTAATGCAAACCCGCTCGCGGTTGCCAACTTCAGCGGGTCAACCGTTCTCCAGGATGGCATGCAGTATTTCTTTGTTGCTTCCAGCTTCGCCGATTCGTGGCTGGCCTGGAACAACAATGATCAGGGCATCATGGGCACAACGGTCTTTCGCTCGAACCTCGGCGCGTGGAGCGTAGGAAGCGGCACCACCGTGGCCGCACGGGTGAACGGAACCGCGGTTCCGGCACCGGGCGCGCTGGCGCTGCTGGGCCTGGCGGGTCTTGCCGCACGTCGTCGTCGCCG
>CBFGRU010000268.1:0-3745 GCA_965651255.1 uncultured Phycisphaerales bacterium
GCGCTGACAAACGCGCTGGGCGTGATGTGATACTGCGCGAGCCGCACCGGGTCGAAACGAATCTGCAGTTCACGTTCGCGCCCGCCCAGCACGCCAATCTCCGAGACGCCCGGAACGCGCTCGAGCACCGGCTTGATGTTGTCTTCCGCGAAGTCCTGCAGCGTTCGCACATCGAAATCGGGATCGGTCGTCGCGAACATGATCCACGCGATGTAGTCGCGGTTCTGCGGGTCGCTGGCGACAATCACCGGTTCATCCACGTTTTCCGGGTAGCTGGGCACTTCGCGCAGTTTGTCGCTGACCTCGCGGAGCGCTTCCTCCTTGGTCATGCCGACGTTGAACTCCAGGCGAATCGTGCCCTGGTTCTGCGCGCTCTCGCTCGTCATTGCGCGAAGACTGGTCAACCCCTGCAGGCGCTCTTCCTGCTTGTCCACGATGTTCTGCTCGACCTCATCGGGGCTTGCGCCTTCCCAGAACGTGGTGACGGTGACGATCGTGTCTTCCACGTTCGGCGTGAGCTGAATGGGAATGCGCGAAATTGCCACGATTCCCGCGAGCAGAATAAGAATCACACCCACCGCGATCGTGACCGGCTGTCGAACAACGCTTCCGATGAAGTCCATCGCTTACTCTCCCTGCCCGGAATCCTCGGAACCGGTGGCGGTTCCATCACGGCCGTTGGTGGCGCGTGATGAATCTCGCGCCCCTGAATCTGCTGAATCGACCACCTGCACCGGCGCGCCGGGGAACAGACGTTCGTTTCCTTCGGTAATGATCAGGTCGCCCGCGCTCAAGCCGCCGCGATCAATCACGATGCGGCCGGCAATCTCAAACAGCGGACGAATCGGCATCGGAACCGCCACCGCCGGCTGTTCATCACCCTGCGGCTGAACGAGCAGCACGTACGGTCCGGTCGCGTTGCGCAGCACGGCGTTCTTGCTCACCGTCAATCTCTCCGCCCGCTCATTCAGCGGGATGTACGCAATCACCGACATGCCCGGCGCGAGCAGATTCTCATCGTTGCGGATGCGCGCTGCGACGGGGAAGGATCGGGCCGTCGGATCAACCAGCGGAATGACGCGCGGCGTGATCTGCTGGTAGGTGCGGCTGACCGCTTCCACGACGAGGTCCACCGGGACGGGATTGGCAAGCGCCGCTTCCGCGAAGCGCTGCGGAACATCGAGCCAGGCGTCGTACACATCGGTCTCGACCACTTCGACGATCGCGGATCCCTTCGGCGCCCACTCTCCGAGTTCGGTGAGCTTGCGCGTCACCACCCCCGGGAAAGGCGCGGTGATGACCATGTCGTTGAGGCGCTGATCCAGCAGTTGGCGCTGCGCTTCGATGACTTTGAGCGACTGCTCAGCCGCGCGAAGGCGCGCCTGCGACACACGCAGCGCTGCCTGGGCATCGGCCAGCTCGCGCGGGTTCGATGCGCCGCTTCCCGCGAGCCGCTGCACCGCATCAAGATCGTTCTGATCAAGCATCACCTGCGCTTCGCGCTCCGCCACCGTGGCCTCGGCGACGAGACCCTCGGCCTCGAGGCGATTGCGCTCGAGCGCGAGATTGCGACCATCCAGCCGCGCAATCACCTCCCCGCGCGCGACTGACTGCCCTTCGCTGACGAGCAGTTCGATGATGAGACCTTCTTCTTTCGTCGCGACGGCCGCCCGCGCCACCGCGCGCAGCTCACCGGTTACCTGACGATGTTCCTGCACCGTCTGCAGTTGCACCGCATCCGCGCGAACCGGCGTGGGGGGCGGCCCCTGCTGAGCGGTCGCCGTGGTCGTGGTGAAAACCGTCGAAATGCCCAGCATCAGGCCGAGGGCGAGGGGATTCGTGCCATGCATCACGAGGTGGACTCCTTCTCCGCCGCGGAAGTGGTCGATGGGTTCGGTGCTGGCGTTGACTGCCATCCGCGTTCGACGATGGCGTTGATCGCCGATTCATCGAACCTCATCGCACGCAACGAAAAGCGAACGATGTGCGAGGCCGCCAGCCGGACTTCTGCCGGATCGCGCAGCGTGCGGCCGTGCAGCCGCTCATAGAACTTATGAAACACACGCAGGTGCAGAACCTGTCCCAAAACGCTTGAGGATGTTCGCACGATTTCCTCATCGGTTGCACCGGGCATCAGTTGTCGAATGACTTGTTCCAGGAGCGCCTTCTGCGGCCTGATGACATCATTGATGACCGATTCAAACGCCTCGCTCGGCTGGAGCGATTCGCGGACCATCAGGCAGCCGCATGCATCCGGTGCGCTGCACGCCTCGGAGAGAAACCCATAGATGAACTGCGCCAGCAGGAGCGCTGCATCTTCGGTCGATTCGGCCGGGGCGCGAAGCAGGTCCCACTTCTGCGTGATGTGCGGCCGACTCATGACCCGACGCACCGTCGCAATGTACAGGTCGCGCTTGGAACCGAAGTGATACTTGATGCTTGCGACATTCGCGCCGGCGCGATCGGCAATCTCGCGCACGCCGACGGCGGCATAGCCATGTTCGCTGAAGAGCGCTTCAGCGGCATCGAGCAACGATTCACGGGTCGGAATGGCGGCAGCGGGGACGCTCATGAATGAAGGGAGAAGTGTTCGGACCAGGACTGGCGAAGTCAATCAATCGTTTGTTTGAATTGCGTGATTTCCTGTCGGTTGCACCGGTTGCGGGTACCCGGATGCGCCATCTTCTCCAGACCCGACAGAATATACCATATATTTACCAAACAAATGAAAAACTGTGGGATTCCGGCAATTCGAGTTCTCGGACCCCGTTGGGTCTGGATCGGCCTTCAGCGCGAAAAAAAGAAGGATTCTCGGTCAGGAGATCGCCGACATCGTGCATCATTCGCGGATTGGCGCTGTTCAAGGTATGGTGGTGGTCGTGCACGGAGTGGCTGTCGTCCGCGCCGGTCGATCGGCCATGACCAGGGAGGGTTCAGTACGGCATGAGCAAGACAACCGAATACCAGCGGCAAGGCCACGTCGGACATCGCCTGGGTCCGGTGCTGGTGATGGCATGTGCTGCGGGTCTGCTGGCGGCTGACTCGGCGGACGCCCAGTTGTTCCAGCGGCCGGCGACGGTCATTGAGAACGCGCGCGTGATGACGATGGATGGCCGCATCATCGAGAACGGCAGCATCATCATTCAGAACGGTCGCATTACGCGGGTGGGGACGGGGTTTCCGCTGCCTGACCGTGCGAACCGCATCAATGCCGAGGGGATGACGATCACGCCCGGCCTGATCGATGTCTGGGGCACCCTGGCGTATGTCGGGCGCAGTTCGGGCGGAAACGCCTTCGAGCGCGCGAGCGATGCGTTCAACGGCTACGACATGGATGCCATCACCGAAGCGTGGCGCAACGGCGTGACGGCGGTGTATCTGCCGGCCCTGGGTTCGCCCGGGATCAACGGGACGGGCGCGGTGATGCGGCTGGAAGTTGATCAGAAGTACAACCGTGTCGGCGTGATTGCGGCGGGCGAGTCCGCGCTGCACATCGACCTGGGCAGCGGTCTTTCTCCCGTTCGTCGTCTGGCCAACTTCCAGAGCGTGCGTCAGCGACTGAAGCAGGCGCTGGAATACCGGGATGCACGCGAGCTGTACCGCGAAGAAGAGTTGGTCGAGTACGAAAAGAAGATCAAGGAGCGCGCGGAGAAGGAACAGAAGGAAGGCGAAAAGCCCGCGCCGGGAATGCAGGATGGCGGCCAGCCGCGGCAGGGCGGTCAGCAGGGGCAGAACAACAATCAGG
>CBFGRU010000269.1:0-3732 GCA_965651255.1 uncultured Phycisphaerales bacterium
GCCTCTGACGGGTTGATGTACTCAGCACCATCATCGTCAGCAGCGGCAGCAGCGCACCCGGCGCGGGGATGACTTCGCCTTCCAGCCGCATCGCCATATCAGTGCGGCTGTCATCCTGAAGAAGCAGCGGTCGCCAACCCGGCACCGTCCAGGGCATCGTCTTCCACCAGGCACCATCACCATTCAGTTCACCGTTGCCGGCGGTTCCCCATTGCGAGACCATGTCGTTCGGATGGCTGATGTGCCCGAACGATGAGAACCAGTACGTCCCCCGTTCGCTCATCGCCGGGTCGAGGGACAGGTTCAGGTCATCAAACCGAACTTCGTAGAGGTGCAGATGATCCTCGTCGTTCCACGTGCCGAGATCAGTGACGCTCGACGGCCCGGTGCGTTCAAAGAGCCAGGGGTACTCCGGCGAGAACTCCCAGAAACTGCTCTCATCGGTTGAGCGATGCACCGCCATCGCCCAGTCGAGCGGCAGCGCGGCCCAAGAAGCCACCATCCAGAACGTCGCCGACTCGATCATGACCGGCGCGTGCGGGGTGAAGTCATCACCAAGTTGAAATGATAGCCCACTTGACCACCAATCCGACACAACTGCCGTGCGGAAGTCATGGGGTTGGTCGACGAGCACATCCGCGCGCACCGATTCAACTGGAACAGTCGCGTAAAGGGCTGCCACAACGGAAAGGAATGTTCTCATCTTCTGGCCCCTTGGGGGTTGCCCCCCCCCCTGTTTGAGACGCTAAATTCTACCAAAACGGCCCACGAAGGCCAGACCATTCTCATTCACTTCAGGAGACAGGGTAATGCAAAGATACAGGAACCTGATGCCGATGCTGTGCGCGCTGGGACTGATCATCATCACGGAGTCCATGAATGCACAGACACTTGGCCCGCGTCAGATGGTCTTCGCCGGCGATTACTCTTGATGATCAGGACCGCGTCCATGTGGCGTGGTACGACACGCGGGATGACAAGGTTGCGCCAGGGCAGGATGTTAAGATCGGGCTTTACTATGCCTACAGCACCGACAACGGCCAGACTTTCACCGAGTTCCAACTTGATGATCAGGCAATCGAAACCGATTCACTCTTGAACGCCAATTCGATTGGTGACCGCATCGACATCACGTTCAACCCGACGAACAATGATGTGGTGGTGGCTTATATGGGCACCACGCATGTGCGCGTGTATCCCGGCCCACCGGACTACGAGCAACAGATGCTCGGCGGATTCATCCCCGGCGGTCCGGGGCAGCCCGTGCAGGAAAACGAGGCGATCTACATCTACCGCGTTGACTGGTGAGGCATTCGCATCAACGAGGCCTGACCAACCGAAGAGACCATTCACATGAAACAACCGCCCCGGATCGTTCGGGGCGGTTGTATTCTGTATCAATCATGTCGATCGAGTGAAAAGACGGGAGGCGATCAGCCCGCGATCACTCACCATCCTCTTCACCTGCTTCCGGGCCGCTGGGCCAGGGTTCATCGGCGATGACGATCGCGCTTTCGACCCAGTAGCCGCGGCCGTTGGTGACTTCATCGGGGGGTCGAATGTCGAGCACTTCGAGTTCGATTTCGTGGCGACCGGGAGTCAGTTCGGGCAGGGGGATGATGAGCGGCGTAACGACGGTGCCCGGCACCCAGCCGCTGCGGTCGATGTCGCTGGAGAAGATGGTGCGGCCGTCGATCGACCATCGTCCGCTGGCGGGGTTCTGCTCGCGGCGCAGGCCGCCATCTTCGCGCCAGGGGCGCCACATCGCGACCACCTGCCCGTTGATGCGCAGGAGGTGCGTGGCGGAAACAAACTCATGCGCATCACGGCCATCATCGGCGTGCCCGGTGGAGAGAATCCGCAGCCGCGGCTGGTTCAGCCCCTCGGGAATCGTGACTGTCGCGCGCAGGCGCGAACTCTCGGAAGTTACCCACCGATCGAGGAAGACCGGCTCGGCAAACACCGGCCTGCGGTAGCCGATGCCATTGGTGTCATACACCAGGCGCACACTGACTTCCCACGCGGGGTCCACCCAGGTGTCGATCATGATGCGAATGGTGGCCTCACCGCCCAGGAGCGGGGCGAGCGCGGTCACATCATGCCGAAACGTCCCCGCGCCGCCGAAGCCGGTGATGAAGCGCATCAGCTCGACTTCGCGCTCGGGCTCATCACCCTTGGCCGGCAGGACAACCGTGAGGTATCCCAGCCGCGTCCACGGATCGGCCGGGCGGACGCGCTTGTCCGGCGCCTGCATGAGGACGGGCTTGACCTCGACGATGGCGACGATTCGCCGTGCATCGCGCTTGTTGGTCGGTATCGCGGGCAAGGTCACGGTGCGCTCGGCCGCGCGATGGAGATTCAGAAACCGAACCGCATCGGCGGCGGCCTCTTCATCCAATCCTTCCGCCTTCGGCATTGATGCATCGTGACGCAGCGCCACCCCGCTGAAGATCTGCACCTCTTCCGCGGCAACGGCGGGCATGGTGATCGCCACCAGCAGCACCCCCGCAAACGCCCATCGCGCAACGATTGGCGTCAGGAACCTGAACGGGCGGAAACGACGTTGGCGCAGCGATGACATGGGCATGACAGCATACAGACACGGCGATCGGGCGTCATAATCCACCGCCGATGGGGAAGAATCTTCCTGCCCGGAATCCGGGGCACCGGTGTCAGTTGCCGGTGGTTGAGGTTTCCTGGGCGGTCAGGCGGCGCAGTTCACGCGCCCGGTCCAGCCGGCGAAGTGCATCATCGACCGCTTCGAGTCGCGGCTCGTATTCATCGGTCCGGAGGACATCCTCGTTCCGCACGAGGCGGGCGCGGGCCTCGAGCAATCGGCGCTCGGCAAGGCCCAGGTCATCCCGCCCGATGGCGTCATACGCCCCCTCGACCGCGGCGTCGAACATGGTCAGCGTCTGCTCCCGCCGCAGCGCAAAGGCGCGCTGCACGCGGTCGATGGATGAGCCCTCATCCATCATCGCGAGCGCCCGGTTGTACCCGGCGACGGCTTCCGAATCGTTCGGATTGGCTTCGAGCGCAAGGCGATACGCATCGCGCGCTGCCTGCCAGCGGGATTGTTCGAGCAGCGACCGCCCGACTTCCTTCTGCTGATCGGCGGTGCGCACATCGACCGGCGAGGCACTCGCAGGTGCAGTGTTGTCTACCAGTCGATCGGGCTCGCCCGACCGGGGCATGGGCGGAATCGTGCTCGACTCGCGCGGCGTACTTTCACAGCCAATGAGCAGGCCGAGCACGGTCACCATCATCACCACGCCGCATCGGCGCCGCGCGGTGCACGATCGTTGACGACCGCGCGCCATTGATGAACCGGATGCCTTGAGTGTCATGGGCAACTCCTTCCGGCCCCACTACTGGTGACGATACCGAGGCCGTTCACTTCCGCCAAATGTTTCCGTAGAATCATCGGCATGGGCTGCCTGCGCCCCCAAAAACCGCGCACGATCTTTCCCGCGCTGCGGCGAAGCGCGATCGTCGGTTGCATGCTGTTCGGTACGCCGGGTGCCGAGAGCAGCCCGATTGTCGCGCTTCATGCACCTTCGGCGGCAATGAAGCCCGCATCGAAACAGGACCGGCCGCAGAGTGATCTCGACCGCTTGAACGAGGTCATTCGCGCCTTGGCGCTCGAAGCAAAGGATGCGATTGAACGCGGATCGTTTCCGAGGCGACGGGCGGATTACGCGCGCGAGCGTGAAGGCAAAGGCGAAGGCGAGC
>CBFGRU010000270.1:0-3719 GCA_965651255.1 uncultured Phycisphaerales bacterium
GCTCGATCACTCCCAGCGGGGAAATGAACCCCGTCTCGACATCGCCGATCGCCAGGCCGGTTCGTCGGTCGCCAAGATCAATCGCGAGGTAACGCATCATGTTGGGTGTGTTCAGGCGATGGGGGCGTCGCCGAGGTTGCCCGTTCAATCTGTGTATCGACAAAGGTCCGAATGGCGTGCACCATGGTGTCGCTCGCTTCGATGATGTACACCAGGCGCATCCGGAACGGGAGTTTGCGGCTCAGGAGCATGCGAAATCCAAACTCATACTCGCGGGGGTTCCTGCGGTGCGGCGTGATACGCGGATCACTGAGGCGATTCCATGCAATGGTGTATTGGTTGTCACCGCCGGCGATGTCCGCGGTCGCAAGGCCATTGTCCTGGAAGCGCAATCGCTGATCGAACGAGGCATCTCGAATGTTCAACGGCTTCGCGAGGCGCGGGAGCAGAAAGAACGACCCGAGAATCCACGCAAAGTAAACGGCGACTGACGCCATCATCGCGGTGATGTACCAGTCCGTCATGCCGAGCCATTGACGTATGAATCGCGTTGCGAAGATGAAGAGTATCAAGCCGAGCGCGATTGACACCAACTGCAGGAAAGTCACCGGCCAGCCATTTCCCCGCGCGCCACGCATGGCGGCTTTGACTTCGATGACATCACCGTACCGATCGCCGCACTCCGGGCATGCACCGGCCTCGGGAAGCCCGGTCAGGTCGTAGTCGCAGCGAAAGCAGTTCGGGGGTTTCATCGTTTGGATTCATCCACACGTGCGACCACCTCCTTGACGCGCTCTGCCTGGTCCCGTGCGCAGACCAGAAGCGCATCGCGGGTGTGGACGAGTATCAGGTTCTCGCAACCGATCGCTGCGATCGTCGTCGTGGGGTCATCTGCTATCGCGATGAGGTTCTTCGCATCAAGCGCGATCAGCGACGCATTGGTGCGGTTGACCTGTTCATCCTCTGCGAGCGACTCCGCATAGCTCGGCCATGAGCCGATGTCGATCCAGGACAGGTTCATCTCAACCGTACAGACCTCCACCTCCGGGTCGCTCGATGCCGGTTCGAGAATGGCGTAATCCACGCTGATCTTCGGTAGCGTCGGATACACCGTGCGCAGTACCTCATTTCGCGAGGGCGTGTCCCAGGCATCGGCGATCGCGTGCAGGCCGACCGCATTCTTCGCGTGCCAGCGGTGCAGCAGCGCAAGGAAGTGCTTGGCGCTGAAGATGAACATGCCGCTGTTCCAGCCGAAGCGCCCGGTGTCGAGGTAAGACTGTGCCAGTTCTGTCGTTTTCGGCTTCTCGACGAATCGTACGACGCGGTACGCGCCATCGACGGAATTCATTCGGTCACCGCGCTCGACGTATCCGTACCCGGTCGCAGGAGCGGTCGGTTGAATTGCGAACGTCACCAGGCGGTTCGGGTCTTCTTCAACGAGAGAGAATCCTCGCTCCAGGGTGGTGCGAAATTCCGCCGCCGGTTCGATCAGGTGATCAGCAGTAAGAACCGCGAAGATCGCATCGGCATCCCGATGGGCAAGGATGGCTGCGGTCAGTCCGATTGCATTGAGCGTGTCACGGCCCTCTGGTTCACCAAGAATCTGATCATCGGTGATGTCGGTGATCGCATCGCGAATCGGCTGGCGAAACCGTTCGCTGGTGCAGATGAGCCGCTGCGGCGGATCGATGAGGTGATCAAGCCGGTTCCATGCAACTTCAAGCAACGATTGACCATGCACCAAAGGAAGAAGTTGCTTGGGGCGGTGGCGCCGACTCATCGGCCACAATCGGGTGCCGGCGCCTCCGGCCATGATCATCGCGTATCGCATGGTGGGATTGTAACGCTCGATTCACCCCTTGAGACGGTACGCCGCGGCAACGAGGGCTTCAGCAGAGTCGATCGTCGGATCGACCTCCAGCACCCGTTCGATGAGTTGCAACGCATTGAGACGCTGCTCACCCAGCGAAGTAAGTACGGCGATCGCTTCATCCGCCAGCGTCTGCTTTGGTTCGGCCATGCTTCGGCCGCCGGACGATGATCGATCGTTCGCCTGTACATAGGGATCGACCTTTCCGTGAATCTCGGCGACGATCGTCTCTGCCGTTCGCTTGCCGATCTCAGGCAGCGACTTGAGAAAGTCCACATCTTTCCGTGCGATGGCGGCCGCAATCTGGTGGAAAGGCATTTGCAGAGCACGAAGCGCCTTTCGGTTGCCCAGTCCCTTCACCGTAGTGAACAGCTCGAAGAAGGCGCGGTCCGCCGGTGACTGAAATCCGATGAGCCGCGGGGTGAATGAGGCACCCTGTCCGTGACTTTCGAGATAGTGCAACGTGTGGAAAGAAACCGTCGCGCCGATCGACGGCGTGAGTCGCTGCTGATCAACTCCCGGAAGGAGCAGTTCGTACGCGATCGGTCCGCAACGAAGCAGCGCTTTGCCGCCTTGAATTGCTTCGAGCACACCTTCGATGCGTGAGATCATGCAACCATGGTAGCGTTTCAAGGGCAGGGTGTTGGCAGGGTTCAGGGTGCGAACGGGTCCGGCGCGCCCGGTGATGGAGCTGTCATCTGCCGGCGAGCGGTGGGGAGCGGTTCATCGCTCAGCGTCCACCCACTGACGTCAGCCAGTCGTTCGCGCAGTCGCGCAACGATCGACTCTGGAGATTCATCGGGCGGAAAAGTGATGTGATCAACGAAGACGACGCGGCTTCGACTGAATCGAGTCAATGAGCCGAATGCTGAATCGCAGATCGGTGTCTCGGTGACCCATGCAAGAAGGACCGGCGCCTTCGCTCGTTTGACCAGCAGGCCAATGCCCGGCATCCAGGCACGGATGACTCCATCGCGCGGCGCGAGGCCGCCCTCTGGAAACAGTCCAAGCACGCCTCCACCGCGCACATGACGAATCGCTTCGCGGAGGGCCGCGGAATCTGAGCCATCACGATGCACGGCGATGATTCGCTGCCACTTCCAGAACCAGTCGAGGTTGGGACTCATGGTGTCAGATGCCATCATCCAGCGGATGTGGAATCGACACGCTCCCTGGAGCAGCAGGGGGTCGATGCCCGCGCCGTGATTGGAGACGACGATGAGCGGCCCGGCAGGATTGGCTTTCGGGAGATGCTCGGCGCCTTCGATCCGCACGCGGTGCACGATCCGGTTGTACAGGCGCAGGATGAGCCAGGCCAGTGTGGTCAGGGGATGACCATCGGGCCCATTGCGCAAGGCGCGAAGCAGTCGTCGGCCAAGGGGGAGGCCGATGAACAACGCCGCCAGTGCAATCGCGAGAATGAGATATTCCCGGTCCATCTGCGGGGAAGAGTCGCTTGGACCAGAGATGATGTCAAACTGCGTCTGATCGGGCCAGACGTATTGAGCAGGGACAGAGCGTGTGCTACGCTTGGAGAGTTTGCGCCGCGGCGGCAGCAGGTGCCGCCCGTCCCCCGCGAAACCACAATGCCTCGACGCGACGATATCCACACAATTCTGATCATCGGGTCCGGTCCGATTGTCATTGGGCAGGGCTGTGAGTTCGACTACTCCGGCACCCAGGCGTGCAAAGCCCTCCGGGAGGAGGGGTACCGCGTGGTGCTGGTCAACTCGAATCCAGCCACGATCATGACCGACCCTGCCTTTTCTGATCGCACGTACATCGAGCCGATCACCACCGAAGCCGTTCGCAAGATTCTGCAGAAGGAGCGGGATCTGGGGACGCCGAT
>CBFGRU010000271.1:0-3690 GCA_965651255.1 uncultured Phycisphaerales bacterium
GGACGGCTGGCGCCGTCCGCCGCTCTCACCGACTCACGCTCCACCAATTCATCGAGGACATCGGCAAGGTCATCAACGGCGAGGTAGATGAACCGAGGATCGTCACCGGGCACAACGACCCCGCCGCAGCCGGTGATAATCGAGAGCGCATAGTCGAGAGGAAGCTTGACGCGGCATTCAAGCACAAACTCATTCGGCGGATCGTCTGGCCACAAGTCAGGAGCGCGATACCAGACCTCGACGACATCACGCGAACGACTCAGAACTTCGCCGAGCGGGACGTAGGCCGGCAACTTCCCCGCCGGAGGACCACTTGATAATCGCAACAACTCTTCCAAAATCTTGGAAGCGTTGACCGGGGCGGAATGATCGTCTTCGGCATCATCAGCCCCATCCGACCAGAAGCCTGGGGAGCACGCGACCAGGCGGATGGACCTTGAGGGCTCGACCAGCAGCCATCTTGGGAAATCTTCGCCGCACTTCGCGAGGTACTTCGAAAAGTAACGAATCCGACGAGCCGAGGCCTTCGAGACCCACACAAAACCATGACCCCAAGCCTTTTCGAGGACAGAGTGGGGTATCCTGCTTCGCCAGTCGATCAAGACGTGATGGTGCACGTGGCCAGACGCTTGGAACTCGATCTTGCGAATCCACAGGCCACGCAACGATGCGCCGAGAAGCTTCTGCAGGCGCTGCATGAACCGGTTGAAGTGTTGTTCACGCTTCGCGGCCTCATACAACTCGCGGGCATCGGGCCACTCTTCACGGTTGTAAGTCAACGTGAGAAACAAACCGCCCTTCCGCATTCTCTTCTCCAGACGCTCGCGCAGCTTGCGCGAGAGAATCCGAGAACCGTCAGGGTCGAACCACGAAAGCGGCACCGCCCGCCTGATCTTGAGCATGACAAACTCCCACAGTATGGCGACCGTACAGGCCTGCCGCAGACACGCGCGGACATCCAGCGCGTCGAATGCAGCCCCAGAACCGCGACGATCGCTTTGAACGCTTCGCTTCACTTCACGGCAGTGATCTTGGTCAGGACAAGCTCCAAACGGCCCTGATACCCCTGCTGGAGATACGCCTCGGCAGTGACAACAGTGCCGGTTGGAGGAATCTCCAAATCCGACTCGTTCGACAACTCCAACGCGATACCCGGAGCGCCGAGCTTGATCATGTTCTTGAAGATGTTCCCCTGCTTGTCCTTCAACGCACGACGTTCGAGGACCGGGGAGGGTGGAACCGCTACTTTCGGCATGCCAATCATGTTCGTGAGCCTTCCTTGACAAAGACAACAACACACGCGCCAGCAACACGCCAGCGCGAGAAAAAACCCCGGCCGCGCCATGGCACGGTTTCCGGGGCCTACTGGGGCTGAAAAAGCCGCCGAGAGCTTCAAGACCCTTCGACGGCCCGCACGTCACAGAGGTGCATCGCGGAGCGCGAGAGGGACCGCAATCGCAGTCACCCACTCGGCACAGCCGTGATCCATACTTCACTGTCGACGGCGAACGGCGAGCAGGACGCTCACCGAGGACGCAGGACCGGCGCACTTGCTCAGAAGCAGAACGACCGGTACCCTGAGATTGTGGGACGGACCTTTCCACAGGTCGATTCCGTTCCACTCGCCCGGCGTGTCAGCGCCGGGTTTTTCGTTTCTCACCCCTTCCCTGAACGTAAGTCATTTACTGACAAAGACTTAGTGTGTGTTATGTAAAATCACAGTGCCGATTCCAGTGGCTGAGTGCCAATGAGCAAGGATCCTGCCGCAGAAACTGCTTTGTCGGTCTTTCGATTGTTTCACATGGCCGAGCCAGCTCAGGATTCTTGGCATGATGCTCGCCGATATCGCGTTACCACCTGAGTTTCTTCAACTGCTGTCCCGTGGTGCGCGGCCGAGCCGTTCCAGGACAGCCCGCATGTCAGACCAGACTTTCTGGCGCGTGTCTTTTGTGTAGTTTCGCAGGAGGTACGCGGGATGAAATGTCGGCATGACCGGGATCGTGAGGCCGGCCTCGGCATCGTTGTACTCCGCCCAGATGCCACGAAGACGCGTGATCCCTATGTTTGTGTCAAGAATGAGCTTCGTCGCAGGGCCACCTAAGGTGACGATGACTTGGGGTCGAATGATGCGAATCTGTTGCACAAGAAAAGGTGAACATCGCTCGACCTCATCCGGCTGAGGCGTGCGGTTGTTGGGTGGTCGGCTCTTGAGGACATTGGCAATGTAAACCTCCTCACGAGACAGCCCCATTGCATGAATGATGTCGGTGAGTTTCTGCCCGGCCCGGCCCACAAACGGACGGCCTGTCTTATCCTCTTCCTCGCCGGGGGATTCTCCGATAAACAGAATCTCCGCTCGCGGATTGCCTTCACCAAAGACGGTCTGTGTGTGAGTAGACACGGCCGTGCAATGAGGACAGACAGCATCATGTGCAGCACGCAGCGCTTCAAGCAACGCTGCGGGATCATTCGGGTCTGCCTGCTTCATGCTTGCGTCGATCTCAACGTGCGAAACTGTTTCGAGACGTGCCTGCGTCTCACGGGAATCGATTGACTCTGCGCTTTGAGATTGAAGGTGATTGCCTGACGATCGACCAATTGGAAGATAGTCCACACCCATCAGGATCGTGGTCGACAGGTGCTGCCGAAGGGCCCGTCGCTGTTGGTCTGTGATTGTCTTGGCCATTGTCGTTTCAACCTCACTGTAGCAATTCAAGTGCGTGCACGACCTGGAGTTTCGCGTGGCACTTTGGTTGCAATCGCCTGCCCGGGGAGGAGAGGCGGTACCGGTACGAGCAATGCATCACAGATTGCACGAAGTAGCTCCCCTTCGCGTACGGTAATCCTCGCATCGATTGAAACACATGCGATGCAGGCATTGACGATCTGCCGTTTCAACTTTGGCGTTGCGAGTGCAAGCCGATCAAGCGATTCATCGAGCGAAGCACGTGCCGCGGCCACTTCACTGAGCAGTGCGAGTTCGAGCCCAGGCAATTCCCGGGCCGCCGCGCTGAATGCCCGAGTGGCGCCTTCGCGATCAGGGGCGCCATTCAGCGCGAGAGTCGAGAGCACAACCTCCAATTGTCGCTTTAAAAGCCCAAGCTTGTAGAACTGCGCGACCTTGCGTCGCTGAGGTTCGAAGTGTGGCGTGAGATGTCGAATAATGATTCGACGCAACACCCACTCGAACAGCGAGATGGATTGGTCTGCCTCAGCAAGCCGCTTGACCATTGACGTGAAGTCCCGGTATTGCCGTTTCGACATTTGATGCAGTGATGGAAGCGCCAAGTCAACCAGTGGAAGCCGAATACGGTCATCGTTCACACGGTCGAGTTCGGCTGCAAGCCGGCGGGTATGAGTAAGTAGTGCGTGATCATTCCCTTCGGCGAGAAGAGCCCACTGATTGTTTCGGGTGTGATCATGATTTCGATCAAGCAGCAGTGCAAACATGAGCGCCTGGGCGCTATAGGGTTCGTGCGCGGCATCACGCAAGATTGGCGGGAGATTGCGAAGCAGGTCCTCGGCATACGCAAGGTGATCCGCCGTTGGCTGGCCGATCGATGCCATGAGTGCTGCTGCGTCAGCGAGGCCGGAAGTTTGCGATGTAGGTTGAGTGCGGGCAGACTGCAAACGTTGGAGGGTTGTTTCCGCAGGCGGCTCGCGGTCAAACACTTGTGGCATCGAGCCATC
>CBFGRU010000272.1:0-3646 GCA_965651255.1 uncultured Phycisphaerales bacterium
ACGTGCTGAATCAGAAGGTCGAGCTGAAAGGTACGATCATCGCAGGCGTCTTCGATGCCCGCGGCACCGTAGATGTTCACGGCACATTGCTCATGACCTTCCGTCCGGTGCACGGCGAAGGGCCTCTCTACTACGGCGGCTCTCCGGATGGATTCAACACGACCATTGGCTACTTCGGCCCGTCTGATGGTGATGCCGAGTCGGTGGACCCATCGACACTGACCGATACCGACGGTGACGGGATTCCCGACTTTGAAGTCGGCGGCGAAACGATTCCATTTCTCGGTTTCGGCGAGATCACATTGCGTTACGACCCTGAGGCGAAACTGCCGGACGGCATCCCCTGGCCGATCCGCATCGAGGCGGAAGCCGGCACCTACACCGAAGGAGGTTCGATGTGACCTGCGTCCATACAACCAATCATGGTGCATCGAATCACGCCTTCGGACGACATCGCCACCTGAAGCGACGGCGCGCATTCTCACTTGTCGAAATGCTCGCAGCGCTCGCAATCTGCGCAGCGCTTCTGACCTCGGTGATGGTTGCACTGAATGCATCCTTCATCGCCTATCAGCGTACGACCGAGGTTGCCTCAACGCACACGATCTCGCGCCTGATGATGCATCGCATGCTCACGCTCATTCGGACGGGGCGCGACTTCGGGCCGTATCCGCTCGACCCTCGATTCCCATCCGTGACCAGTACGTATATTGAGTTCTACGCACACAACGATCAGCTCATGCGACTGGAATGGATCGAGGAAGATGAGGCGCTCTACATCGTCAACATCAACGGCGGTGTTGAAGAGCGACACTTGCTTCTCGAAGGCGTCACCCAGCGCGATGAGAATGGCGATTACATCCCGCCGTTCACGATGGAGTTTGTCAAGGGCACGCAACTCTACCGTGCCACGATCGACCTGACCGTTGTCCCCGATGACAATATGAGCGTGGTGATCGAAGGCGATAATCAGGATGTTCTTCGACTGGTCGCCAGCGCAATGCCTCGCAATGTCACGTATTGATCGAGCCGGCGACTACTCTTCCGCACCGGAACGCAGCGATTCGGTTGCGCGGCGCATCAGCGCCTCGTGCGTGCCGATGATGCGATCATCATCCGGTGATGAATCCAGTGGCGTTACACGCTGAATGTATTCGCCGTTCGGCTGCATCTCCCAGCATTGGCGGTAGTCATTCAACTCAATCTGCAGAAATTCCCAGAGTCGGCGGCGCATGGCTTCGGGCTCGATGGGCGTGATGGCCTCGACCCGTGCGTGCAGATTGCGGTACATCCAGTCGGCTGATCCGATGTAGAATTCCCCACGTTCCGGTTCTGCCTGTCCGTTGGCAAAGTAGTAGATGCGACTGTGCTCAAGGAATCGACCGATGATGGAGTAGACGCGAATGTTGTCGCTCAAACCGGGCACCCCGGGACGTAACGTGCAGAACCCGCGAACAATGAGGTCAATCGGCACGCCTTCCGCACTCGCGCGATACAGCGCATCGATCATCTCGCGGTCTTGCAGCTGGTTCATCTTGGCGACGACTCGCGCCGGTCTTCCCGCCCGTGCATGGCCGACTTCCCGGTCGATCATCTCCAGGAACCGCCTCTTCATCGTGTATGGGGCGATGAGCAGCTTGTTGTAATCGTGCTGCAGCGATCGCCCGGTGATGAAATTGAACAGGTTCATGAGATCTTCGCTGAGCGCGGGATCACAGGTGAACAGCCCGAGGTCTTCGTACAGCCGCGCCGTCTTGGAGTGATAGTTGCCGGTACCGATATGGCCGTAACAGCGCATGCCATCTGCTTCACGTCGAATGACCAGCGCGATCTTCGTATGGGTCTTCAGACCGACAACCCCGTACGCGACATGGACTCCGGCATCCTCGAGTTTGCGCGCCCAGAGAATGTTCCGCTCTTCATCAAATCGGGCGCGCAGTTCGACCAGCACCGCAACCTGTTTGCCGCGCTCAGCGGCACGCATCAGCTCACGCACAAACGGACTGTCGCCACTCGTCCGGTAGAGCGCCTGCTTGATGCAGATGACTTGCGGGTCGGCCGCGGCTTCCTTGATAAACCGTTCAACGCTGGCGTCGAACGATTCATAAGGATGATGCACGAGCAGATCACCCTCGCGGATCGCTGCAAACATGTCCTTCTCTTCATTCATCAGCGCCGGCGGGCATACCGGCGACCAGGGACGGTACCGAAGCGAGGGCAGATCGATGTCGGCGATTTCCGAAAGCGAACGGTAGTTCACAAACCGATCGGTCTCGTAAATGTCCTCGGGCGACAGTTCAAGTTCATCCGTCAGAAACTTCAGGATCTCCGGATTCTGACTGCGCTCGATACGTAACCGCACGACCGGGGCAAAACGACGTTCGCGCAGTTCCATTTGTATCTGGTTGAGGAGATCATCGGCATCTTCAAAATCACGCTCGATGTCCGCGTTGCGTGTGACACGGAAGGGAAGGACCTGCGTAATCTCCATCCCGGGGAACAGATCATCGAGATTGTGCTTGATAACGTCCACAATGGTGACAAATCGCCATGACTTACCGATCCGGTGCCATTGACTGACCACCTCCGGCACTTTCACCCGCGCAAAGAGGTGTTCATCGCTGCCGGGACGGCGGAGCAGGATGCCGAGGGAGACACTGAGATTGGAAATGAATGGGAAGCGGTGCCCGGGATCAACCGCGAGTGGCGTAAGAATCGGGAAGACATCCCGGCGATACCACGCATCCACTTCTCGCCGCTCTTCCTGGTCGAGTTCGTCATAACCGACGAGTTCAACCCCGGCATCCCGGAGCGCAGGTGTAATCTCCTCCCGAAAGCATCGTGTCTGCGCGCTCATCATGGGAATCACACGCTCACGGATCGCGGCGAGCAGGGCCTGTGGACTGATGTCCTCGTAGTACACCACACTGACCCCGGCTTCGATCTGTCGGCGAAGTCCACCCACCCGTTTCATGAAGAACTCATCAAGGTTACTCGAGAAGATCGCGAGAAACCTGACCCGCTCAAGGAGCGGCGTTCGCTGATCCATCGCCTGGTGCAACACGCGCTCGTTGAACTCAAGCCATTGCAGCTCTCGATTAAGAAACCGGCGCGGATCATCCAGAAGGTCAAGCGGCTCTTCCGGAAGTGCACGGGACAGACCGGATTGGTTCTCAAGCGTGGACATCAGTTCATTTCGAACGCAGGGGTGTTCATGGTGAAATCGTTCGCTCACGACGAGCGGATGGTCGAGTCAGGATCGTCGGATGTTGTGTTCATCGTAGATGAATCAATCGGAACGTATGTAGCGCGACACCCAGGCGCTTCACTGACACTGACACGTCTCAACATGACTCCGGGAGGCAGTTGCGGTGCGAGCGATCTGGCCAGATGCATCGCGACATGCTCGGCCGTTGGATTGAGCGCATCAAAGGGCGGAGTCGCATTCAGATCACGGTTGTGAAACTTGGTCAGGATCCGGTCAAGCTGGCGCTCAATCTCGTGAAAATCGCAGAGCAAGCCGTCCTCATCGAGGGCTTCACCGGCGATCTCAACACGCACATGCCAATTGTGACCGTGGACCGGTTCGCGCTCACCGCGAACTACGATGGCATGGGCAGCACAGAATTCCCGTTCCACCGAGAGC
>CBFGRU010000273.1:0-3639 GCA_965651255.1 uncultured Phycisphaerales bacterium
AGGCCCTGGCGGTGCAGCTCGGCGAAGCCCAGCGCCTTGCGCGCTGCGATCACATGTCGGGTCGCGGGGTGATGATGCACCGCGAAGCAGAAGCAGAGACCGATCTCATCGAGGCACTGCGCCTGAATCTCGCGGCCGGCATCGACATTCACCCCCAGTTGCCTGAGCACTTCCGCCGACCCGCGACCAGTGCGCGAGCGATTCCCGTGCTTCGCGACCACCATGGTCCCACGACCAGCCGCCGCGGCGATCATCGCGGCCACCGTCGAAACATTGAACGTCTTGGGTGCTCCACCGGTTCCCGCGGTGTCGACGATGCGATCGGGTTCGATTCGCGTGGGGACGGCGTCAACGTTCGCCCGCATGACCCGCGCTGCCCCGAGCAGTTCCGCCGGTGTCGGAGTGCGGATGGCCAGGAGCGCGAGCAACGCCCCGATTTCCGCTTCGTGTGTGCCGCCGGACATGATCATCTCGAACGCGAGGGCGGTCGCTTCGTCCGAAAGGGTTTCCCCACGCAACAGCGCCTCCAGCAGCGGGGTGAGGTCGGCCGGCGGGGGCGTGGTGCGTGAGAACTCACTCGGGCCGGGCATGGGTGAGGCCGGGCGTACTCCCATCGATGGATCGGTCGGCGGAACAGGCGGTGTGGGCGGCGTCGTATTCATCGTGGCGAATCCTATCGGCTACGCTTCGGGAACGATGGAATCGCACTTCGCGACAAACTGTTTCGGTGTCATACTCGCGGGCGGATTCAGCCGACGGATGGATTCACCGAAGCACGCGCTGCGAACGAATGACGGCCAGACGTTCGCCGAGCGGGTTCGCGCGGTGCTGAGCGAAGTTGTGGGAGAGCGTGTGCTTCTCGTCGGTCCGCCGGAAGTGCTGCCTGATCTGCCCCATACGATGGACCACCCGCGTGGTCTGGGCCCGTTATCCGGCATCAATGCGGCCATGATCTGGGCGAATGAAACGGGCATTTCATCGAATGAACTGCTCATTCTGCCGTGTGATGCTCCGAACCTGACGAGTGAATTGCTGCTTCGCCTTGTCAAGCGGGTGGATCGAGCGGCTGCGTGCTTTGGCTCATCTCCGCTGCCGTTGCGCCTGTCGCGCCAAACGCACGAGGTCGTTCAGCGCCGACTGGGATGTGGCGAATACGCCCTCCGCGACCTGATCGCAGAGTTGCACGCCGGTGAGGTGGCACTCGAGGCAGCTGAGCGGGAACTGCTGGCGAACATCAATACGCCGGAGGAGTATCAGGCGTACCTGGCGTCGAGCCGGCGGTGATGGATGCGCCTTCCGCGGTGGAAGGCACCACACTTACCCCGTCTCCCGCGCGGATTTCGCCCGGCTGAATGACTTTCAGATACACACCGCCCCGACCCTTCAGCGCGACTTTTAGTTCAGGATCGATCGCATCGAGAACGTAGCACGGCTTGCGATACTTCGTGACTTCAGCCGTGACACCACGGGAGAAGTGCACACGATCGCCGATCTGCAGATCATCACAGGAGACGTTCTGAACGGTGAGGTTTTCACCAAGCGATCCCCAGTTGATCGGAAACCCCTCTTGCTGAAGGTCGGCGATATCTTCCGCATCCAGCATCAGCAGCGCCTGCATGGGTGTGCGATGTTTCTCATGATTGTGGCCGTCACCGGCGAGACCCGACACGGAAACACGACCAACTTCAACCGGCGTTTTCGGAATGCCGCCAGCGGAGATGTTCACCTGCACGACGGTGGGAACTCGATCAGTCATGGCCAAAGATGCTAGGCAGCCGCGCGGCGTGTGGCCTGAACGCGGTCAGCCGTGGCGGCTGTGAATGCACAAGGCGCAACGCATGACGATGAAGATGGTCGATCTCTACTCACTCGCCGGAAAACACGCGGTCATCTGCGGCAGCACGCAGGGCATCGGCAAGGCGATTGCCTTCGCCTGTGCCGAACTCGGCGCGAGCGTGACGCTCATGGCCCGCAATGAAGAGGCGATGCAACTCATTCGTGAACAGTTGCCGACCGGGCCCGGTCAGACGCATCGCTATCTCGTCGCGGACTTTTCCAAATGGGAAACGGTGCGCCGCATCGCCTGGGAGTACGCCGAAGCGCACGGTCCGGTGCACATTCTGGTGAACAACACGGGCGGCCCCGGCGCGGGGCCTGCGTTCGAGGGAACGCCCGAGCAATATCTGAATGCCTTCTCGCAGCACCTGGTCTGCAATCAGACGCTGGTGCAGGCGTTTGCCGGCGGAATGCGTGATGAGGGGTATGGCCGCATCATCAACATCATCTCAACGAGTGTGATGACGCCGATCAAGAACCTGGGTGTCTCGAACACGATTCGCGGTGCGGTGGCGAACTGGGGTCGAACGCTGGCCAGCGAACTGGGGCCGTTCGGCATCACCGTAAACAATCTTCTGCCCGGCTATACGGACACCGAGCGACTGCGCTCGCTTTTTCGCGGTCGCGCTGAGCGGAATGCATCCAGTGTCGACGAGGAACGCGCACTGGCGATGCGCGAGATTCCGCTGCGACGCCTTGCCGATGCGAAAGAGATTGCTGCGGTCGCGGCCTTTCTTGCATCGCCGGCGGGTTCGTACATCAACGGCGTGAATCTGCCGGTCGATGGCGGGCGACTCTCGACGCAGTAGCCGATTGGCACCGGTGAATCACGCGTCGGTGAAGCGCGTTCAATCGCGCGCAGGTTGTCCCCGCGCACCACGGGCATACCATGCCCTGAGCGATTGGAACGGGGCTCATTCGCCGAAACCTCCCGCAGAGGAGTCGCGTCGTGAACAGTTCATCCTCGACAGCGCCGGCCCGACAGGCCGATTCGCCACCTGTCCTGCGCGCATGCATCGAGCGATTTGAGCGGGTTCGCGCACGGACCGAGCGGCTGTGTGAACCGCTGGAGACGGAAGACTTCGTCATCCAGTCAATGCCCGATGCCAGTCCTGCCAAGTGGCATCTCGCGCACACCACCTGGTTCTTCGAGCGGTTCATTCTGGCGGAGTTCGATCCGACGTACGTACCGTTTGATGATGAATTCAATTTTCTTTTCAACTCCTACTACGTGCAGCTTGGCGCGCGACATGCAAGGCCGAAGCGGGGACTGCTTTCGCGGCCGACGGTGGAGCAAGTCTTTGCCTACCGCCGGGCCGTGAATGAGCGATTGTGCACACTGCTTGAACACGCGAAGAAGGCCGAACGCCTGCGCATCGAACCGCTCGTTGAGATCGGACTTCACCATGAACAGCAGCACCAGGAGTTGCTGCTGACCGACCTGAAGCATCTGCTGGCGCAGAATCCTCTGCACCCCGTCTATCGGGCGCGGCAGGATCAGGGTCGCCGCGTCACCAGGGCGCCCAGGCTGGGATGGTGCCGGTTGGAGGCCGGTGTCCACGAAATCGGAGCGGCAGGGCCATCGTTCTCGTATGACAACGAGGGGCCGCGCCATCGCGTGTTCCTCGAAGAAGTGGCGATTGCTACTCGCCTGGTGACGTGCGGTGAGTACCTGGCGTTCATGCGCGATGGCGGGTACGTGCGGCCCGAACTGTGGCTGGATGACGGCTGGAACGCGCGTACGCAGCACCAGTGGACTTCGCCGCTGTATTGGTCGCAGGATGCGGATGAAGGACCATGGCA
>CBFGRU010000274.1:0-3608 GCA_965651255.1 uncultured Phycisphaerales bacterium
CGCAGTCAGCGATTCGTCGAATGATGCCCGGGCCGTCAGAAAATCCGCCGGGCCGCCGGGCTCATCCGGCAGCATCACCGAGAATCTCCACCAGATGATCGCGCCCTTTCGATCATCGCGCAGGAAGCGGGCGTACCCGCGGGCGGCGATCGCTTCCGCGGTGCATTGGCCATTCTCCCTCGTGAAGTAACTCAGCAACCGCTTCTCGATGAGTCGAAAGACCGCCAGCAGATACGCCGCTCGGTTCGGAAAGTGCAGATAGAACACCCCCTTGGCGACATCGGCCTCATCGGTGATGTCCTGGATACTCACCGCGGCCACTGGGTGGTCGGCGAACAGCCGCAGGCCTGCATCAAGCAATGCGGTGCGTGCAGCCAATGCTTTCCGGGCGCGGCGACCGATGGGCGCTGCGCCGTTCGTTTCCGGGCTGGGCGGGTCCGTTTCCAATCGCCGCAATCATATGCCGAAACCGGCAAATGAGGCCAAACATGACCGAACGGTCATTTTTGACTATACTGAAAGCTCATCCCATCGGCTCACCCGGGATTCAGCAACGACGAGAAGAGGAGTGAAGACAGCATGAGCACCATCATCGAACGTGGGGAGGCCATCGACGGTCTCCTCAACCGTGGCCCGTCCGTCCAGCGGTGGTCCCTGCGCTTCCCGGAAAAATCACGCGGGACGCAGCAGGATGAGGAAATCTTCGAAGCCAGAGAACCAGGAGGGGAGTGGACCACGTTTCGACTGCACGATTACGCGGAAATCTTTCGGCGTCCGGGCCTGTACGAGAAACTGATCTACGACCATCTCCAATGTCGCTCCCCGTGGCGCGTGGCGGGGCTTCTGCGACATGTGCTTGATGACTGGGAGATGTCGATGTCCGATCTGCGCGTGCTCGATCTTGGCGCTGGCAACGGCATCGTTGGCGATCATCTGCGCGAACTGGGTGTCAAACACCTCGCGGCAGCGGACATCCTTCCCGAAGCGCGCCTTGCCGCAGAACGCGACTATCCCGATGCGTACGAAGAGTATTTCGTCGAAGACTTCACCGCGCTTCCCGAGGAAGATTGCCAGCGGTTGCGCGCGTTCCGTTTCAATGCGCTCATCACCGTCGCCGCACTCGGGTTCGGCGACATTCCGCCCCGCGCGTACGCCGAGGCGTTCAACGCGGTCAGCAACGACGGCTGGATCGCCCTCTCCATCAAAGAAACATTCCTGCGCCCCGCGCGCGATCAATCCGGCTTCGCGGCCTTCATGAGCCGCCTCATCGAGGATGACATCTTCGAACTCGTCGCCTGGCAGCGGCATCATCATCGCCTCTCCATCGCCGGCAAGCCGCTCTTCTATGTGGCGCTCGTCGGCCGCAAACGCGCGGCTGCTCACGGCACCCTGCTCACGGGTGAGCCCGCCTGATGCGCAGCTCCAAGCGTTCGCGGGGGTGATCCGCATGATCACACTCGAAAACGTCGCCAAGTCGTACGGCCCAACGCTCGCGGTGCGCGATGTGAACCTGCACATCGAGCGCGGCGAGTTGATCGTGCTCCTCGGTACCAGCGGCTGCGGAAAAACCACCACCCTCAAGATGATCAACCGGCTCATCGAGCCGACCTCCGGCCGCATCACGGTCGATGGCGAAGTCACCAGCGGCATCGACCCCGTCGAACTCCGCCGGCGCATCGGCTACGTCTTCCAGGGCGTCGGCCTCTTTCCGCACCTCACCGTCGCGGAGAACATCGGCGCGGTGCCGCGACTCCTCGGTTGGGATGCCGCGCGAACCCGGAAGCGCATCAACGAACTGCTCGAACTCGTCAATCTCTCGGATGCGGACTACAGCGCGCGTTTCCCGGGCAAGCTCTCGGGCGGGCAGCGGCAGCGTGTGGGCCTCGCCCGCGCGCTCGCGGCGAAGCCGAAGGTCATGCTCATGGATGAACCCTTCGGCGCGCTCGATCCCATCACGCGCGATCAACTCCAGCAGGAGTTCCGCAGGATCCACGACCAGCAGCAGCTCACCACCATTCTCGTCACGCACGACATGACCGAAGCGCTCCTCCTCGCCGATCGCATCGCGGTGATGGATGCGGGTGAGATCGTGCAGGTCGATACGCCGCGCACGCTGCTGACGAAGCCGGCGAACGAGTTCGTCGAGAGCATGATGCAGACGCCCAAGCGGCAGGCCGATCAACTCGAGGCCCTCATCGAAGAGGAGGCGGCCTCATGAACGACCGAATCGCCGGCCGCTTCGATGAAGCACTCGCCAACCTGCCCGACTATCTCGGCCAGCACATTCTCATCAGCGTCGTCGCGCTCGGCATCGGCATCGGCATCAGCCTTCCCCTCGCCATCTACGCGGTGCGCTCATCGTGGTTCCGCATGCCGCTCCTCACGCTGGCGAGCGTGGTGCAGACGATTCCCTCCATCGCGCTCCTCGCGCTCTTCTATCCGCTCCTCCTCGGCCTCTCCGCCCTCACCGAATGGGCGTTCGGCTTCGGCTTCAGCGCGCTCGGGTTCCTGCCCACCATTCTCGCGCTCACGCTCTACAGCATGCTGCCCATCGTCCGCAACACCGTCACCGGCATCACCGGCCTCGACCCCGCCATCCTCGAAGCCGCGCGCGGTATCGGCATGACGCCGCGCCAATCACTCTTCCGCATCGAACTGCCCCTCGCGCTCCCCGTCATCATCGCCGGCGTGCGCACCTCCACCGTCTGGGTCGTCGGCATCGCCACCCTCTCCACACCCGTCGGCCAGACGAGTCTCGGCAATTACATCTTCACCGGCCTGCAAACCAAGAACTGGACGAGCGTGCTCTTCGGCTGCATTCTCGCTGCCATCCTCGCGCTGCTGCTCGATCAACTCATCGCGCTCCTCGAATCAGCCGCCACGAAACGCAGCGCCCGCCGCGCAATCGGCGCGCTCGCCGGACTCTTCATCATCATCGGCGGCGGCCTCGCGCCCGCGCTCTCTCGACCCTCCGTCGATGTCATCATCGGCGCCAAGAGCTTCACCGAGCAGTTCATCCTCGCCGATGTCATCCGCCAGCAACTTGATGATGAACACACCACCGCCCGCATCCGCGAAGGGCTCGGCTCCGCGGTCATCTTCGATGCCCTCGCCGCAGGCGACATCCACATCTACATCGATTACACCGGCACCATCTGGGCCAACGCCATGCAGCGCACCGACACGCCGAGCGCTGCCGCCGTGCTCGATGAAATGACCCGCTGGGTCGAAACCCAGCACGGCATCCTCTGCCTCGGCCCGCTCGGGTTCGAGAACGCCTACGGCCTCGCGATGAAGCGCACCCGCGCGGAAGCCCTCAACATCACCACCATCGACGACCTCGCCCGCCACGCGCGCGGCCTCTCCATCGGCGGCGATTTCGAGTTCTTCGGCCGCCCCGAGTGGGAGGCGATCCGCTCCACCTACCGGCTCGACTTCGCCGAGCGCCAGCAGTACCAGTCCACCTTCATGTACAGCGCCGTCGATTCGGGCGATGTCGATGTCATCAGCGCGTTCACGAGCGACGGCCGAATTGCTGCGTACGACCTGGTGGTGCTCGATGATCCGCGGCAGGCGATCCCGCCGTACGATGCGGTGCTGCTGCTGAG
>CBFGRU010000275.1:0-3605 GCA_965651255.1 uncultured Phycisphaerales bacterium
GAGGTCGTCGGTTCGAGCCCGATCAGCTCCACTTCGTTCCACGCCCGCGAGTCCATCGCGGGCGTTTTCGTTTGGCCGAACGATTTGAATTCGGCGGTCAAAAATCGGTCGAGCGAACTGGAGAACGGAGTAGTCTTCCTTCATGACTACTTCACACCTGCCCTTTACCCAATCGCAGATGAGTAGCGTTGAAATGCATCGCGCCTTTGCCAGCGCTGATGCGTCGTTCGACGGGCTCTTCGTCGCAGCGATTCGAACAACGGGCATCTTCTGCCTTCCGAGTTGTCCCGCTCGGAAGGCGAAACGCGAGAACATCGAGTTCTTTCGGAGTTCGGAAGAGGCGCTGAAGGCCGGGTATCGTCCTTGCCAGCGATGCAACCCTCTGTTGGCTCATGTCGCCGCACTGCCGGAATGGAGTACGCGACTGCTCTCGCTGGCCGCGAGATCTCAATCCAGTCGGGTGACCGATGCCGACCTGCGTGATAGAGGCATTGACCCAGCGCGCGCCAGAAAATGGTTCAAAGCCAACTACGGAATGAGCTTCGCAACGTACCACCGGTTGCTTCGGCTCACTTCTGCTCAGCGTGGTCTGAGAAAGGGTGCATCGAGCAGAACCATCGGTCTGCAACAGGGATACTCATCGACGAGCGGATTCCGAGATGCATTCCGGCGTCACTTCGGTCAAGGACCGGACCAGCCCGGCCAGGCAGACATCGTTGTTGTCACTCGCATGAATACGCCAATTGGGACGTTCATTGCGGGCGCGGTCGAAGCAGGCATCTGCCTCTTTGAGTTTGCGGATCGGCGATCCGTGGAATTGCAGGTGAGCACGATTCAAGATCAGCTCAAACGACCGGTCCTGCCGGGCGAACACCGCTACCTTACTCAGCTTGCGAAGGAAGTCGCTGAGTACTTTGCGCATAGGCGAACTCGTTTCGACGTTCCGCTGTCCCTGCATGGAACAGAGTTCCAGAAACGTGTCTGGTCGGCGTTGCTTGAGATTCCGTACGGACGGGTGTGTTCGTATCAAGCGCTGGCAAAGGCCATTCAGCATCCAACTGCGACTCGAGCGGTCGGTCGGGCCAATGGACAGAATCGCATTGCGCTCCTCATTCCGTGTCATCGTGTGATCGGCGCAGATGGGTCGCTGACCGGCTATGGCGGCGGACTCTGGCGGAAGCAGTTACTCCTGGACCACGAGCAGCGGGGTGTTCAGCACGCAGCCGGTTCTATCGTAGAATAAATTCGCGATAAGGGTTGTCATGAACAACTGGGACATCCCGAGGTTGAGGTTGGAGATCGTTTGAAATGCATCATGTAAGTCGACAACAATTGCTTCTACAGCAGGCCGTCATGCTGATTGGCCTGATTGTGATGAGTGGCTGCGCATCTGTGTGGCCGAATTCAGGGCGTGTCAGCGAGAACCCGCAGCGAGAGAATTCGAGCGGCGAGACCGGTCAATCGACCAGTCCCACGGGCCCGTTCAAGATCCATCGACACGGAATCCTTGTGCGATGTGGCGGCATGCCATCGTCAGAGAGCAACCCGTACAGTGTGCAACGGGAGCTGTTGGCTGACCCCTATCAATTCTTCGCAGACCAGATCACGCGCGCCAGAACCATGCGCGCGACTTCTGGACACAACCGCATTGTTTTTCACATGTTGAACGGCTGGGATCGACTCGGCATGGAGTACTCCACCGCAGTTCTGAGTGCGATGCCGGCCGGTCGGCGGATGGCGTTCGTTCAGGCCGTCCGCACGTTGCGCGAAGATGGATTCGATGTCGGTGTCTATCTGTCCTGCAAAGTGCCTCAGGTCTCGGATGCAATCACTGTGGACAAGGCCGGACCGCTCGAGCAGTACGATCCGGAAAACGAGCGACATCGGGAGATTCTCGTCGAGGGCATACTGGAGCCATTGATTGAGATCGGCGTCAATGAACTCTGGTTCGACAATGCATCAACCAACCGCGAGCCGTTCGCGAAACTTGCGGAGGAGTTGCGGCCGCGCGGTGTGCATGTCGTGATGGAAGCGATACCCATCAATGATGATCACTCGATTGATCGTTCGATCGCCAAACGCATACCGGCGGCGGCGTTGGATCGATTCATTCATCTCTACTCGTCGTTGCGTGATGGACAGTGGTTTCCGCTGCCCACCGATGCAGAGCTCATCGCGATCATCACGACGCATCAGACGGTTGATGACCGCGTTCCCACCGAAACGGCTGCTCGCAGTCAATACCTCATCAATCGCGTGCGCCAGCGGCTTGATGAGGGTTTCACGGTGTTCAGCATGGAGCAGTCAATCGATGAGGCGTTCTTTGCGTTGCTGCAAGAAAAGGCCGATCGTCGCGAATCAAACTGACCAGCGCGACCTTCGTTGCACATAACTGACGTTGTGGAAGTCGGTTACAGGTGTCGATGCCGCACGGGGATGAATCGTGTCGATCGAAGGCCGCGAGATATTTTCGCAAAATCGACATTTTCCTGTCACATTTTGGGTCTGAGTTCCGCCTCTATCAGTGAGAGACCTGCACAGTGGAGGGCACGTGTAGACCAGCTCACCGAAAGGGCGTCAACATGTCGATGAGGGCGGACAAGACACAGTCCAGCGGTAGCCAAGGACAACCGGCAAGCGGATCCGGTGCATCGCACTCGATGGCAGGGGGTCACCACCGGTTTGACGGCCCCGTGCGGGTTGAGCATCGATCCAGCGGTACTGGGGCGGAACCGCAATTCCTTTGCGATGCGTGGGCGCTCGAGTTCACCGTCTTCGGCGCGATTCTGCTGCTGGAGTCCTCTCTTGAGGCGGGGCAGGAGTTGCTCATCAATCTCGCGCCACAGGCCGCATCTCCGGAACGGATCGCGGTTACCGTCATCTCGTGTGAGTCGCTGGTGGGCTCAATCCGTCGGATGCGTGTCCGTTTCAGTTGACAGGGTCGCGAGCATCGCCCCCAGTCGATTGCAGGCGATCGGCCTGCACCGCGGCAATCGTGCCGCCTGTGACGGCCAGCGGTAGGACAAACAACCCGACAAACGGCACGAGGATCATGAGTTCCATAGCCACCCCGAGGCCGAAGACCTCGCCTCGCCGGCTTGCAAGCACAGAGTCTTTTTGCAGGCGACTCCGCCTTCGGCGGGCCAGTGTCGGATCGATCAATCCGAGTCCCGTGAACCAGCCGGTCACGGCAAAGAGCGGAATCCATCCGACGAACGGAATGAAAATCAGCGGCAGCACCAGCAACGTCCAGAGGAGTTGTCGCGACAGGATGCGGCCGGAGTCGACGAGACTGGTCCATGTATCGCGGATGAAGCCCGGGGCCGCCTCCTTCTCGGTGGTGGATGGATCTATCAGTCGTCGTTCGACCCGCGCTGACAGCATTTCGTTGAACGGTGCGGCGAGGATGAAACCGACGATCGTGAACGTGAAGTAGCAGATGATGAGAATCAGGGGAAGTGCGATCAGCCATTTGAGCGTGTCCAGCAGCCAGTCCAGCGCGGATGAGAGCCACCGACCCGTCGGCCCCCAGAACTCCCACGGCCCGACCTGCAGGTCAATCGAGGCAAGCAGCCAGATGAAGAGGCCGATGACGATCGCATAGA
>CBFGRU010000276.1:0-3603 GCA_965651255.1 uncultured Phycisphaerales bacterium
CGGGGGTTGAATGGCCGAGGCCGGGGGCCGGGGTGGGGGTGGTGGTTGTTGAGAGTGACCATGATGAAGTGATGCACGATCTGCCGCGTGCCCCCTCCCTCACCCTCCCCCGTGCCCGTGGGTGACGGCGGAGGGGAATCGTGGCGACCCCATTGGCGCGTACCCTTCCTGCACCATGTTCCGCTTCCTCCTCAACCTGCTCGATTTCCGCGGCCGTCGTCGTCGGCGCGTGGCTGCGCGGCGATTTCCGCTCGACTGGTCGGACCTGCTGGAGAAGAACATCGGCATCTACCGCGAACTCTCGCGCGAGGAGCAGGATGAGTTACATCGGCGCATCCTGATCTTCCTGGATGAGAAAACGTTTGAGGGCGTCGGCGGCCTCGAGATGACCGATGAGATTCGCATCACGATCGCGGCGCAGGCGTGTCTGCTCTTGCTCGGCCGCGCGACGGACTACTACCCGACGCTGTCATCGATCATCGTCTACCCGAGCGCGTATGTCGCGCCGTCGAAACAGCAGTTGCCGGATGGCACGATGATCGAAGGGCCGCAGGCGCGGCGGGGTGAGTCGTGGCATCGGGGGAATGTCGTGTTGAGTTGGGATGATGTGCTGCGCGGCGCGGCCGATGCGGAGGATGGTCACAACGTCGTGCTGCACGAATTCGCGCACCAGCTCGATGGTGAGTACGGCGGGATGGAAGGCGCGCCATTGCTCGCGAATCGCTCGATGTATACCGCGTGGGCGAAGGTGCTCGGCGCGGAGTACGAGGAACTCGTCGAGCGCGTGTACCGCGGCCGGCCGAGCGCGATCGATGCGTATGGCGCGACGAACCCGGCGGAGTTCTTCGCGGTGGTGACGGAGTTGTTCTTCGAGCGGCCGCGCGAGTTGCGCGCTGAGCATCCCGAGTTGTACGAACAGTTACGCGGGTTCTACCGGCAGGATCCGGCCGCGCGGAGCAGACGCTGATGGCCGGGTGCTGCATGACCCGCATCAGGTGAACGTGAAGTCTGGAGCGGGTGAAGGTGAATCTCTACTGGTGATTGCACATCGTTCAGCGCGCTGCACCTGGCATGCTGCGCTGCGCATCAGCGCGCCAGCGCAGTGTTCCGCGGTGTTGTTGATGGAGATTGTGACAACATTCACATATCCATCATCGTGAGGTCCGGGCGCATAGAATCAGGCGAAATGCATCGCGCTGTGCGGTGCGGTGCACACGGGGAGTTCCCGCTGAAAGAAGGAGAACCGTTCCATGGAATATGGATTCATCGGGTTGTTGATTCTCATTCTGGACATCATCGCCATTGTGAGTGTGGTCGGCCGCCCGCTGCCCGTCGGTACGAAGCTGCTGTGGATTCTGCTGATTCTGCTGCTGCCGGTGATCGGAATGGTGCTGTACTTTCTGATCGGTTAGTCATCGCGCGGCCGGCCGTCATTGCGGGCCGGTTTCACCGTCGCCTCCATTTGCCGACCGGCATGAGAAAGGCCCGTATCCATCGGATACGGGCTTTGTCGTTCGATGGCGTCTTCACTGAATCAATCGTTGTTCACACAGCCGGTTCTGGCGAAGGATTCGAGATGCGCGCGGTGCGGCGCCAGGTCGAGTCGCTGCTCTTCGATCCACGCATCATTGTAGTAGGTTTCAAGGTATCGATCGCCGGGATCGCAGATCATGGAGACGACACTGCCTGATTCGCCGCGCTCAAGCATGCCGGCGATGATGTTGATGGCGGCGTAGATGTTGGTGCCGGTCGATCCGCCGCACTTGCGGCCGAGGATGGTCTCGAGCCAGCGAATGGTGGCGATGCTGGCTGCATCCGGCACACGAATCATGGAATCGATCACGCTGGGCGTGAACGATGGTTCCACGCGCGGCCGGCCGATGCCTTCGATGCGTGAAGGATGCGCGCAGCGAAGCGTCGCATCGCCCGAGCGAAAGTAATCGAAGAACACCGAGTGCTCGGGATCCGCGACGCAGAGTTGCGTGTCGATGCGATGTTCGCTGCGATAGCGAATGTACCGGCCGATGGTGGCGGAGGTGCCGCCCGTACCGGCGCTGACGACGATCCAGTTCGGAACGGGATGTCGTTCGCGCATCATCTGCTGAAAGAGCGATTCCGCGATGTTGTTGTTGCCTCGCCAGTCGGTCGCGCGTTCGGCGAAGGTGAACTGATCCATGTAATGACCGTTGAGTTGCTGCGCGAGCCGTTCCGCTTGTTCGTAGATTTCGTGCGGCGGAACGCGCCGGCACTCGCCGCCGTAGAACTCGATCTGTTCGATTTTTTCCTTCGCGGTGTGTTCGGGCACGACGGCGATGAACGGTAGGCCGAGAAACCGCGCGAAGTACGCCTCGCTGATCGCCGTACTGCCGGATGATGCTTCGATGATCGGCGTATCGCGGCGAATGTGCCCATTGCACAGGCCGTAGAGAAACAGCGACCGCGCGAGACGATGCTTCAGACTGCGCGAAGGGTGCGTGGATTCATCTTTGAGGTAGAGATCAATCGAAGTCAGACACGGCAGATCAACCTTGACCAGGTGCGTATCGGCTGATCGCGTGAAGTCGGCGTTCAGCCGCTCGATCGATTCATGAACCCACCGCCGATCGGCGGGCGAGCGCGGGGCATCGATCAGATCTGGGCCGGTCATCGAGTGCTTTCGAGTGAAGGGAGTGATTGATCCGGGAAGGATAGCGTGCTCTCCCGATCAATCCCGACGGGAAGCGACCCCGTTTCCTGCTGGTTTTGCGGTGGTGCGAACGCGCTGCACCAGCGCCTCGGCCAGGCGAGCGGCCGCGTGCAAACCATGCCGGAAGAAGAGCGATGGTTCCACGACTTCAAACTCCGTCAGCAGCAGATGGCCGTCCCCATCGCGCAGAAAGTCCGCCCGTCCGTAGAGGAGTCGATCGGCGAACCGACTGAAGAGTCGATCAATCATCGCGCGGTCGGCATCGCTGAAGGTGTACGGCTCATCGTGGGCTCCGAAGTCATCCTGCACGCGGTAATCGCCGGCGACCGGCACCTTGCGCACGCCATGCGTGATCTCACCATCAATCCAAATGGCCGAGCACTCGCCGAAGCGTTCGACCGACTCGAGATACGGCTGAAGAAGGAATGACTGCTGCGGCAGATGCTGCGCGAGATGTTCCTTGGCGCGGCGGAGTCCTTCGGCGGTGTTATCGAACCGAAGCGTGTGCTGTGCGGTGGACCCGACGATGGGTTTGAGAAACGCGCGCGGCCATTTGTGTTCGCGCAGCAGAGAATTGAGATCAACATCGCCGCTCCCGCGTTCGAGCCAGATGGTGGGGATCGTCGGCACCTCGTGCGCGGCGAGCTCGCGCAGGTACGATTTGTTCGTGTTCCAGCGCACAAGTTCGGGCGGGTTGTAGAAGCGTGTGCGGGCGGCGGTGCGCTCCGCCCAGTTGCAGAACGCATCGCACCGCGCGGTGTAATCCCAGGTGGTGCGAATCAGGCAGGCATCCACCGCGTCGTAGTCGAAGGTCTCATCATCCCACGCCGGTTGCAGCACATCGACGCCGCGCTCACGCAGGGCCGCGTGCAGCGGTTGGTCATCCTGTTCCCAGTCCGGCAGGTTGGCACACGTTG
>CBFGRU010000277.1:0-3586 GCA_965651255.1 uncultured Phycisphaerales bacterium
CAACCCGGACCCCCCGGAGTCCCCGGAATCCCCGGAACCCTCGGAACTCCCGGAAACAACCCCGCCCGACACCGAAGCCGATGCCGCCGATGGCGATGGGTCGCTCAACGACACCGAGACCTCACCCCCTTCAAACGGCGATGTCGCCGCCATTCCGCCGTACGAGCGGCTGATTACCGAAGTGCTCGATCTCGCGACGCGCGCGCGGAACTCCGAGCGCGATCGCGATCTTCGCCGCGCTGATCTCGAACGCGCGATCGTCATCACTCTCGCCCTTGAGGTCGATCCCGAAGTCCCCGCCGATCAGCAGCCGCGCCTGCAAAGCATCCTCGCCGGCCTGCGCGAAGACCTCGAACGCCTCGAACTGCTTGACTTCTTCCCCGATTGAGATGCAGTTCACTCCGCAAGAACAGAACGAGCCGCGACCAATCCGGGGGGAAGGAAGCGGGTTCACGTCTCTTCACGCGATGATGTCATTCCCCCGAAAGGGGGAATCCATGGTGCGCGCGCGACGCCGTTCGACGAACACTGGACTCCCGCTTTCGCGGGAGTGACGGAAGAAAGGCGGGTTCACCTCTCTTCACGCGATGATGTCATTCCCCCGCAAGGGGGAATCCAGGGGGCGCGCATCGCACCGTCCGATGTTCGCTGGACTCCCGCTTTCGCGGGAGTGACGGAAGAAGGCCGAAGTGATGGAGGAAGGCGGGAGTGATGGATGGGAAACCGCTCCCTTACCCCCGGATTGGTCGCGGCCCGTCGGATGCCTCAACGCATCCGCACAAACGTGACAGTCTTCGCACGCAGGTCATATCGCTCGACGAAGTACCCCGCCTCGCGAATGGCGTGCTTCTGAACGTGTGTGACCGGATCGCGCTCGTGCGCCCACCACGCCTGATGCACGTACGCCGAGCGCGGCAACCCGCCCGGCACGATCCGGTCAATCTCCGCGAACGACATCGTGATTCGCGGCTCGCCACATCGACGCAGATGATCACGAAGTGCATCGTACTTGGCCATTGGCTATTCCCACAACGATTCAACAGTATTGCTCAGGACTCGAGCCATCTCCGCCTCATTCCACCCGACGCGATCGGCGATGTTCCTC
Organism: uncultured Phycisphaerales bacterium; assembly: GCA_965651255.1. GTDB lineage: Bacteria > Planctomycetota > Phycisphaerae > Phycisphaerales > SM1A02 > CBFGRU01. The sequence continues at coordinate 1,106 of CBFGRU010000277.1, forward strand.
GCCGTCGCCTTCGGATCAAACACCGGGAAATCGCTCGCGAAGAGGATGCGGTGCAGGCCGATGCGGCGGAGGTCATCGCGCAGGGCCCGCAGGTCATCTTCACTGTTCGAGAACGGCTCCATCGTGCCCGCTGCGACGACGACGCCGGAGAGGTCGAAGCACACATTCGCCCGCTCATGGCCGCGCTCCGCCTCCTCCTCCAGCCACGTCGCGAATGTGCGCACCACGTGCTGCACCCATTCGCCGTAGCCGCCCGAGCCACCGAGGTGCGCGATCGAGATGGTCACATTCGGAAACGGCGCGATCGCTTCATCAATCACCGCGCGAATGTCGGTCGTCTCAATGCCGCGCCGTTGCGGATCGAGGTGCAGCAGGATGAAGAGCGACTCCCCGTTCGCCCACGCCATCACCTCTTTCAACCGCGCACAATGCTCCGCCTCGCGCGGGTCGAACCCCGATGCCGCGAGATGCAGCTTGATGCCGCGGACCGCGTGCACTGCGCGGCACCGCTTGAGTTCATCCAATGCATACGGCCGCAACAGCGGCACGGAAGGGATCGCCACCGTCCGCCCCGGCCGGCGCGCGGCCTGCTGAATCACGTAGTCGTTCTCGCGGCGCACCTGCGCCGCTTCCGCCTGCGCATCGAGTTCGAGCGTATCGCGGAACGCCTCCATGCCGTAGAGATGCGACATCGGCACCAGCACCGCCCGGTCGAGCACGGCCGCATCACTCGCTTCGTTCGCATCATCATCATCATCATCCGGCCGCAGCACCGCATCCGCCGAGGTGTAGAACGCATCCGGCCGGGTGAACTGCGCGCCGACCGTCTTCCAGTCGGCGATCAACTCCGGACTCAGCACGTGCACATGATGATCCACGCGCGGCGGCGCGACCACGCGCATCGCCACCCCATCCGTCACCGCCGGCGGCGCGAGCATTCCAAGAACCACGCCGAGCAGCAGGTATCGAACGATCGGAGGTAATCGCTGCATTTGATCCCTCACTCCGAGTTCATGCGACGGACGGTCGAGGACACGGTGCGATATCGTACAACAACGATGCGAACGACTGTGGGTGTGCTACTCGATCGGAGACCGGGTTCTCGCGGAGAACTCGCTATTCGTCACTACGCGGCGCGTTGCCGGACCGTTCCATCGGCTGGCGTGTCCGCGCTCGCACCCGACTGGTCCAGCGCGTTCCCGCCCGCGGCGATCGTGAACCAGCACGGCACCGACCACGGCCCGGTTTGGCCCGTCCCGGTCATCCACCGCGCGAAGTACACTGCCGTCTTGCCTGCATCGTCCAACGCGTGCTCCACCATGAACGGCGTCTTTGTGACCGCCCGGCGGTTCGGGGCGGTCGTTGGATCGAGTCGGTCGGGACGAACCTCGCTGCCGGGTTCGATCACCCACCAGTGCATTTCGAGCAGCGTCACGCCGTGCGGTTTCCGCCGCGTCATATTCGTTGATTCATCGTGATAGGTCATCTCGTGGACGAGCGGGAACGCCGCGCGCACGTTGATCACCGGCGCGGTCGTAGGGGCCTTGATCGATCGGCGCCCCGCGTTGCGCGGCGTCATTCTCAGGTCGATCAGACTCTGGTTGTCCACGCCGAGGTTCGCGCGGATGATCGCGGCATACGTGCGCATCGTGCCCTTCGCGCTCGCCCGCGTTGCATCCTTCGCCGTGATCGCGGTCGGCGTGCGCATCGTCGGGTCCTGCGTGCGATCAAACGCCTGCTGGAATTGCTCGAAGGCGTTCACGATAGTGGAGGCATCGCCCGCGCTCAGGCCGTACTTGCCCGGCTGGGCCTCGATCTTGCGCGCAAAGTTGCGCATCCACGAAACAAGACCGAAATCATCATCGGGCATGTACGGGCCGGACTGGGTGAGGGCGCTGGACATGGGTCGCTTCCTTCTCTTCAAGTGTCATCGATCGCCATCAACGGGCACGGCCCGCGCGAAGCGCGGGTGATGCGCCCATGGATTCGCCATCGGCGCATCGGAGCGAGCAATTCAGTCCATTTCGAGAGTGAGCGGATTTCGTGGAGAAGGCAGCGGGGGCTTTGCCGAAGGCACTCAGTGCGTTGCCTTCGGCATCCGGTGCCGATCCCGAGTCACCCATGGCCGAGCGCGAGGGAACGATTCCCTTTCGTTCGGGAATGAATGGCGAGGGCAAGGCCGGGATTGCCGATAGAGAGGGAACGTGCGGCCGGGCCGGCGAGGCCGCTTCATCGCTCAGAATCGACGATTCCATGGTCACGCGCGACGATCGCGGGGCCAGCATTCCGGAGAGCACACACCATGTACCACGTCTACGGCATCGATCATCGCGGGAACGAATCGGAACGATTGGAGTACGAATCGCTGGATGAGGCGATGCAGAAGGTGCGCGACCTCATCGAGGCGGATGAAATCGATGACAACGGCCCGATGTTCCGCAGCTACGGCATGGCGATCCACCCCATGCCGCAGGGGCCGAG
>CBFGRU010000278.1:0-3525 GCA_965651255.1 uncultured Phycisphaerales bacterium
CCCAGGTACACCATGAAGCCAGCGGTGTCACTTTCAAACTTCTTCTTGATTTCAAGCGGAGGAAGCTCCGCGCCTCCGGGGTAATCCACCACCACGCCACTGGGCATGACCACATGCAGGCGATCGAATCGAACCATCATGTTTTCGAGCGCATCGGTCGAGAGGCGCGATTCGATGACGCCCCACGGATATGGCCGCAGCCGCCGCCGCTCCTCGCGCAGCGCTTCCATGAACAACCGCTGCTGCGCCTGCAGGTGATGCGGCTGGAGAAAGAGTCCTTCGTGCCAGTGAACTTCGCCCTGAATTGCCATGCACGCCTCGTCTTGTTGCCCGCCGCTATCGGCCGAGTCCCTTCATCAATCGTTCTGCCGAATCCGCGATCATCTGCATGATGTCGCGCTCGATCGTCGCCTGGTCGGAGGTTCCGAACAGTTCCTTGTACTTTCGCCAGCACGCCACCGGCATCGACTCCAGTGTTTTCTTCTCCTGCTTCGCCCAGTCCTCGATGCGGGGCGGCGCGTATTGCGTGTAATGATTCTGCGCGTACTGCCGCCCCGTCTGACTGATCGCCGACACCAGCGAGGCAGTGAGCTGACGCAGCCGTTCCAGATGCCGCAGCACATCCGCGCGTGGGAGTTGATCATCGCCCGCGAGATAACTCGGCAGACTCTGTCGCATCTCGCCCGCGCCGCGAATGTCTGAGCGCGGCGCGATTGTCTTCCACGTTCCCCAGATCAACTGATCGAGACTTGCGGCAAACTCGTAGAGTGTCTGGAGCATCTCCAGAGCGCGCTGCGGATCAATCTCCGCGTGGTCGGGCAGCTTGAGCGCGGCGCGCAACCGTTCGGCCTGCTGGTCGGGCCAGACCTGCCGGCCCTCCGTTGAAAGCCCCGCTTCGCGCAGACGCACCGCGATGGTCTGCCGTTCTTCCGGCTTCATGGTCGGAGCGAGTTCAGTCAGACGCGAGACGAGAAACGCCGCATCATTCAACTCACGTTGATCGGTCGGGGACTGCGTCATCGCTTCCTCCGCCTGCTTGGCAACATCGAGCCGCGCATCCCATGAAGGAAAGAGTTCCTGGAGTTGCTGAAGGAACCGGGCGCGTTCTGCCGGCACCACCTTGCCCAGTGCCCGTTCGACCTCGTCGGCGAGGTACTGCTCCCGGACATCGGGCGGCTCCTCGGCCAGGTCCGTCTGCACCAGTCGCAGCCGGTTCGCAGTGGCGGTCACAAGTTGTCCGAGGTCCTTGATGGACTCGCTCATCCGACTCTCATCCCTTCCCAGGTTCGCCGTGAATCCGTCTGGGCCGAGTATACGGCCCGGTGATACTCGCCGAAAGTCGCTGATCGTCTCGGGGCGAACCTTCGCTGAAACTTCTCGATCTGGCCGGTCATCGTCGCCTCATTAGGGTTGGCCGCCGGTACTTCCGGGGTCGGTCAGGAACGCCTGATCACTCTTCTGCAGAATGTGCTGCGCGATTGTCGTGAGGCGACCAGGGACGAGGACCAGCCGGAAGCCGACATCGGCAAACCCTTTTCGCTCATCAATCATGAAGGCGCCCAGATCAATCGACTGCGGTTCCCCGGGCAGCATGTTCGGCGAAGAAAGGGCGGAGCCACCCATGATGCGAAGCTGATCACCAACCATGCGACTGAGGACCTCGGTTGGCGCGGGGACCCGGAGAGGGTCATCACCGACGATGTCATCCGGCCGGTCGTAGACCCACTCCGCCACATTGCCGACGATGTGCCGCACCGGGCGGGAATCGCCTTCATCCACCTCATGGAACCAGAGGGTTCCGTCGGCGATGGGATAGGTATCAAGATCCTGAGAACGGGCCTGGTATGCACCCATTTCCGGAGTGAACACGCCGGGTCGATTGCCCTGCGATGCACGATAGTCACGGGCATGCTCCGCTTGCCGGGCGAAGGTTTCATCCCGCAGGTTCGGCACGGGCTGGGGCGGTGAGCCGGCCCGGACCTGTTGCTGCACGCCATCGAACCCGCCGGGGCCGTACGCCTTTGCCGCAGCGGCCCGCATCTCCTCGGTCGTCGGCAGGCGACAGCCAAGTCGTCGCGCGACGAAGAAGGCGGCCTGCGGAGAGACGTACTGCATGGGGTGGTCACCGGTCGGCGCAGCCGGGGTTTCACCGGCCGGGTAGGTTCGATCGCCAGCGGCTCCGCGCTGCTCCGGATCGCGTGACGGGTCGTAGGTCAACCAGTGGGGAGGCGAGGTCAGGAGATTTCCCGAAGCCGACCGGACCCATACGCGCGGCCCCGGCCGACCGTCGGTGCTGCCCCGCGCGGTGGCATCAAGATGTCCATCGACCGCTGACCACACCGCCGGGTGTTTGACCGTCTGCCAGAAAAGGTTGAAGGACACTTCATTGATCGAAACATAGATTGAGCCGGGCAGATTGCTGAACTCGCTCTTGTGCAGCAGGATGAACTCGATGCTGAGGTTGTCCGGATCGCTTCGTTGCTGCTTGCGCATGCGGTAGACGATGCGCTCGGGTGGACGATCGCCGTTGATGGCATCGGACGCCGCGGCGTCAAAGTACCAGCGATCACCTTCGATTGTCGTCGGCCCGATCTTCGTAAAGTCCACGGTCTCTTCGCGGTCATTGATGATGACATCAATCTCGTTGCGCAGCGCCGAAGCGTCGGGACGACTGTTGGCAGAACCGGCAACCGACTGCGCTTCGAGAAGGAACGTGCGGAGCGCATCCTTCGCCTGATCGTCCATCGCGCCGTTGTCACCCATCGGGCGCAAGTCGTTGCGCAACGCAGAGAGTCGAATGTTCCAGCGCAGCCATTCGGGAAGATCCGCATCGCGCACCGCAAACGCAGCGCGCTCTGCGATCGCGGCCTCGAATGCAGCTGGCTCGGTCAGCGCGCGGACAAACGAGAGCCAGCGCGCTGCTGACGATGTCTCAAGACGATTGCGGAGAAGGGTTCGGCGGGCGTCGGTGAGTTCGGCATCACGCAACCAGGCCTGCAGTTCATCAAGCACCTGGCGCTGCGTGGCAAGCGTGTGAGTGGGTCCAAAGGGAAGATCGCCCAGTCGTTGCCATGCCGTCCACCACCGGGCGGCAAACTCACCGGGTGACGAACCGCTCAACATCGCGAGAATCTGCGGCGCATCGTCCAGCCGCTGGAGCTGCTCCGCAATGTCAAGCCGTGAGAGGATCTCCGTCGCGGCCGGTTGCAGATTCGTGGCAAGGGCTGCATGCTCACCATTGAACCAGTCATCCCGAACGGATCGCGGCGTTGCATCGCCCGCGACCGATTCACCAAGGGTGGCACCGGCATCCAGCAACTCTTCCAGCCGCACCATGTCATCACCGAACATGGCCACACGATTGAACCAGTCTGCAAACGAGGCTTCTTCGCGCAGAAGCACTCCGTTCACCGCCGGCGTATCGAGCGTCGCGACCATCCCGGCACCGCTTGCTTCGCTGGTGGTGATGAGCGCCCGCCCGACCGTTGCGCGGTGCGTTTCGCGGGTCTGCTCAATGAGCGAGGC
>CBFGRU010000279.1:0-3494 GCA_965651255.1 uncultured Phycisphaerales bacterium
GGGAGCCGGACCGGCCGAGCCGGTCCCGGGTACGGGCATGATGCATATTGATACCGGCGGCGGATACATTGATGTACCGCTGATCGAGATCGGGCAGGATACTTTCGAAGGAGTGTTCCCCAGTTCCGTGTGCGCGGTAACGGTTCGTTTCTACTTCTCCGTTGAGACGAAGAACGGGTCGGTCATCAATCATCCTTCGGAAGGTGCGGGTAACCCCTTCGCGGTGTTGAGCGCGAGTGAACTGGAAGTTGCGTTTTCCGACAACTTTGAAACGAACCAAGGGTGGTCAGTTTCGGGCAACGCGACCGCTGGACATTGGCAGCGCGGTGTGCCGATCGGTGGCGGGGATCGGGGCGATCCGCCGACGGATGGCGACGGTTCCGGTCAGGCGTACCTGACCGGGAATGCGCCGGGCGACAGCGATGTCGATAACGGAACCACAATTCTGACTTCTCCCACTCTCGACGCGACCGGTGGCGCGCCAATCGTGCGGTATTACCGCTGGTACTCGAACACCTTCGGAAACGCGCCGGAGAGTGATATCTTCGAAGTTGAAGTCTCGGACAATAATGGGGCAACCTGGACGAATCTCGAGATCGTTGGTCCGAGTGGTCCGGAGGTCAATGGTGGCTGGTACTATCGTTCGTTCCCGTTGACGGGCATCATCAACGCGACCGACACCGTTCGCATTCGTTTCATCGCATCTGATCTGGGCGATGGCTCCGTTGTTGAAGCGGCGGTGGATGGTGTTGAATTGCTCACCGTCTCCTGCGATCAGACGTCACTGACCGGGTTCAACGTGAGTTTCGGCACGCTGGTCTCCGGCGGTCTGAGCGATCTTGAGGCATCCGACGATAGCCCCGTGAGAATGCGATCTCGTTTTGGCTTCACGGCGCTCGAACCGAACGTTGCGGAATTGCAGGTGAATGCCCAGACCACGGTGAACAACCCGACCAACGTCGATGTGGCTATTGAATCCCGAATCAATCACCCGAACGGGACAGTCAAGGTGTCGATGCGTCGCGCTGATAACGGGAGCTTCGCGTCAGTCGGTCAGTTCAATGTCGGCATCGCCGATTCCCGTGAAGAGATCAACGGCCTTGACGGCGCGCTCTACGTGAACGAAGAGGGGCAATTGACCCTGCGTGCGCGATACATCGTCGCGGCGGTGTTTACCGCCGTCGGGTTCGATGCGCTGGTTGATCACACGGAAATCATCGTGGAGTGAGCGGTAGCTCGCAGTCAAGAAGTTGTGCCCGGTAATCGCTTCGCCGGCACGGGTGGCCTCGGAACCTCGATGGCGGAGAACGCATCGAGAAGTTGTTCTTTGCCGTCCCGCCCGACCACCATCACGCGAATGATGGCGGCATTTGGAGGCAGCGGATTCGGTAGTTCGATCTGGACACGTGAATCGTCAACCGTGATCGTTTTCTCCCACAGGGTGCGCTGCTGCGCGACCGGGAAGTTCTGCGCAACTTTCTCAAGAAAGGCAGGGTCATTTCGGCTGGCCAGCTCCGCAAGGGCATCCGGAGCGGCGAACGAGTCTCGCGCTGATTCAATGACAACGCGCGCCTCACCGGTTGCGAGTCGAGGAACGACAAACGAGAGTGTTGAGTTGTTGAAGGAGAGATCTTCAATGGTTCCGCGCGGCTGGGGGAGTTGAGTCGAGGGGTCACCAAGAAGGTTGTACAACTCCATGTGCATCGCGCGGTGGGCATGAAGGGAAGCGGGCCAACTCATCAGTCGCGCGAGAGGCCCTGCGATCGCATCAATCTGGCGATCCAGCGCATCACGTTGCATCAATGAGCGTGTCGTCTGCAGATCGACTTCGCCGATGGTGGATGCACGATCAAACAACATTGCGCGGATGAAGTTCTTCTGCATCAGCGCGTTGGCATAGGGATGGGTCATGCGGCTACCGGCGATGACGGCGATCGGGCCCTTCGGCGAACGCAGCATTGCCTCACCCAGACTGGTCCGCTGCTCACCCAGATCAAACCACCCCGTACTGCAGCAGTTGAGAAATGCCGGCCCCGGTTGCCGCGTCGGAGGCGGCAATTCGGTGAAATCATTCACCGACAGCATTCGAGTCTCACCACCCGTCCAGATGAGCTGATCAAGCCCCGTCGGTCCGCCGTGGCCGATGTAGTTGAAGAATACCGCGTCGCTCACCATCGAGTTCTTGACGTAACTGTTCAATTCATCTGGCGGTGGACAGTACACAGAATTCGGGTGGGCGTACGCAACGCGCAGGTCGTACTCGAGTGGAACGAGGCGATCGACCATCTGGTGAAACATCCACTCCAGTAAGCGATCGAGCGGACCGAATCGGCCCTCGCCGGCCATCATCTCGATGCGGTTCGGGGCCGGTTGGATCAACTGCTCTGCTTCAAATCGTCGGATCTTTTCGAGCACGGTCCGAGCATCTGCGAGTGATCGTACGGGCACCCGGCCGAGCGCAAAATCAGGCAGATGGTCATTGTCATCCGCCAACTGGTATTGATGATCGGTCGCATACCGTGAATCGCGACTCGAGCGAATCGTCTCGTCAAACTGCTCGTGATGCCAGGTCGGCAGTCCATCGGTGCCTTCTGCATCTCCCAACAGGAGAACCATGAAGGGTTTGTCCGATGAGCTGCTGAACTCGAGATGCGCTTGGCGAATGGCGCGCTGAATGAACAAGCGAGCGTCATCATCCTGAGTTTCGTCGGGCACCTCGTGCAGCGTTGTCTGCCAGCCCGTCGCTTCACGGTACTCGCCCCATTCATGGGCGACATCCGCCAGTGATGACCGGTGGACGATCACCAACATTCCCTTGGAGTCGGGTGCGTCGGCCGCAGAACAAGTCAGAGGCATTGCCAGAAAAAGCAGCCAGCGAAGAATCCACATCATGGATTGGTGTTTCGTTTTCATCACATTCATCGTAGTCAACAGTCCGTCAAGCTTGCTTGCCGTCACTTCAGTCGCTACCAAGATGCCATGACGAGCACAATTCATCGAATCGCGTGGATCGGAACCGGGGTCATGGGTGCCCCCATGGCGGGACATCTCATGGAGAAAGGATACGAACTGCGCATCCATACCCGCACCAGGCATCGAGCGCAACCGCTCCTTGATCGTGGTGCGAAATGGGCAGATTCGCCCGCAGAAGCAGCCGAAGGTACCGACCTGGCGATTTCCATCGTCGGGTATCCCGCGGATGTTGAGGCGACCCATCTCGGCGAACATGGCACACTCCGTGCGGTGGTGAAGCCGCCCATCATCATGGATATGACGACGAGCCAACCTTCCCTGGCGGAGCGCATCGCGCGAGAAGCCGCGGCGGTTGGGATACAGTCAATTGACGCGCCAGTGAGCGGCGGTGATGTCGGCGCAAAGAACGCTTCCCTTTCAATCATGGTCGGCGGTGATGAATCGGCCTTTCGGGCCGTCTTGCCGGTGCTGGAAGCGATGGGACCGCGCATCGTTCGGCAGGGCGGTCCGGGCGCTGGTCA
>CBFGRU010000280.1:0-3487 GCA_965651255.1 uncultured Phycisphaerales bacterium
TCTTCGTGAACTGGAAAGTGCGCGAGGAGCTGAAGGTCGCCGCGCTCGTCGAGGGCATGAAGCACCTCTCGCCCGAACAGCGCGAAGCGGCGAAAGAGCTTGGCCTCAAGCTTGATTACGACTTCAACGGCGAATCGTATCAGACGGTCAGCGGGCAGAACTCGAACAACTCGGTACGCCTGACGGATGAGTTCTTCCGCGCGGTGGATGCCGATGCGGAGTGGACGCTGACGCGCCGCACCGATGGGAAGCCGGCGAAGACGATCAAGGCGCGCGACCTGTGGAACCAGATCTGCAAGGCCGCGTGGCATTGCGCCGATCCCGGTCTGCAGTACGACTCGACCATCAACGCCTGGCATACCTGCCCCGAGTCCGGCCGCATCAACGCGAGCAACCCGTGCAGCGAGTACATGTTCCTCGACAACACGGCGTGCAACCTCGCCTCCATCAACCTGCTGAAGTTCTACAACAGCGAGACGCGGCAGTTTGATGTCGAGGCATACGAGCATGCGATTCGTCTCTGGACGATGGTGCTCGAGATCAGCGTGCTGATGGCGTCGTACCCCTCGCAGGAAATCGCGCAGCTCTCGTGGATGTTCCGCACGCTCGGCCTGGGCTACGCAAACCTCGGCGCGATGCTCATGCAGGCGGGCACACCGTACGACTCGGAGGAAGGTCGCGCACTCTGCGGAGCGTTGACCGCGATCCTCACGGGCCGGTCGTACGCAACGAGCGCGGAACTCGCCGCCGAGCACGGGCCGTTCCCGGGCTTCGAAGGCAACCGCGAAGAGATGCTGCGCGTCATGCGCAACCATCGTCGCGCAGCGCACGGCGTCGCGCGTGATTCGAAGGCCTACGAGGAACTCGCGATTCGCCCCGTGCCGATCGATCACGGTCTGTTCGAGTCCGGCGCGATCAACGTGAAGAACGCGGGCGAATTGCTTACCCGCGCAATGAAATCGTGGGACGATGCGCTCACGCTCGGCGAGACGCATGGCTACCGCAACGCGCAGGTGACGGTCATCGCACCGACGGGCACAATCGGTCTGCTGATGGATTGCGATACCACCGGCGTCGAGCCGGACTTCGCGCTCGTGAAGTTCAAGAAGCTCGCAGGCGGCGGGTACTTCAAGATCGCCAACGCCTCGCTCCGGCCCGCGCTCAAGGCGCTGGGTTACGCCGCGAACGAGATCGATGCGATCATCGCCCACGTCATGGGCACGCTGAAGCTCGACACGCCCCTGCCCGCATCCATCCCGGGCGAGGGCAAGACGTTCCGCGACTTCCTCACCAAGCGCGGCTTCACGTCGGAAGACCTCATCGCGATCGAGAACGCGCTGCCCACCGTGTTCGAACTCGCGTTCGCGTTCAGCGCGTGGTCGCTGCCGGAGAACGTGCTCGCGAAACTCGGCGTGACGGCGGAGGAAGCGCGGAAGAACCCGACGTTCAACGGCCTCAAGGCGCTGGGCCTGAGCGCGAAGCAGATCGACGATCTGAACAAGGTCATCTGCGGCACGCAGACGATCGAAGGCGCGCCGCATCTGAAGGATGAGCATCTCGCCGTCTTCGACTGCGCGAACAAGTGCGGCAAGTCGGGTGAGCGGTTCATCAAGACGACCGGCCACATCCGCATGATGGCCGCCGCGCAGCCGTTCATCTCCGGCGCGATCTCAAAGACGATCAACCTGCCGCACGAGGCAAGCGTTGATGACATCGCCGAATCGTACCGCCTGAGCTGGGAACTGGGCCTGAAGGCCAACGCCCTCTACCGCGACGGTTGCAAGCTCAGCCAACCGTTGAGCACCAAGTCCGACGCCGCCAGCGACGATGGCGAAGAGGATGAAGATGGCATCGAGCAAGCGCTGGGGGAAGTATCTTCCGAGGTTGCGGATGTGGTGTCTGCGATCTCGACCTCATCGACATCGTCCGCCCGCCTCGCCGCCCTCGGCGTGAATGATGATGATGAGGATGATCTCTCACCCGTCGCGGCACCCGCGAACGAAGTCGTGGAGAAGATCGTCGAGCGCATCGTCGAGCGTCCGCTCCGACGTCGCTTGCCCGAAACACGATCGAGTCTCACCCACCGCTTCAACGTCGCCGGTCACGAGGGCTACCTCACCGTCGGCCTGTACGAAGATGGCTCGCCCGGCGAACTCTTCATTACGATGTCGAAAGAGGGCTCGACCATCGGCGGCCTCATGGATTCGCTCGGCACCGCGATCAGCGTTGCGCTCCAGTACGGCGTGCCGCTCAAGAGTCTCGTGCGCAAGTTCGAGCACCAGCGGTTCGAGCCGCAGGGCATGACGACGAATCCCGATGTGCCCTTCGCGAAGAGTCTCGTGGATTACATTTTCCGCTGGCTGGGCATGCAGTTCATCGAGGGCTATCGCGAAGCCAACGCGCCGCAGCGACCGCAGACCAAGGAGAGTGATGCATCGCTGCTGGCAGCGCCGGCCACCCGGCCCGCAGCGCCGATCAGTCGTGGGCCGAGCGGTGAAGCCACCCCTTCGGTCATGATCGAGCCGGGTCCCGCGCGCACCGCGACCAGGGTTCTCTCGCGCGGCCATCAGGCGAAAGCCCAGCCATCGGTCGAGACCGACACGGAAACGGTTGAAGAATCGATCCGCATCGCCTTCAGCGCGACTTCAACGCGAACGACTGCCCATCCGAGCGCCCAGAACCAGGCGAACGCCTCGATGATGGGCGATGCGCCCGCGTGCGATGTGTGCGGCTCCATCACCGTCCGCAACGGCACGTGCTACAAGTGCCTGAACTGCGGCAATTCGATGGGGTGCAGTTGATCGCACACCCCAGCAGCAGACCTTTGACGATGAGCATTCATTGTTCATCGTGACAATTTACGCGGAGACCGGTCAAGCAGCAGCTCCGACGACCGGTGGTCCGTCAGCCGCGATGAGGAGCGGTACGAGAGGAGCCAGAAGACGGTCGGCGAGTGGATGGACCCTCCTTGCGTAACCACTGGGGCACTGCATGAGGCAGCGCCCAGCGCCCCTGACTAGGGAGAGCCCGGGGCGCTTGCTTCGAACGACCGTTCCTCATCGCCTTCCCCCTTGAGAGCAGCCGACACCCTCGGCTGCAGGAGAAACTCGAAGACCCCTCAGGTCCCAAACCCACCTTCCCACCAATCGAGTTTCTCCTTCCCCCTCTGCTCGGGTGCGGTCCCCACCACCGCACCCGGGCTCTTTTTTGGCTGGTCGGGTGTCGCGCAAGGCGGCGATGCGGCGGATCATCCCACCATGGCAACCGATCGGGTGGGCACACGGGCAATCGTTGATTCCGTGCGGAAAACGCGGTTTCGGCTTCTTCTTGACCGGTCAACAGAGCCGTTCGACCGGTCCAGAGCACTTCTCTACCGGTCAAGCGGGCCGATCGACCGGTCGGGAAGCGCGGCGATCGACACGGCCCGCTTCCCGTGCGCCTTGCGTGTCGCGTGCGGTGGTCTTCTCAAACAAGCACGGCGGGCCGA
>CBFGRU010000281.1:0-3470 GCA_965651255.1 uncultured Phycisphaerales bacterium
GCAACACCACCGGCAACGAGCGTACCGAAAGTCACCGTGGCGTTCGTCAATTGCGCGGTCTGTTGGCAGAACTCACGATCAATACGGACGCCATCGACCGCTGCTTCCACGACCGAGCCCTGACCTGCATCTTCGGCCGTAAACCGCACGCGCATCGTCGAAGTTGGTGGCAGGAAATCAGAAAGGCGGAAGGACACGAAGTACCAGCCGCCGCGGACCTGCGCGCCGGTCGGGCCGACGACTTCGAGCACCGACCATGTATCGCCATCATCATTCGAGATTTCAACGGTGAAGACATCCGATTCCGGTGCCGCGCCGGTGGAGTTCGAATACCAGCGCCAGTACGAGAGATATGGCTCACCCGTTCCCGATGCATCGAGCGTCGGGGAGATCAGGGTCGTGGCGCCGCCATCAACATCGCTGTTTCCATCGGCATTGTCGGTCAGGTAGCAATGCCCGCTTCCATCGCCATCCGCCGGCGGATCACCTCGATCACCCCCGCCGGCTGGTACGCCTCGCTCCCATGCGCCATCGGTGAGATCCGGGCTGTTCACGACCGTCCACCCGAGGTCTTCTTCAAAGTCATCAACGAACTCCAAACCAAACTCGATGATGGGAATCGAGAACACTTCATCGGGTGCAACCCCGGGCAGTGTGACGGTGGTCCCAGCCGTTGAAGTTGCGGCCAGATACAGGTCCAATTCCTCGCCACACGGACCGGGCGGCAGCGTTGCTTCGTACAGATCATCACTCAACTTCACCAGTGGATAGGAATCAAACGTCCCACCGTCGTTCCGAACGAAGAGTGCCGGCGTTGATTCATCAAGTTCACCGCCGTGAACCGGCTCGATCTGTACCCGAAACGTCGTACCTCCCGAAGGTTCCGCCCGGGTGGGCAGGCCGTCCGGGAGCAGGATTACCATCGGCCGGGTGATGTATTCCATCAGATACAAAAATGCCGGCGCCGTCTCGACACTGGTCGGGATGATCTGGTCGGCTGGAAGCACAAAACCGAACTCCCCCGTATCGCGAAGCTCAAACGTGAAACTCGATGCACCAAGCTCTCCGTACGACCAGTCAGGAGAAATCCCATCGGCGAGATAGAGCGTCGGTGCAGCAGCGCCATGGACATAATCAGTCCCGAACTCGGCTTCGATGAGTGATTCCATCGCCGCGCCCATGGTGTTGAATCGCGCATGGTCCGGCGGTGTATCGAACGTCCACCCCCACGGCTGAAGAATCAGTTGGCCGTAGCTGTGCACATCGACATGCGCGTAGAGATTCGGCACCGTCTGCAGGAAGTCGCTCATGGCCGTTGACTCCGGCTCGGAGAACGGCGCGGGGCCGCGATAAATCTCGCTGCCGCTGTTGCCGCTCGATCCCTCGCCGCCCCACCCGAACGACCAGTTGCGATTCAGGTCCACTCCGAACGTTCCGTTCCCGTTATTGCGACGATTCTTGCGCCACAGTCGATTGTTCGTCCACGTGTAGACGTATCCATCCGGGTTGATGATCGGAACGACATACACCACGACTTCATCGAGAAGTGAAGTGATTCGATCATCAACTCCATCGCCGGTAATCAGCATCTCGACGAAATACATCGTCGCCATGATCGAAATCCACTCGCGTGCGTGCTGACAGCTTTGAATGAACAACGCCGGCCGCTCCGGTCCTGGCTCGCCGATGCGAATGCCTCGGATCATGCGCCCTTCCAGCGACTGCCCCACATCAAAGGTCTGGGCAAGGTCGGGCCTGAGTTGCACCATTTCATCGAGACGGATCAGCACCTCCTCGTACATCTTGTAATCGTCGTACCACGAGCCGCCCGGGCCAGGGTTCTCCGGCCCCTGTTGTTCTCGATCGATCAGGACCTGCACATCGTTGATCAGCACCTCATACGGAATACCGCTCCGCTTCAGCGCGGGAATCTGCTCGGGTGCGATACGCACATCAAGCGGGCCGAGACCGATGCGCTCGCTCCACACATCTGGCGCGAGCTGCAGCAATGTTGCAAGCTGCTGTCGCGTCGTGACCGTGGCGCGAATGACCTGGTGCCCGTCGAATCGAACGGGCTTGGTTCCCTCATCAGCCAGAGCCGACCGATCTTTCCCGCCCATGAGCAGAACGAACGCGGTCACTGACATCAGCATCCATCGCCCGGAAAGCGCTCTCTTCAAACGGTCCATCATTGAATCCCTTTCCTTCCATTCACACGCCGAGTGTACAGACAAGCGCTGGACCAGCGTTCGTGATTTGGGAGGAATCCTCGCCTCGATTCCGCCGGTTGACCCGAACTTCGCATGAACACCGAGCCGAGCCCCTGTTGATTGCAAATCCTTCAACGACCGAAAATTATGGTGTCAACCCTTGCTCTTCCCGGTGCGCTGCGGTAGGTTCAGGGGTGCGCCGACACTGCCCCTGCCGGAGGAACCGCCCGGCCGGAGCACGTGGGGGAACGCGGTGCGCATTGCGGTTGGTACGAAGGCCTCGAAACGGGTCGTGGTTGCAGTTCAGCCACGACGGCACTCGGAGAATAATGGAGGAAACCCATGAGGAAGTCAGCACTCCTGGCGCTGGGCGCGATGATTGCAACATCGCCCCTCGCGCTCGCACAGGGACTGGTCAATACGCCCCAGTCATCGCCGTCGAGTACCACGGTCAAGAAGACTGACCGGAACACTCGCGTTCAGCAACCCGCCCAGGTGAACCTCGGGAACATTCCCACGGCCCACCGGACGGCACACGCGGTTGCTCGCCAGCCGATCCGGATCGCGCCGATCGTCGGCCGAACCGCCGATGGCCTGCCGATCCCCGGTGAGTGGCGGCCGTATCGCCCGTCGGGAAACGGCAGCATGCTTCTCGGCGATGATCAGAAGCGTTTGTTCGATGCCTATGAAGGCGCGATCGACGTATGTCAGATGCCCCCGGCTGGTGATTTGTTCCCCGCCAACGGCCCGCTCTCCGGCGGCGTCTCCCCGGCATGTGATTTTGGTGACCCAGGCATGTTCAATGGTGACTGCGGGACCGGCGACACGAACCGCTGGTCTTTCCTGGATACTTCACTCTCCGGCTACATGCAGAAGATCGTCTCGCTCGCGGGCGGCAAGACGTCGGGTACGGCGGGTCTGGTCACGCACGCCTGGATCAACAATGTGACGGCCGGTGGCACGACGGCATGCGGACAGACCGTCACCAATTCGGTGATTGCCATCACGATCTTCGGCCCTGAAGTCGGCGACATCATCGGAACCGGCAACCCGATCACCCTCGGCGATCTTGATGCTGGATTCAAGGATGGAGTCATCCTCGATTTCGGTGAAATCCTTGTTGATCCGAACGCCCCGGGATACGGGTTTGCCAATGTCGATCTGACTGGCGATCTGGTACTCGACATCACGAACGGCGATGCTTACGAGGTTCTCTATCTCGCTGGCGATGATATGGGCAACATTCTCGGTCTCGCCGAC
>CBFGRU010000282.1:0-3462 GCA_965651255.1 uncultured Phycisphaerales bacterium
AGGAACTCGAATCGCTCGGTCACCAGCGTGAAGCGTTGAACCGCGCTCAGCAGGAGTTGCTGGAGAAGATGCTGCCGCCGGAAATACTGGCGGACCTTCCGCTGCGCGACTGGGAGCGTGATCCACCGCCGCGGCCGTGGGATCCATCGGATGTCGCGCGCCGCAAGCGTGCAGAGATTCTGGCCGAACGGGAGGCACGCGAAGAACGACTGAAGCGCGAGATGGAAGAGTACGAACGTCGTCGCCGCGAACAGGAACAGGGTGGCGGAGATGGTGATTGAGTGAATCGCGGATGAAGCCGCGTCGGGAGCGACGCGGCTCGCTGTCGACCAGCAACCAACGACCAACGACGACCCCTTCCCGGATCTATCATGGGGTATGACGATTCCCCCCGTGGCGATCATCACCGGCGCCGGTTCGGGCATCGGCCGTGCGTGCGCACTGCGGATGGCGGCACGCGGATTTCGGCTCGCGCTCATCGGTCGGAACGAACGAACGCTCGATGCGACGCTGACCGAGATTGCCGCGCAGGTCGATGATGCAAAGGAGGTCATCGTCCTGCCCGCGGACCTCGCGGATGCGGTGCAGGCGGCCAGCGTGGTGGACGTGACGGTGGACCGGTGGGGCCGGCTGGATGCGTTGATCAACAACGCGGGCATGGCTGCGCTGCATGACATCGACGCGACAACGCCAGCGCTGCTGCATGAATGCTTTGCGATCAATGCGTTCGCCCCGGCCCTGCTCATCGCGCGCGCGTGGAAGACCATGAGGAAGTGTCATGACGGGTCGAACCCCGCCGGCCCCTGCGTGGTGAACATCTCCACCATGGGCACCAGCGACCCCTTCCCGGGGTTCTTTCTGTACGCAGCAGCGAAGAGTGCGGTGGAATCCTTCGCGCGCAGTGTCGCCAACGAGGGGGGCAAGCACGGCATCCGGGCGTACACGATCGCGCCCGGTGCGGTGGAAACGAAGATGCTGCGCTCTCTCTTTTCCGAAGCGATGATCGGGCCCGATAAGACGCTGGCCGCTGATGATGTCGCGGCGGTGGTCGAAGCGTGCATCCTCGGCGAACGGCCGGAAGCGAGCGGCTCGGTCATTCGCATCAGTCGTTGATGCGGTGCGGATTTGGGCAATCTGCGCTGATTCTGCCGCGTGGTGCGCAACAGGAACCTCGCCTGCATTTGCAGTGATGCCCCCCGAATTCGATGCTGAAAGGGTCAGGGCGGCCACGATTGCCGCGGCAGGGAGTACCGCAGGCATCGAGTGATGGTGTCGGAGACACCGCAAGGAGGGTCGTCGTGATCAGTCGGAGGCCAAACCCGGACAGCCAGGGCGATTCGCCGATGCAGCCGATGGTGCTGCTGATCGAGCCGGATCGTCAGGCCGCCGCATCAACGATGCAGGCGTTGCAGTCGTGCTGCCTGACTGGCGGCATGCTGCACGAGCGAGTTCAGGCGGCGCAATGCGTCACCGTTCGGTCGCTGCGCGAAACGCATGCGCTGGATCTGAGGCCGTTTGATCTGGTGCTGTGTGCGATGGATCTCTACGACGCATCGGGAATTGATGTACTGGCGTACCTGCGCGGCGCGGCGCCGCACCTGCCGGTGATACTCACGTCGTCGCATGTCGATACCGCGCTGGCGGTGGAAGCGGTGCGCGCCGGCGCGCTGGACTTCGTCGTGCGGACCGATGACTATCTGCGCGTGCTGCCGCTGGTGGTGGAGAAGTGCCTGGCGCACCAGCGCGTGAAGCATGAGAACGAGCGGCTGCATCGCGCGCTCAATCGATCGCTCTGTGATCTGGCGGATAAGAACATGCAGCTCGAGGCCGTCATCGGACAGCTCGAAGCGATGGCGCGCACGGATGAGCTGACGGGTCTTGCCAACCGGCGATGGTTCAATGAGTCGATCAGTCGGCATTGGGCGGAAGCGCTTCGACACGGGCGCCCGCTGGCGTTCCTCATGATCGACCTGGACAACTTCAAGCGTCTGAACGATTCGCTCGGCCATCAGCAGGGCGATGAACTGCTGAGGGTGACGGCGCGCGTGCTGCAGGCGAACTGTCGTGAAGTGGATGTGACCTCGCGCTACGGCGGGGATGAATTCTGCGTGCTGATGCCGCAGACACGACTGAGCGATGCAATTCGCGCGGCAGAGCGCATTCGCGTTGCGTTCCGACTGGCGGTGGCGCCGCTGCGCGAGGAAGGGTTCGACCTGTCAATGTCAATCGGGCTTGCCCACATCGAGCACAGCCGACCGGCCAGCGCGGAGATGCTGATTCGTCATGCCGATGAAGCGATGTACGCCGCCAAGATGACGCCTGGCTCTGCGATTATGCTGCGGCATACGGAAGGAACAACGCCGGTTGATGTCGATGCGTTCTTCGATGAACGCGAACGCCAGTCGCTGAAGGCGCAGCCGCATCAGACGGCGTGAGTTGCCTTGACCGGGATGCCGGCAAGTTCATCCAGATCGAGCGCCAGGTTCAGATTCTGCATCGCCTGCGTGGCTGCACCTTTGAGAAGGTTGTCAATCGTTGCCACGACGACGGCGTGCTGGCCCGACCCGTCGACGGACAGGCCCCCGATCATGACGCCATGCTGCTGCATGATGCCGTGTACTTCCGGCGGCTCAATCGTGTACGTGACCAGCGGTTCGCTGTCGTAGGCGCGGTGGAATCGTGCGGTCAGTTCCTGGGCGGTGACGGGGTGTTTGAATTCAAATGAAATCGTCAGCATGATGCCGCGGAAGAACGATCCCACATGGGGGACGAAGCGCACCGCCTGATTCAGATGACGACTGATCTCCAGCTCATGTGTATGCCCAGTCAGGGAGTACGGCAGCAGATTGTCGCGCAGGCGGTCGAGGTTGTTCTTGTCGCTGGGTGTGGTGCCGGCACCGGAGTAGCCGCTGACACCAAAAACGACCGGAGGTGTCGCGAGGAGGTCGAGCAGCGGCCGGATCGCCATCTGCGCGCCGGTGGCGTAGCAGCCGGGGTTCGCGATGCGCTTTGCGCCGCGCAGCCGGTCACGAAAGTGCTCCGGCAGGCCGTACACCCAGCCGGCGTCGAAGCGGTGATCGGATGAGAGGTCAATGATGATCGTTTCATCCGGAATGCACTCAACGTACGGCGGCGATGCTCCGTTCGGCACGGCGAGGACGACGGCATCAACGCTGCGGGCGCCGACTTCCGCTTCACTCAGGTCTTCGTAGCGCAGCGAGATCGCGGACCCTTCCAGCGTCTCGGCGATGGTCTTTCCAGCGAGCGCGCGGGACGAGACATACGAAAGTTCCAGCGAGGGGTGATGTTCGATCAATCGAATGAACTCAGCCCCGGTGTAACCGCGGGCGCCGATGAGTCCGACGGAGAATCGCTTCGGCTGGCTCATGTCTGAACCACTCCTGCTTCAAGAGAGCCGTGCGCCCGGACCGTCGCGGGAAGCGCCAGGGCGCGATCGATGCA
>CBFGRU010000283.1:0-3450 GCA_965651255.1 uncultured Phycisphaerales bacterium
TTGCGGGGCTTGCCGCACGTCGTCGTCGTCGCAATTGAGTAGACGTTCGACTGATGACATTGAGATTCAAGACACGACCCGGCCTGAACGCCGGGTCGTGTTCATTTTCTGGAATGGTTGGTACGGGGGAAGGACAGCAGGTCACGCCGCGCGGGAGGCGCTGGTGGTCGCTTCGTCCGTTGCGATCTGCTGCAGCGCGTGGTAGGCGGCGTACTTGAAGAGTTCGGTCAGCGATGGATAGTTGAAGCAGGTGTCGATGAGATACTCAATCCCCAATGACTGCGTGATGAGCGGGTGCGCGAAGTGCACAAGCTCGGTCGCCTGGGCGCCGATGATCTGCGCGCCGAGCAGGGCATGCGTACGTCGGTCGAAGACGGCCTTGAGGATTCCGTCGCTGTCGCCGAGCATGCGGCCCCGCGCGTTCATCCGGTACGGAGCACGGCCGACGACCACTTCGACGCCCTTCTCGCGCGCTTCGCCTTCGCTCATGCCAACCATGGCGATCGGCGGAATCGTGTAGATTCCCATCGGGAAAACCGCGGAGACGGATTGCTTGAAGTCAATGCCAAACATGTGGCAGGCCGCGACCCGTCCCTGTTCCATTGAAGTCGAGGCAAGGGCGGGGTACCCGATGACATCACCCGCGGCATAGACCGATGGAATGTTGGTCTGAAAGTGTTCGTTCACCGAGAGATAGCCGCGTTTGTTCGCTTCGACACCGATTGTTTCCAGTCCGATGTCACTGGTATTGCCGGATCGTCCCGCCGCCCAGAGCAGAACATCCACGTCCATCGGCGTGCCCGGGTTTGGAACAATGCGCACTGAATGCGGTCCGGCGATCTCTGCTTCTTCAACCGTTGTGTTCAAACGCAGGTCAATCTCGACGGAATCCATCGCGTCGTAGAGCATCTGTCTGCACTCTTCATCAAGGAAGGGCAGGAGTGTGTCGCGCGGCTCGAACAATGAGACTTTCACACCCATCTCGGCGAAGACGCATGCGTACTCGCAGCCGATCACACCTCCGCCGACGATCGCCATCGAGCGCGGCATGCGCGACAGTTTCAGAACCCCATCGGCATCGACCACGGATGGATGATCGAACGGCAGGAAGTCGGGCTGATGGGGGGACGAGCCGGTCGCGATGAGAATGAATTCGCTGTCCAGGCGCAGAGTGGTCCCGTCAGGCCGCTCGACTTCGACGGTGTGAGGTCCGGCGATCCGGCCACGACCGCGGATGACCTGAATGCCATGCCGGTCGATCGACTGTTCGATGCGATCGTGTTCCTGTTGCTGAACGAGCAGTTTGTGGGCGATGAATCCGGGGAGCGAAACTTCGCGCCGAATGTCGAGCGCCAATCCGGGAACCGGGCGTCGTCGAAATGCTGAACAGAGCAGGGCGGTTTCACGCAGCGCTTTGGACGGTATTGTGCCGGTATTGACCATTGCGCCGCCGGGCAGGGGCTCTTGCTCAATGATGGCGACCCGACGACCGAAGTACGCCGCCTGCGTCGCGGCCTTCTCACCGGCGGGTCCGCAGCCGAGGCAGATGAGGTCAAAGCGCTCCATGGGTCGAATCATCGGCCCGATAAGCCCCGCGGTTGAGGGGGAAACCGACGTTGCCCAAAGTTCAGCCGTCATCGGGTGAATTGACGAGCAAGAGGTCAGGCAGCCGGCCGCGGTCGCCCCCGGGGAGGCCGGCTTGTGATACAACAACAAGCACATGGCTTCTTCAACGAGCGAAACTGCTTCTGTCGTACCTCCGCCCTCGGTGGGTTCGGGGTTGCCGGCGAACTGCCCGAACTGTCGCGCGTCATTGGACCTGCTCACCACCGGAACGGCACCGACCGAAAAGGTGTGGAAGCACTGTCCGCGGTGCGGGGCGCTTCTTTCTCCGGGCCCCATCCGCTTTCGCCATCTCGTTGCATCCACGTTTGAGCATGTGATGGAGTTGGAAGTCCCGCTCTTGCGGACGTTCATTGACCTCTTCCGCTTCCCCGGTCGGGTGGCGCGAGAGTATGTCGATGGCCGCAGGAAGTTCTACACCAATCCGCTGAAGTACAACCTGATTACCGCGGTGGCTCTGGTTGCAGTCGTGCAGTTGATGTTGAAGTACGGCCTTGGAGACGAGGTGAGCGCAGCGGTCGCGGAAGCGCGAGCGTCGGAAGACTTGATCAGACGTGGACTGGCGGTCTCCCAGGATCTGCACAATCACTACCTGCAGTTCATCTATGTGCTCACGTTGCCGGTTCTCGCGTTCATGATGAGATGGCTCGTGACGCCCCGGCGCGGGCCGACGGTGATGGAGTACTACGTGCTGGGGTTGTACGCATTCGGCCAGATTTATCTCATGCAGGGGGCAGCCATTTCCGTGCGACTGATGATGCCGTGGACGCTTCCAGCGGTTATTCTCGACATCATCTCCTCACTTGTGCCCTACATCTATCTTCCGATCGTCACGGTTCAGTTCACCGGCCGAAGCTTCTGGCGAGTCGGCCTGTTGGGCATTCTGGTGTTCTTTCTCTACACGGTGTTCATCGGTGTGTTTCTTCTGGCGGTCGGCATCACATGGCTGCTGATGACGGAATGAATGCCGCTGATCATGGTTGATACATGAACATTTCAAGGTATTGAATCGTCTCCGCCTGTGTGCGTTGTTCGATCCGGTTCAGGTCACCGATCGAAATCATGCCGACCACACGCGAGCCGGCCACGATCGGCAGGTGACGAATGCGCTTGTCGCGCATCAGCGTCTGGACTTCTTCCAGACGGGTTTCGGGCGTACCGACCGCAACGGCAGTCGTCATGACTTCATGCAGTGGTGTGGTCGCTGGGTCGAGTTGCGTTGCCACGATTCGCGTCAGAACATCGCGCTCGGTGAAGATGCCAGCGAGGCGGTCCTGCTCCATCACCATCACGCAGCCGATGCGCTTCCGATTCATCAGGCGCGCTGCATCCAAGACCGTCGCATCGGGCGGCAGCGAATGAACGGCCTGTCCCTTCTCTCGAAGTATCTGTTTGATCGACGCCATGGCGGAACACCTCCGTGTCTTTGATGAAATCCCCTCATCTCAACCATCGCACGGGTTTCGGGTCGGTGCAAGCGGGAATGTGAGTTTGGGTAATTCGTTCTTTTCCGCACAAAGGTCATGAGTTCAGCAACGGGACGCGGTGGTCAAATTCTTCGTCCCGGCCTTGCATGTTCTATTTTTGTTTGATACCCTTACAGAACCCTTCTTGGCTTCAGAAGGGAGTAGCACGGAGGCATCGCCGGCTCAGGATGGGCAATTGTGATTGGAATCTGGCGAACATCGAAGGAGTACATCCAATGAGCCAAGTGAAGCAGCAGCGACTCGGGCGGAGCGCAGCAGAGCGAAACCATCAGAATGGCCCAAAGACGGGCACGGGTCGAACGTCGGGGGCTGGTCGGCCGGCATCCTCTCGGGAAGTGGT
>CBFGRU010000284.1:0-3431 GCA_965651255.1 uncultured Phycisphaerales bacterium
CGCCCGACCAGGTCCACCTCCTTGCCGACAAGGTGTCCTACGAGCCGGGTGAGATTGATCGGTTTGGTCTTTCCAAGGCAAGGGCACGTTTGTTCGCGCTTCGTTTTATCCAAAACGCGTCGCTGCGTAGGTCGGAAGGGGTGATCTTCCTTACAAGATATGCGGGGAAGGTGATACAAGAATCTTGTGGCCCATTAAAGTGCGTTGCCTATATTCCCCATGGGGTGGGAGAGCACTTTCGCCGGGTCAGTACCAAGAGGGCTTGGCCGAATCCAGGCGACTCAGTGCGTGTCATCTATGTGTCTAATGCGGCGCCGTACAAACATCAGTGGAACGTAGTGCGGGCCATTTCGCGTCTGCGAGAGGAAGGCTTAACAATCACTCTGACGCTTGTAGGGGGAGGGCATGGGCAAGCTCAGAAGCTGACCGAAGACGCAATCGCCGAGTGCGATCCGAACAGGAAGTTTGTGAACACACTCCCCTTCGTAAGAAACCGGGAACTCCCAGAATTGCTCTCCAACTCGAACATTTTCATTTTTGCGTCCAGCTGCGAAAACATGCCAAATACACTACTCGAAGGGATGGCTTCTGGTTTACCTATTGCGTGTTCTAATCGCGGTCCAATGCCAGAGATATTACGGGATGGTGGCGTGTATTTCGATCCCGAGGACGCAGACAGTATCGTCGCTAGCCTGATGGAGATTATCGCATCACCTTCAGTTAGAGCGTCGATTCAGCAGCGTGCACTAGAATATTCGTCCGAGTACTCATGGACGCGTTGTGCTAATGAGACATTAGCATTCTTAGTGGATACCTTTAGGAAGCAGGCGTGATGGATAGAATCGACCGATGCTGCTCCCAGTGCGTGATGGACACATCCGACTCGATGATTTGGTTCAATGATGAAGGAATTTGCGATCACTGTCTAACTTTCCGCGATAAGACAGTAGCATCTTGGAGACAAGGGGAGGTTGCCGCCAAACGTCTTCATGAATTGGTTAATCGAATCAAAGAAGCTGGTCGCACAGGTGAGTTCGATTGCATTGTAGGCATGAGTGGGGGGATTGATAGCTCCTACTTACTACACTATGCAACAGTCGAGTTGGGGTTACGTCCCTTAGTATTTCATGTCGATGCGGGATGGAATTCTCAGATTGCGGTCAATAATATTGAGCGCCTGGTCGATGGCCTCGGGCTGGAGCTCTACACCGAGGTCATCAACTGGCGGGAGATGCGTGATCTTCAGCTCGCGTTCTTCAAGTCGGGTGTTCCACATATCGATACGCCTCAGGACCACGCGTTCTTCGCGACGATGTATCGGTTCGCGAACAAGTACGGTGTTCGATATATCTTGACGGGTGGGAACCTATCGACGGAGTGTGTTCGCAATCCAGTTGAGTGGATGTATTACCAGAGTGACGCGCGACAGCTCCGCGACATCCACGCAAAGTACGGATCGGAGCCGCTGCGAACATTCCCGACCACGTCGATTCTGTGGCACAAAGCCTATCTACCATATATCAAGCGCATCCGGACGGTCCGACCGTTAGATCTGATTCCGTACAGGAAACAGGAGGCCATGAGATTGCTGGAAGAGCGGTACGGATGGCAACCGTATCCCCAGAAACATTTTGAATCTCGATTTACCCGTTTCTATGAGAGCTTCTGGCTGCCGACCCGATTCGGGTATGACGTCCGACGGGTACAGTATTCGAGTTTGATTCTAACGGGCCAAATGTCACGTGAAGAGGCGCTCCGGCTCTTAGAGTCACCACCATATGATCCAGAGACCATTGATGAAGAGATTCGCTTCGTAGCGGACAAGCTGGAAATTACGACCGACGAGTTGTTGGGCTATCTCAAGATCCCGAAGCGGACGTTCCGAGATTTCAAGTCGCAGTGGCCAATCTACCAAGCGGGGGCAGGGATAATGAAACTGCTCGGCCTCGAGGTCGGCGGGAAGCGATGACGACTCGCAGCTGGGGGCCGTCGTGATTGCTATCGCGAATTACGGCGTTGGCAACACGCGCGCGTTTCTCAATATTTACCGACAGCTGCGGATCGACGCACGATTGGCGTCATCGCCAGATGCTTTTGCTGACGCGGATAGAGTGATACTTCCGGGCGTCGGATCTTTCGAATGGGCGATGTCATTGTTGCAGTCGTCCGGCATGCTTGATGTGCTGACGGAGCTGGCGTTGAGCCGAAAGGTACCGTTCCTTGGGGTATGCGTCGGAATGCAGATGTTTGCCAACTGGAGCGAGGAGGGGGACTGCGCCGGCTTGGGCTGGATTCCAGGTCGGGTTCAGCGTCTCGGTGTAGGGCGTGACCTGCGAGTGCCGCATATGGGCTGGAATGATTGCCGCACCGCTCGAGAATCGAGTATTTTTTCTGGTTTGCAGAACCCTCGATTTTACTTTCTTCATTCTTATGCATATGTGCCCAGTGACGCGACTATGACGCTTGCAACGACGGATTACGGCGGTACATTCGCATCAGCCGTGCAGAACGACAACATCCTCGGCGTGCAATTCCATCCAGAGAAGAGCCACGCTTGGGGCATTGCGCTGCTTAAGCGTTTTGCGGAGATGTGATGTTGAGATCACGCGTAATTCCCTGCCTTCTCGTTCGTCAAGGTGGGCTCGTCAAGACGCGTCAGTTTACGAACCCAAAGTACGTCGGCGATCCGTTGAATGCGGTGCGTATTTTTAACGAGAAGGCTGCAGATGAGATAGTGGTTATCGACATCGACGCATCCACGCTAGGGCGCGAACCTGATTATCGAATGATTGAATCTTTGGCGACTCAGTGTCGCATGCCCCTGTGTTATGGCGGAGGTGTGAGCAGCGTTGACCAATGCGCGCGCATAATCTCGTTTGGTGTCGAAAAGGTTGCGTTGAGTTCGGCAGCGATTAGCGATCGATCGTTGGTTGAATCCGCAGCTAGGATACTCGGGTGCCAAAGCATCGTCGTGATATTGGATGTAAAGCGGACGGGACTGTTCCGTCAGTACCGGGTCTTTACCCACAACGGCACCCGTAACACGGGACACGATCCGGTCGATTTAGCTCGCCTGATGGAGTCGTGCGGTGCAGGAGAGATCATCATCAATTCGATTGACAGAGATGGAACTCGTGAGGGATATGATACGGAGTTGTTCGGTCGCATCCGGGACGCCACAGCGTTACCGCTGACGATATTGGGGGGCGCGTCTGGTATTGATGAGATGAGGGATGTTGCTAATCGCTACGGGCCGGTTGGGCTCGCCGCCGGAAGCCTCTTCGTGTTCAAGGGAACCTATCAAGCGGTGTTGATTAGCTATCCGTCCATGCAGGAGCGGGACACTATGGTTGCGGCAATGAAATGAAGCAGGTACTTCAGTCGCTGAAGACCGGCGCCGTCGTTCTTGAAGAAGTGCCGACACCCACTTG
>CBFGRU010000285.1:0-3409 GCA_965651255.1 uncultured Phycisphaerales bacterium
TTGATAACGGGTACGGTGGCGTGCCGGGCAAAGGCGCGAATGACGCGATCTTCACGATCAATCGACCAGTTCTCGAACTTCGGAAACGCGCGTACCGCGATGAGGTCGCAGTACCGGCTGAGCACCCGCGCCGCCTCTTTCACGTGTTCTTCCTCAGCGCCGAGCATGACCGCCCCATCTTCAAACTCGATCGGCCAGGCGCCCTTGCCCGGTTCCAGCACGATCGCGTGGGCACCGAGCTGAAACGCGCCGACTTCAAACGAGGTGCGCGTGCGCAGCGACGGGTTGAAGAAGATCAGCGCGATCGTCCGGTTCTTCAGAAGCGGCTGAACCGGGTCGGACTTCAATTGCTGCGCGCCATCGAGGATCGACTCGAGTTCAGCACGCGAGAAATCTTCAGTCGAAAGGAAGTGTCGAATGGGCATCAGTTCATCGCCGACGAGCGGAGGAGGGGACGGTCACGAGAGCGAAGGGGAACGCTAGAGCGCGGGGGGGCACGCGGCAACGCCCGGATTGGTTCACCGCTTGAAGTTGCGCGCCATGGCGCGGTCGATTTCCCGCCGGGCTTCGCGCTTCTTGATGTCCTGGCGCTTGTCCCCCTTCTGCTTGCCGATTCCGAGACCGATGAGCAGCTTCGCCTTTCCGCGGACGAAATAGATCTTCAGGGGAACGATGGTCGCGCCCTTTGCGCGAACGGCCTGGGCGAGCTTGCGAATCTCGCGTTTGTGCGCCAGGAGTGGCCTCGAAGCGTGCGGGTTGTGCTGGTACGCCGCACCCGCCGGTGCATACTCGGCGATGTGCACGCCGTACAGCGTCAGTGTGGGGGGTTCTTCATCGGCCTTGATGTACCCCTCCGCCAGTGAAACCTGACCGGCACGGACCGACTTGACTTCACTGCCGCGCAGTTTCAGCCCGACCTCGAGCGTGTCTTCGATGAAGAAGTCATGCCGGGCCTTCCGGTTCTCGATGACCGGCTCATTCGGGTTGGCGTGGGTCTTGGCCATGTGGGACTGCTGAAGGATGCGAATCGCGGCTGGTGACTCCCGAACGCCGACAATAGGAACTCCCGGGGAAAGGGGCAACCATGAGGGGAGTAGACACCGAACACGAACTCATGCTGTTTCGGGAAAAGCACTTGTGTCACCGGCATTCACGGGGTAGGTTGGAGGGTCGGAGAGGAGACCGCTGACCGAGATTCGGCGCAGGTGTCACGTGGAGTCTGTGCCGGTGGTGTGCTCAGAAAGGGTCAGCGGGAGGGAGGCATGATGCGCGGTATGTACGTTGCCTGGTGCGGGCTGGCGGTCATCAGCATGAACGGCCCTGCGATGGGTGTGTCCGCACAGGATGCGCCGACGTTTGTTCGCCCATGGGATGGCGTTCCCAACGGGCGATTGACCTCGTTCGGTCGCATCGTGCCGCTCGACCAGATCAACTGGGCGGATGATGAGGACCGGGCCCTTTTCCCCGATGATCTTCCACCTCGCTTCAGCGAGGATTCAACGATCCCCAGCGACCGCATGACGGTGATGGGCGCGTTCTTCGGCCAGTTCATTGACCACGATCTCGATTTCATTCTCGAGGAGCAGGGCGAATTCCTGCTGCCGCCGTTCGTGCGGGCGGCGACGGTTGATGGCGATGGCTTCCCGATGAATCGCCGCACCGCAGGGTTCGATCTGGACACCGTGTACGGATTCGGCCCGCTGGAAGGAGCCAGCGGGTTTTCGCAGGGGCATTGGTTCGATAACCAGGGCCTGCGTTTTCGCTTCGGCGCGCGGCCGGATGGACGCATCGACTTCCTGCGGAACAACCTGACGAACCGCGGCAAACTTGATGATCCTCGCAACGATGAGAACGGCGGTATCGCGCAGGTTCATCGTGCGCTGATGCAACTGCACAATGCGCGGGTGAACTACATCATCGCGCGCGATCAGATTGATGAAGGCACGATCGAGCCGGGCGATGAAACCTGGTCGCGCATCTTCCACGAAGCGCGCAACTTCACCACTGCGTATTACCAGGGCATGGCGGCCGGCGAGTTCGCCGACATGCTGACCGGCCGCACCGTCTTTGAAGCCCTGGAAGATCAGCAGTATCCGCTGACACCGCTGCCCGATGGAAAGAACGTCGTCGAGTTCGCGTTCTGCATGTTCCGACTGCACACGATCGTGCCCCAGCCCGTGCAGATCAGCGAGACGGAGTTCGTTTCCCCGATTGATCCGGTGCTGCACGATGGAATTCCGTGGCGTCACTTCCACGGCCCGACGGCGCAGATGGCCGGCCGCATTGATTCACACATCGCCTCATCGCTGCGCGATATCGTGGACCTGTTCATCCCCGGCATACCGATTCCGATCACGATGGACCTGATTCAGATCAATCTGATGCGCGGCCGGGAAATGAAAGTCCCCAGCGCTGAAGAGTATCTGGCGTTCCTGCTGGATGAGCTGAATCTTGACCCGGACACCGAGACGATCCGCGGCAAGACGATTCTTCGGTACGAGAACGCGCAGCAGATTCTCGATCGGCGGAAGGATGCGGACCTGCTCGCGGACCTGTTGGTCGGCGACACCGATCTCTGGGCGTACATCATGCTCGAGACGGAGCTCAACAACTTCTCGCTCGGTCCGGTCGGACAGGACATTCTCGAACGCACCTGGGCGGGGCTGCTCTTGAACGATCCGTACTCGATTCTGACTCACGGTGACTTCACGCCCGAGCAGGTCGAGTACTTCAAGAACGCGACGCTTGATGGGCTTCTGGAACTCATCCCCCGCGCGGCGCTCCTGGAATCAGCCACGGTCTTCTTCGGTCAGTTGCTCGATGGCGATGTGACCGGCCTGTACGGCGCGGATGATAACTCGGTCATGCGCCTTCGCTCGCGATTCGGGTTCACCGCGCTCGAGCCGAACCTCATCATTCTGGACACCGTTCATCGCACGGATGTTGAGACCCCGACGATGATGGATGTTTCCATTGAAGTTTCGATCAACCACCCCAGCGGCACGGCGCGGCTGGCGGTGAAGAACCCGCAGAACAATCAGTGGACGACGCTCGGCTCGCGTCCGCTGCTGCCAGCGAATGAGAACACGATCGAGAACAGCATCGTCTTCCCACGGCTGGTGGCCGCCCCGTATGTGGATGCCGAGGGCCGTATCGAATTGCGGCTGCGACAGTCGGTCGTGGCGGTGTTCACCGCGGCGGGTTTTACTTCTGATATCGATCAGTTCCGAGTGGATGTCTACCCGCAGTAACTTGCGAATCCGTGGTGAGGCAACATCGCAGCCGTGGTGCAGCTCAGTGAGAGGAATGAGATGATGAAGAGCGTTCAGTGGCGAACTCGAGGTGTGATCTTTGGCGCGGCCATGGCAGCAGTTGCCGGTTCGGCACACGCGCAATGGATCAGCTTTAC
>CBFGRU010000286.1:0-3395 GCA_965651255.1 uncultured Phycisphaerales bacterium
ACAGTAGTAGCTCGGGTTGATTTCCCGAATCGCTTGTTCCTCCCGGGAAGCATTCTTGTGTTCGACAATGGCGGCGAATCGGCCTTCAGCATCGCGAACAATTCGGCCATAGCCCGCCGGGTCGTCAATCACGGCGGTTGCCAGCGTCATTGCCGCATTGGTTGTGCGGTGGGTATCCAGAAGCGTCTCAATTGTGCTCCGTCGAATGAGCGGGCCATCTCCGCACAACACCAGGACATCTCCATCGAACGTCGCAAGCGACTCGCGAGTCACTTCAACGGCATGCCCAGTGCCCATCTGTTCGGCCTGATGAACGAAGCGCAAATCGGCTTGATCACTTGCAAAGATACTCTCGACAATCTCGTGCCCATGTCCGACGACAATCACGATAGGATTTGCGTTGACTTCGCGAACGGCCTCGACAACCCACCGGACCATTGGTTTTCCTGCGCACGGATGGGCAACTTTGGGCAAATCGCTCCTCATGCGCGTCCCCTTGCCCGCGGCAAGAATAATGGCCGCAAGAGGTCGCTTGGGTGATCTGGCAGTTTGATGGGTCACGCCGCCTCGCTCAACTGAATCCAACCGGGCGCTGCCCGCACCGGTGTGAACATGTACCGGCTGCGGGGAATTGGCCCGCCAAGACTCGAACTTGGAATGCCTGGACCAAAACCAGGTGTGTTACCGATTACACCACGGGCCAGAAAGGCGGGGGCGGCTGGCCAAAGCCGCGAATCCAGCTTGCTAAACCCGAACCACCAATCTTGCCATTGCCATTCCTTGGCAATGGACACGAACATGCGCGGTTCGGCGTGATGGCTCTTTCTTTAGAAGAGCCCCGCAGCCGGTCCGCGGCTACTCCTCACGGGGCGGGAATGCTCGGCTGCCGCGATTGAGCATCCCATGCGGCGCACCGCATTGCAGCGGCTCACCAACGGCCCCTCTGGCGAGGAACCGGCCATTGTAGAGAGGTCGGGTGTCCGGTCAAGGCAACGCTCCCGAGGTGTTCAGACCCCGAGAATGGCACTCACTCGCTCCCGAACGGAGTCATCAAACGAGACCTCGCTGGCGCGAAGGTTCTCCATCAACTGATCCTCTTTCGAGGCGCCGATGATGCAACTCGTTAACTCGGGCCGACGCAAACACCAGGCAAGGGCAAGCTGTGACATCGTCATCCCCGCACCTTGTGCGACCTCATCGAGCTTGCGGGCGATCGTGAGGTTCGCATCAGTCAGTTTGTCCTTGATGAACTGATTCTGTCGCGGGTCGGCGGCACGAGAATCCTCGGGAACGCCCTTGTTGTATTTGCCGGTGAGGAGACCTTGTGCGAGCGGTGAATAACAGACGATTCCGAGTCCATTCTGGCTGCATGTGGGGAATACATCACGTTCCCAACCACGATCAATCATGTTGTACTGGGGTTGATTGCTGGCTGGCGGATGCCAGCCATGTTCCTCGCAAACCGACACGGCGTCACTGATTTGCGTTGCGGTCCACTGACTGACACCCCAGTAAAGTGCTTTCCCCTGGGTAATGAGATCGTGAAATGCGCGACATGTTTCAACAAGCGGCGCGTCGTCGTCAAAGCGATGGCACTGGTACAAGTCGATGTAGTCAGTTCGTAGACGACGGAGCGAGTGGTGGCACTGTTCGAAGATATGTTTTCGACTCAATCCGCGGTCGTTTGCGCCCGGGAATGGCCAGTCGGCCTGAAACGGGAAGTAGACCTTGGTTGCAAGAACGTAGGTGTCGCGGCGGAACGGCTTCAGTGCTTCACCGACCATCACTTCAGTTTCACCAGCGCCGTACGCGTTGGCAGTGTCAAAGAAGTTAATGCCGTTCTCGTATGCGAGCCGGTGCAGACGATCGGCTCGCTCCTGGCCATGCCTCTTCACGGTGAGCCATGAGCCGAGTCCTATCTCCGAAAGGCGTACTCCCCACATGCCAAGACGTCGGTACTTCATGTTCAGCAAAGTCCGTTGGAAGGTGATGGTCCAGCGTCGATCAATAATCGATTTCGTTATCCTCGGGTTTCACTGGCTCGGGCTCAACCTGTTCACTCCGACTCTTGAGGCCGGCAACGAATCCAGGCGAGCCAAAGTCGGCGCCATTGAAAACCTCATTTCGTTTCACTGGGCGAATGCCTGCATTTCGACCTTCTTCATCGTCCCGACTCGCACGCCAGTTCGCGCCGTCATTCAGGTTGCTCGCGGTGATGTCATGCAGGTAGATGCTGGAGCCATCCGGACGACCCACTCGAGGCCAGCTTCCCTGCGTCTGATAGTTCACTTCGCATGCGACTTTCCCGTCCGCATTGAGCAATTGCAGCACTTCATTCTGTTCATCTGCAGTGTTCGCCAATGAACCCCAACGAACCGGAATGATGATGCACTTCTCGCGGCCATCCGTGTTGGGTACATCAAGGCCCCATGCCTTGCGAAACGTCTCCTCAGTCACTGCTGCTTCGTTCACAAGTACCGCGATGGCACCCGGCGGTAGTGTTACGGAGAATGGACCCCAGTTCGCCCATTCCTGCGTATCTTCATCATCCAACCGCCAGTCGATCAGTTCAATGGTGGCATCACCGACGTTGGCAATCTCTACCCACTCGGTTTCTCCCTTGGCCTCTTCCGAAGCCGGGTTATACATGATTTCGGTGATGATTACGCGTCCTTCAGCCGGAGCGGTCACTGCAGGTCCGGCGCTCAGACTCCCGATGGCGACAGACGCTGCGAGCAGCATTCGATTCTCCACAAAGCTCCTCCTTACCCTTCCTTCACATGGACCGTATCAACCGATTCTAGCGGCTATTGTAACCGCGATACCTGACCTGAACCGTACGACATGGCGGCAATCGATCCGGACAATCCGACGCCTGAACTTGTCCTGATGGCTTACGCCCGCGGCATCTTCCCGATGGGAGATTCAGGGAGTGATGCGATCCATTGGTTCAGTCCGGATCCACGCGGTATTCTTCCCTTGGAAGAATTCAGGGTATCCCGATCCCTGGCCAGAGTGGTCCGCCAGAGTCGTTTCGAGATTCGGGTGAATACTGCTTTTGACCAAGTCATCCGCGCGTGCTCAGAACCAAGATCCATCGAGAATGGACAGTGGATTACACCGCGACTCCGAGCGGTTTACGAAGAGCTCGCCCGACGTGGTTTTGCCCACTCGGTTGAAGCGTGGCGAGATGGAAAGTTGGCTGGAGGTTTATACGGGCTCTGTCTTGGCGCGACCTTCTTCGGCGAGTCAATGTTCACGGCTCCTGAACCATTTGCGAGGGATGCCTCCAAAGTGTGCCTCGTCCACCTGATCAAACGGCTCCGCGCGGGAAGTTTTACCCTGCTCGATATCCAGTTTGTCAATCCGCATTTGCGTCAATTCGGAGCGATTGA
>CBFGRU010000287.1:0-3349 GCA_965651255.1 uncultured Phycisphaerales bacterium
GAATGACCGCCACGACGCTCGATGGTTGGAGGACGTTCATGCCCTGCATCCTACCGCGCAATCGGCGGGTGATGCCCGGCTCGGTACACGCCCCGCTGCAAAGTCGCACCAATCCCACCAAAAACACAACTGCCGACCCAGGAGTTGAGTCGGCAGTTTCAGCAGTTTGCAAAGCGGGTGAAGGGACTTGAACCCTCGACATTCACGTTGGCAACGTGACG
This sequence comes from uncultured Phycisphaerales bacterium, assembly GCA_965651255.1. Taxonomy (GTDB): domain Bacteria; phylum Planctomycetota; class Phycisphaerae; order Phycisphaerales; family SM1A02; genus CBFGRU01. The sequence goes on from CBFGRU010000287.1 coordinate 222, forward strand.
CTCTACCACTGAGCTACACCCGCATGGGGACCGACAGTATACCCCCCGCCTGCTGATGGACAAGCATCGGACAATTCGGTTTTTCGGTGTAGTTCCCGTCGTTCGACCGGGTTCGAGAGTCCGGAAACTTCGGCGGCTGATCGCCTCTCCGGTTCAACCTCTGCTACGCTCGGAGCATATGACATGGACCGTGCGAGAGTACGAAGAGACTCCCAACCCCAATGCGCTGAAGTGCTGGTTGAACCGGCCGATCAGCGACCAGCCGCGAAGTTTTCTGAACGCGGCGATGGCGGCCGATGACCCCATCGCCAGCGCGCTGTTTGCCGAGGCGGGAGTGGTTTGCATCCTGATGAACGGCGACTGGATGACGGTGAACAAACCGCCCGAGGCAGATTGGCGTGCGATCAAGAAGAAGGTGCAGGATGTCCTCAGCCGCGCCGGTGACTGACACGTTGAATCATCGCGCGATCGCGGCTGCGGTTGAATCGTGGTTCAGCTTGAAGGCGCGCAACCTTCCCTGGCGACACCGGCGAACCGGGTACACCGCACTCGTCTCCGAAGCGATGCTTCAGCAGACGCAGGTTCGTCGGGTCATCGAAAAATACGAATCGTTCATGCAATGCTTTCCAACGCTTCGCGCGCTGGCCGAGGCCGATGAACAGTCGGTGCTGGCCGCGTGGCAGGGACTGGGCTATTACCGGCGCGCGCGTCACCTGCATGCGGCGGCACGGGTGATCGTCAGAGAGCATTCCGGCCTGGTACCGCGCACCGCTGCAGAGCTGATGCAATTGCCCGGTGTCGGGAGATACACTGCGGGTGCCATTGCCTCCATCATATTCGGCGAACGAACGCCGCTCGTGGATGGCAATGTGCAGCGCGTTCTCGCGCGGCTTGTCGCCGACGACCGATCGCCAACCGCGCCCGAAGCTGTGCGCGATTCGTGGCAGCGCGCTGATGATCTGGTGAACGCAAGCACCGATCCTGGCGCGTTGAATGAAGGTCTGATGGAGCTCGGCGCACTGATCTGCACGCCTGCCAAGCCGAGGTGCGGCGATTGCCCCCTTGCTGTCCACTGCCAGGCGCACCGGACCGGTCGAGAACGAACGATCCCCCCACCGAAGAAATCCGCGCTGCAGCAATCGGTCGTTCACCATGCGGTCGTGATCACGCGCGGCTCAGGGGTGCTTCTGGAACAACGACCGTCCGAGGGCCTGTGGAGCAACATGTGGCAGGTGCCAACGGTCGAAGCAGCGCTCGAATACGACGGTGAAGGTGTTCGCGCCGCGATGCCGTTCCCGTTGATCACGGTTCGGCTGCTCGATTCGTTTCTGCACCAGACGACGCATCGGCGAATCACGTTCCGTGTGTTCATCGCGACGACGCGCGTTCGCCGCGGCTGCTGGGTGCGGATTGATGAGCTTGACCAGTATCCACTCGCGAACCCGCAGCGCCGCATCATTGACCGCTACGTGCTTCGTTCTCGTTGAGGCCGATGCTGCCGCGCCAGCCAGATGAATCCGATAAGCCCGGCGATAGTGACGGCTGTGATCTCGAGCGCACGATTGACCAGATCCGCGGCAATTGCCAGAGTTGAACCGCCTTCGAGAGCAAAGCCCGCCCCCCACATCGCCACCGAAGGCGCGAGTAAGCCGATAATCAACTCGCGCAATCCCAGTCCGTTACTCACCAACGGCACGAGTGATGCGGTCATCGCGATCATCGCCAGGGTTGCGGCCGGCACGAGGCCGATCGGTTGCCCGACCAGCGCAAAGGCAATGGCATAGCGCCCGGTCCAGGCAAGCACATCCGCATATTTGAACGAAAACGCAAACACCCACAGCCGCGCCGGAGCGCACCACCATCCGATGAGCATCGCCAGGAGCAGCGGCGCACTGAGTGCAAGGCCGATGAGAACCTCGTGCGTACCCGCCAGCAGAAGCAGTCCGAGCATCAGAAGAATCGCGATGAGTCCAAGCCCTGCCGATTCAATGAGCGTGCGCGTCGAATCGCGCAATCGGATGCCATGAATGTTTTTGTGGTAGACCAGTCGCCCGACAAGGCCAGGCCGAAGCGGAAGGTAGTTGGCCAATGCGGTCGCTGCGATCAGCATCTGCATTTCAAGTGTCGGCACCCGACCGAACCGTCTGAGTAGACACTGCAGGTGAAGCGCGGTGAAGATGATGTTGGAGATGACAAGAATCGGAAGCGCCACGACCAGCATCGGTGGTGCATCACGGAGGGCGCGAAGCGCCGGTTCGAGTGTCGCCCGTTCGCGCCAGACGATGATGATGGCGCCGATGAGCAGCAGCAGGCCGAGCGTCCATCCGATCGCATGGCGGAGCATCCTCCGCGACGAGGCGGGCGCGTCAGGTTCAGCACCCGGACCAGCCATCATCCCCCCTTTCAGTTGAGCGGATTCCGCTGGCGTTCGGCCTCGAGCAGCGTCTCACGAATCACCGCGCCCAGCGCACGAACATCGTCATCGCCTGATCGGGCGGCGGCATCCAGCATCGGGTCGCGTGACTCAGCCACATGATGCAACAGGTAACTGATACGGACGAGCTTGTTGTCGATGGTTCGTGCGATCTGACGAATCGATTCCAGAGACGGCTCGCGCGAAGGCATCGTGCTCAGCAGCCACGCTTGTTCCGCCGGTGACATTCGTCCGAACGCCTCGATGATCGTGCGCCGCGTACGGTCATACAGCTCAGTGCTTTCGGGAGTCTCTTCTCCGCGAGGAATCCACAGAGTTCGACCGAGAAGTCCGAGCGTGGCAAGGTGTCGCGTCGGTCCATCACGACTGACATCATCCAATGCGGCGCTGACCCACTCGCGCGAGATACGGACGCCGTCGATCCGCACCAGCGGGCTGCGACCGATGACGCCGCCGATTCCCGGTTGCACCGTTGCCCGGGTCGTGATGATGAAGTTGGTTGTTCCTTTCAGATTGACCGATGCGCCCATGATCGCGAACTGGTCGAAGAGATCCGCGACCGGGTAATGGCGAAGGTCCAGCTCGATCACCACTCGCTCGCGCGGATTCAGGCGCAAGCGCTGGCCAAGTGACACGACAATCGGCGCGGTCTGATCAATGCGCGGCTGGCCCACCATGGTCAATGTGGGTTCGA
>CBFGRU010000288.1:0-3344 GCA_965651255.1 uncultured Phycisphaerales bacterium
GGGTCCAGCTCGCCACGGAGACGCACATAGACACCGAGAGTCTGGGTCAGCTTGGCTTCGAGTTCGGTCAGCCGCTGTACCTCTTCCTGCAAGGAACGGCGAGCCGCGTCAACCACTTCCAGCTCACGGTTCATTTCGCGAAGCGCTTCTTCGGTTTCGACGAGTCGGCGCTGAGCGTTCAACTCGGAGTCGCGAAGGTTGCGAACCTCTTCGACCAGACTCTGAGTGAGCCGGGTGCCGGCCTGAGTTGACTCGGCAAGTGTCGCCAGCTTGGCGTTGATCATCTGGGCAGCATTCTCTGCTTCGGCGAGCCGAGAACGGGCCGTGGTCAGATCTGCCTGCAGCTGCGACATGTTCGCCTGCAGACTCGACTTGTCGCGAGTCAGCGCATCAATCTGAGAATCTTTCTGCGCCAGCTCACTGGCATGCCGCGCATTGGTCGCACTCAAATTGGCTTCCGCAACGGCTCGCTGGCTGACCGCATCGTTCAACTGATTCTTGTAATTGTCCTCGTTGGTCGCGTAAACGACGACCAGCGGAACAAGCAGCACCGCCAGCAGCGACACCAGGACGATGAAGATCTTGGTCAGGACATGCACGGGCTGTACCTCTCAAACTTCCTGAGCGGGTGAACTCGACCGCCGAATCCGCCACCGACGCTGGAGGCCTCTTCGATCGATCAGGTACACGACCACCGACGCACGGCGCCGACAGTCGCCGCCCGCATTCAAACGCGGACGGAAACGATCTATGTACCCGTTGGCCGGGGGCCTGTCAATACCCCGATCCCAAACGAATCAGCGTATTCCACGATGAATCTGAACAATCGACCGGGCAGCGGCCACTCGAACCAGCGGATTACTGTCTTCCATCAGCTCCTCAAGCCCGAACATTCCCCGCTGATACCCCATTTCCCCAAGCGTCAGGGCCACCTGCGTCCGGATCTCCGGCCGGGGGCTGCTGATGTATTCCAAGGCCACTTCCGGGGGCACCTGTTCCCCCATCATCGCCAGAGCCATGGCTGCCGCCATGCGCACCTCGGCCGGCCGGCGTTCCAGGCCATCGGCAGAAATCAGCCGCTTGAGTGATCCGATACCCTCGTAGTCTTTCAGGCGACCGCACATCACGGCGGCCATGGCCGCGAGTTCCTGTTGGTCTTCGGCCGCGAAAAGGGCCGCTCGAATGGTGTGCCTCTGCGACTCATCCCCCAGCTTGGCAAGGGCCTCAGCCAACTGAAGATCAACAATCCGGGCGACTGCCGGACGGGCGATCTCGGATCCGCTTCCGGCGACCTGCCGAATCATGGGAATGGCAGATGGATTCCCCAACTCTCCCAGGACCAGTGCCGCGTTCGCACGCACCTCCGCATCACGACTCTGGAGTGCCATGCCAATCGGCGTCAGTTCGACCGGCTCTCCACACCGACTCAGCGCGTAGCGAGCTGCAATACGTACCGATTCGGATGAGTCCTCAACCAACGGACGAAGCAGGTGCGCGACTTCCTTGACCTGCAGCTTGCCGATCGTCATCGCAGCGACGAAACGCACGCCACGATTCTCATCCATCAACAGTCGGCGGGCACCATCGGCGGCGTCTGCCGGAAGCGCATGAAGTGATTCCAGTGCATTCGCACGCACAACCGGGCTGGTCGAATCCAGCTCTGCGAGCAGCAATCGCCTCGCGCGATCGAAACGATTCTCGCTTGCAATCGCCGACAATGCCGCCTCATCGACGGAATTGTTCATCGATGCATTTGAGTTCGTTCGTGACGTCGAACCGGAACTCTGGCATGCAACGAGGCCACCGGTCCCAGCCACAATAATCACCGCGGCCCAAGTCAATTGATGATTCTTCCAATTCATCCTGTTGAACCCTCTTTCCGACGAGCCGCCACCCATGAATGGACAAGCCAGCCAATCGTCAATAGGAGCGTGACCGCTCCGAATGTATTGCCAATCCGGCCGAAGAGCGTCCAGCGCGGGTCGATCTTCGTCTGCACCAGCAGTTCGCCGGTCTCTCTCGTGAAGGGTGATCGACCGTCGCCCGCTTCGGCAACCAGTTTTCCATCACTGTCTATGGCGACAGTGCGACCAGTGTTCGCTGCGCGGACCAGGAAAATCCGATTCTCAATGGCCCGATATCTTGCAATCTGCAGGTGTTGCGATCGGCCGGCATCGTGCTCCCCGAACCACCCATCATTCGAAAGATTGACAATGAAATCAGCACGCTTGACTCCATCCTGCCACACCATCGCGCGCACGACCGAGGCGACCGTATCCTCGAAACAGATCGGCGTGCCGACGACAACAGAGTCCGATTGCTCCGCTTCAACGGGCACTTCGATCAGGCGAATCTCGTTCCCGCGGTCCAGTTGAAATGACATGCCTCGGGCGCCGAGGCGAAGGAACAGCTGCTCCAGCCACGGCCAAGCGGAAATGTACGGCATTGTCTCGCCGAATGGTGTCAGGAAGACCTTGTCGTACCGCTGATACGGCAATTGCCCGCTGACCAGGTACGCTGAGTTGAAATGGGCATCCCACTCACCGAAGCCCTGGGCGTTGAGGCGAAATCCCATGAACGAGGCACTGCCAATCAGTAGCGGAACGCCGAGTTCTTCATGGAGTCCTGCGATCGCAGTTGCCGCGAAGTCCGCCGGAATGACTTGCTCCTCTATGCGGAATCGTGCCAGTTGGAGGACACGCAATGTATCGGGCTCGAGCCCACGGCCAGGAAGCATCGTTTCCGGCCAGATGATGAGGTCCACTTGACCCTCGCGGACCGCTTCACGATGAGCCCGGCGCGTCTGGTCGATAAAGTCCTCCAGGTCGAGTACCTGCCGTTCCAGCGTCCAGCCGACCTTGTTGTCCTGCGGAAGATTCGTCTGTATGGCGAGGATGTTCGGCCCAGCGGGCAAATCGACCGAATGTGTTCGCACCACACCGTACGCACCCGCCAAAGTGACGAAAGCGACGGTCACGATTGAACCGATCACGCGCGGCCGAACACTGATCGTTTTCTTTGGCGTCAACCAATCGAGCATGGCCCCTGCAGTCATGGCTCCGAGAAACGAAACCACATATGCGCCGAACAGGTCCGCCACCTGCGGTATGTATGGCGCATCGATTGCAGGGTGAGCCACCAGATACCACGGGTAGCCGTTGAAGAGGACATCACCGCGGAAGTACTCCACTGCAGTCCACAGAATCGGGAGCGAGATTGCCATTGGTACCCGAGCGGCGATCGTTGATTGGCACCACCGCCGGGCAATGCACGCAAACAGAATGGTGTAACACGAGAGTGCGACACAGAGCGCCGGGTACCCCAGATCCGTCACGTGTCGCACC
>CBFGRU010000289.1:0-3315 GCA_965651255.1 uncultured Phycisphaerales bacterium
AAAGTCCCCGTGCGCATCACCCTGGAACCACAGCCCGGCGATGACACCCGGCGCATCCAGACCGCGATCGATGAACTCGCTGCACTTCCGCTTGAACGCAACGGCTTCCGCGGGGCGATCCTCCTCAAGAAGGGTCGCTACGCTGTCAAAGGCACGCTGCGCATCAACGCCTCCGGAATCGTGCTGCGCGGTGAAGGCGATGGACCTGATGGCACGATCATTCGCGCCTCCGGCACCGAACAGCGCACCCTCCTGACCATCGCCGGCGAAGGAACGCCGCGCGAAGTCCGCGGCTCACGCACCCCCATCACCGAAAACTACATCCCCGTCGGCGCGCGAACCTTCACCGTCGATAACGCAACCCACTTCAGCATCGGCGATCGCATCATCGTGCATCGACCTTCAACCGAAGCGTGGATTCGCGCCATCGGCATGCACACCTTCCCCCCCAAGCCCGATGGCTCCACCATCGAACCGTGGAAGCCCGGCACACGCGACCTCCGCGCCGATCGCATCATCACCGACATTCGCGGACATCGCATCACCATCGACGCCCCGCTCTGCAACTCAATCGATCAGCGCTTCGGCGGCGGCACCATCTACAAGTACGACTTCCCCGGACGCATCAGCAACGTCGGCGTCGAACACCTCCGGTCGATCAGTGACTACACCGGCGAAACCGATGAGGCCCACGCCTGGACCTTCATCAAGTTCGACGCCGTCGAGAACGGCTGGGTCCGCTTCATCACCACCAAGCACTACGGCTTCGGACTCGTCTCCATGGGACGCCAGACCAAGTGGATCACCGTCGAGGATTCGCTCTGCCTCGACCCCATCAGCCAGATCCGCGGCGATCGACGCTACTCCTTTCACATGACCGGCCAGTTGCTGCTCGTCCAGCGCTGCTTCGCCCGCGAAGGGCGGCATGACTTTGCGCTCGATTCAATCTCACCTGGGCCGAACGCCTTTGTGGATTGCGCCACCGAGAACTCGCACGCCGACACCGGGCCGCACCACCGCTGGTCGGTCGGCGCGCTCTTCGACAACGTCCATGTCCGCGGCGACAAGATTCGCATCCGCAACGCCGGCAATGAAGGCACCGGCCACGGCTGGACCGGCGCGAACATGGTCGTCTGGAACAGCTCCGCCGAGGAAATCGTCGTCGAACAGCCGCCCACCGCCAACAACTGGGCGGTCGGCTCCGTCGCGCTGAAACGCAAGGGCGATGGCACGTTCGACCGCTGGTGGGAACCCGTCCAGCCGCGCAGTCTCTACTACGCCCAACTCGCCGAGCGCCGAGGGCAGGATGCTGTCGCCGCGATCGCTCCCCGCACCGGCCCGCGCACGCCGGTTGATTGAGCCGCAGCAATCGCCGCTCACTTGCGCTCAGCGCGCAGATGACGATTGAAGAACGCGCCAACCCGCGCTTCGTACTCAACCGGGTCAAACCGATGCAGATCAACATGCCCCGCGCCCGCAATCAGCCACAGATCCTTCGGACCACGGGCTGAATCAAACAACGCGCGCGTATCGCCAACCGTCGTGGAGCGATCCGCCAACCCGGACATCACGAACACCGGGCAATCGAGGTCCTGCATCCGAAACATCGGCCGCAAGTCGTTCCGCGAGATGCCCGCCTGCCACTCCAGTTGTCGCATCAGAATCGGAGTGGCAATCGTCGCCAGCATCCCCAGCCGCGCCCGCACGCGATGATCAATCGCGATGGCGATGTCCGTATAGACCGATTCGAGCACCATCGCATCGATCGAAAGTGGCGAGGCCAGCACCGCCGATGCGCCGCCGAGCGAGATGCCGATCAGCCCGATGGGCGTGCCCGGGTGCTGCGAACGTGCGAATTCAACCGCAGCGCGCACATCGTGCTGTTCGCGATGCCCCGCCGTGATGATCTCGCCGGAACTCTCCCCGTGGGCCTGCAGATCAATCAGCAGGACGGCATACCCCGAATCCGCCAGAAACCGTGCCCGCGCAACCATCGAACGCCGCGTCGCGCGAATGCCGTGAACCAGCACGATGACGCCTCGCTCATCCACCTGCGAAACATGCCAGCCGTGAATCATCGCACCGGACTCGCTCTCGAACGCCACCGCCGTTGCTGCAAGATCACCCGGCGGCGGACCCGCGTCGATTCGGACCGGCGCGAGAAGAGATCGGGCCATGAACCACGAACCGACGAACCCGCTGATGAGCACCAGCATGCCGATCAGCACTGCGATCAGGAACACCGAGCGCAGCCGACGGGCGCGGCGGCCGGCATCCCGCTCGTACTTGTTTCGCGTTGCAACATTCTTCATCAGCACCCCCTCTCAGTACGAGACCGCCCCGGCCCGGTTCGTCATCACTCTCTTCATCCACGGCTGACCATGTCCCGCCCGATGCCGAACGACACCCCGCGCCCCTTCACGCGCCCCGTGCGCCGGGCACACTCTGGTATACTCCCCGTCCATGTCGCTTTCGTGGAACGAGATTCGCCAACGCGCCATCACCTTCGCCCGCGAATGGGCCGATGCCCGTCACGAACGCGCCGAAGCACAATCCTTCTGGAACGACTTCTTCGAAGTCTTCGGCATCCGCCGGCGATCCGTCGCCGCCTTCGAGGAACCCGTCCGAAACCTCGGCGGCGCGTACGGCTTCATCGATCTCTTCTGGCGCGGCAAGGTCATCGCCGAGCACAAGTCGCGCGGCGAGTCGCTCGAACGCGCCCACTCACAGGCCGCCAACTACATCCAGGACCTTCAGCGCGAGGGCCGAGGCGAAGAAGTCCCCCGCTTCATCATCGTCTCCGACTTCGCCCGCATCGCCCTGCATGATCTCGAGGCCGAGGACCCGACCGAGGCGACCTTCGAGTTCACGCTCGATCAACTCCCCGACCACATTCGCCACTTCGCGTTCATCGCTGGCTACGAAACCCGCCGTGCCGACCCCGAAGACCCCGCCAACTTCAAAGCCACCGAACTCCTCGCCAACCTCCACGACCGGCTCGAAGAGTCCGGCTACACCGGCCACGACCTCCAGCGTTTCATGGTCCGCGTCCTCTTCTGCCTCTTCGCGGAAGACACCGGCATCTTCGAACCCGAAGCGTTCACCAGCTTCATCGAACGCCGCACACGCGAAGACGGTTCCGACCTCGGCGGCCAACTCAGCCATTACTTCAGCGTCCTCAACACGCCGAACGAGAACCGCCAGCGCAACCTCGATGAAGACCTCGCGCCGCTCCCCTATGTCAACGGCGAACTCTTCAGCGAACACCTCGCCTTCCCCGCCTTCACGAGCGCGATGCGCACCGCGCTCCTCGCC
>CBFGRU010000290.1:0-3307 GCA_965651255.1 uncultured Phycisphaerales bacterium
GGCCGGCGAGGTCGGGGAAGACCTGCAGGATGGTTGATTCCCACTTCAGATGACCTTCGTGTACGAGCATCGCCGCGAGGGTGGCGGTGAAGGATTTGGTGCACGAGCCGATGTGAAAGCGGGCATCGGCCTTGATGTGCGTGTCGATGCGGTTGGAGATGGGGATGCCCGCAGCGCCGAGGGCGATGATGTCACCGCCGCGCACGACGGCCGCGGCGATGGCGGGCTGCTTGAACTCAGCGCAGGCCTCGTCGAGCCAGGCGGAAAGATCCTCGCGCGGCGCTGGGGGCGCGGAAGGCACTTCCGGCGGCGCGGTGAAGGCACCCATCAACCCGAGAATAATGCTGAAGATGAGCGGAATGATTCGCAGGTGATTCATGGGGCGATCGCAGCTCAGGCGGGTTGGTCGGCGATGATGTCGCGCACGGTGATGCGGAGTTCATCGAGTTGTTTCGGATCGACCGGGCCGGGCGCTTCGGTCATGAGGTCGGCGCCGGTCTGCGTCTTGGGGAAGGCGATGACATCGCGAATGTTGTCGGTGCCGGTGAGGTGCATGATGAGTCGATCGAGGCCGAAGGCGATCCCGCCGTGCGGCGGCGCACCGAAGCGGAGGGCGTTGAGGAGGAATCCGAACTTGATTTCCGCATCTTCCGCGGTGAGGCCGAGCAGTTTGAAGACGCGCGACTGCACATCGAGCTGGTGAATGCGGATGGAACCGCCGGCGACTTCCGAGCCGTTGCAGACGAGGTCGTAGCCGGCGGAGATGCAACCGGCGGGGTCGGCTTCGAGGCGGTCGAGCTGATCGGGCATCGGCGCGGTGAAGGGGTGATGCAGCGCGACCCACCGGCCGGACTCTTCATCGAACTCGAACATGGGGAAGTCAACAACCCAGAGGAACTTCCAGTCGTTTTCGTCGATGAGATCGAGATCGCGCGCGAGTCGATTGCGCAGATTGCCGAGCGCGGCGGAGGCGATGGAGAACGTGTCGGCAGCGAAGAAGACGAGGTCGCCCTCTTTCAGGCGGAGGCGTTCGATGAGTTCGTTCTTGATCGGTTCGACAAACTTGGCGATTCCGGTCTCGAAGCCATTGGCGGTGTACTTGACGGTGGGCAGTCCGCCGGCCTTGAACTGTTTGGCGAGTTCGGTGTAGCCATCGATCATCTTGCGGGTGAGGCGCTCAGCCCCGCCGGGCACGACGATCGCCTTCACCACGCCGTTCGGCTTCGCGAGCGCTTCGGTGAAGACGCGGAAGTCGGTCTTGGCGGCGAGGTCGGTCAGGTCGTTGAGTTCCAGGCCGAAGCGCAGGTCGGGGCGATCGATGCCGAAGCGGTTCATCGCGTCGGCGTAGGTCATGGTGGGAATCGGACCGATCTCGATGTTGAGCACTTCCTTCCAGAGTTGCTGCGCGAAGCCGCCCATCATGGCCATGACCTGTTCGCGATCGACGAAACTCATTTCGAGGTCGATCTGGCTGAACTCGGCCTGCCGGTCGGCGCGGGGGTCTTCATCGCGGAAGCAGCGGGCAATCTGCAGGTAGCGATCGCAGCCGGCGACCATGAGAATCTGCTTGAAGAGCTGCGGGCTCTGCGGCAGGGCGTACCACTTGCCGGGGTAGATGCGCGAGGGCACGAGGTAGTCGCGCGCGCCTTCGGGGGTGGATTTGATGAGGAACGGCGTTTCGATTTCGAGGAACCCGTGGTCGCTGAAGTATCGACGGGCGCACTGGGTGACCTGGTGACGCACGGAGAGGATGCGCTGCATCCGCGCGCGGCGGAGATCGATGAAGCGATACTGCAGCCGCTTCTCTTCGGCGATCTTCTCCGCCTCGTGCTCATCGGGAAGGATGGGCGGGTTCTCGGATTTGTTGAGAACTTCGATTTCGCGCGCGACGATTTCGATCTCGCCCGTGCTGAGCTTGCGGTTCGGATCACCCGCGCGCCTTCGCACAGTACCGCGCACGGCGATGACGTCTTCACGGCGAAGCGAGCGCGCAGCGGCGAGCACCTCGGCGGGTGAATCCTCGGTATCAAAGACCACCTGCGTCAGGCCGGTGCGGTCGCGCACATCGATGAAGACCAGTCCCTTGCCCTGATCGCGATAGGTGTTCACCCAGCCGTTGAGGGTGGCGGTCTGGCCGGTGTGTTCGGCCCGCAGTTCGCCGCAGAGATGGCTTCGCCCAAGACGCATGATGAAACTCCAACGTGTTCGCCCGTGCACCGCCCGCGCACATCACGCGGCGCGGTGGAAAGCGGTGATCGTAGCACTGCGGCCGGCTGGCTGTCAGTTCGCCCCATCCTTCCCGCGCGCGGTCCATCGCCCGAAGGCGTTCCGCAATAAGTCATGGGCCGGTTTGCCGCGCACGCCGTAGCCGCGGTCGTTGCGTTGCCCTGCGTAGTAAGGATCCCATCGATAGCCGAAGAAACCAGCGAAGCGCGCGTCATTGCTCGCCATGACCCCATCCCATGCGTTGATGAATGCCTGCCACGCGCGGGCCTGCGTGTCGGGGTCGAAGCGCCCGCCACTCGAACTCGTGTAATTCCACGGATACGCAGCGCCGGTCGAAAGCGATGGGTACCCCACTTCGCTGAGCAGCACCGGCCGATCGTACCGCGCGCTGGCCGATAGCAGCCCATCGCGCGCTCCCTGCCATGCCTCCATCAGCGATTCGACATCGCCCGGCTCATTCGCCGATTCAAGCTCGAAGTACGAGCTGACAGCCATCACATCCAGCATGCGCCAGAACGTCACCTGTTCGTACCGATCCCAGTTCGCAGAATAGCTGAGTTGTCCATCGAACTGCTCCCGCGCCATCTTGGTGATCGTCTGCCAGCGCGTGAGGTCGCCCTCGGTGGAGTTCAGTTCACTGCCGATGAAGAACAGATCAACCTTCGCTTCGCGCGCGAGCGACAGGAAGTGGCCGATGAACTTCTCGTACGACGCCCACCAAACATCCCAGTCGCGCGGCCGAATCACGCCGCGCCATTCCTTTGCATCATCGGTTTCCTTCAGCAGAACGATCGGCATCAACGCCGTCCGCAGGCCGTGGGTGCGCGCGCGGTGAAGAATCTCGCGCAATTGCTCATCCGTCGGGCAGCGGTCAGCATCGCGGCCGATCTCGACCGAATCCACCCGTTCCTGGTACCACGGCGTCACGATGATGAGCGCGTTCGCGCCCATCGCAGCGATCGCATCGACGCTGCGCAGATAGCGCGGCAGATCGCCGATGTGATGACAGTTGAGCGCGAAGCCAATCCACCGCTCATCCCGCGCGGCGATCCCGTCCGCTTCACCACCCTTCACCTCATGC
>CBFGRU010000291.1:0-3277 GCA_965651255.1 uncultured Phycisphaerales bacterium
ATCTTCCTTCTTCTCTCCCGGATCGGTCAGAATCAACGTCGAGAATCCGCGCAGACCTCCGCTTTCATCACGTACCGCGCGCAAGACCGGCTGGTCGATGATGATGCGCTCGATCACGATCGGTTCGCCGATGCGCGGCGTTCGACCAAGCTCAATGCGCAGACCGGCCGTCTCCAGAATGGTCAGATCACCATCTGTCAGCCGTGCATTTCGCAAGGAGAGGTTGAGCGGATACTCATAGTCGAGATCCTCGAACTGCAGTTCCGGGCCGAGATGGTCGTTCGCGATGAGTTGAACCTGCGCGCCAACCCATTGCTCGAGGCGCCCGCTGCCAGCCCCGAACAGCGCCTGCAAATCGTGTCGAAAGTACACACCGATGGCGGCGAGCGCGCCAAACAGGCAGATGACGACCAGGAGAAGTTTCTTCTTCATGGTCAACGGTCGCATCACCGCCTGCTGGAGTCAAACGACCGGCGGCGAATTCACCGGACGCGCCGCAAATCGTTCTCTCAATTCGACCACTGAGAGATAGCCGTTCCACACCGCGAGAATCATCAGCAACAAAGGCGGAACACCAGAGAAGAATGGCGAGGTGAAATCCCAGATCGCAACCATCGCGAACACAACACTCACCCCCAGCCCGGTGATGAGGTTGAGTAATCGACCAAACTCACTCTTCAGTAGCGACAGAACAAACGCGAGGCCAAAGGCGATCGCACCAATTCGCATGGACCACATCAGGATGGCAATCATCATGATGAGCTGAGGGGGAACATCCGTCGTATAGCGATGAGCCCAGTTGGAGTTCCAGCCAAAGAACGCCAGGAACCCTGCGTTGACCAGCATGAAAAAGAGGTCCACCTGCCCGTCACGCTGCGTTGATGTGTTTTCCCCCATGACTGCTCCCTTCCATCACAACGCGCGCATCTACTTGATCTCACTCAGCCGTACAACGCGTTTCTCGCGGGCGGAGACGATGGCTGCATGCAACACCCGCTGCGTCTGGAATGCATCTTCAAAGTCGGGCAGCGGCACGACCGGTTTCTTTCCGGCGATCGCAGTAATGATGTCCGCTGCCTGGGACACAAAGGTGTGTTCGTACCCGATGAGGTGGGCTGGCGGCCAGTACGCATCGGCATACGGGTGATCACCGCCGGTCGTACACATGATGCGGCTCCAGCCGCGGACTCGTGATTCGAGCGTGTGATCCCACCATTGAAGTTCGTTCATGCGCTCGAAGTCGAACTTGATTGAACCCTTCTCTCCGTTGATCTCAATCATGTTGCGGTTCTGATTGCCGGTCGCGAGGCGCGTCGCTTCGAACGTTGCGACCGCCCCCTCTTTGAACCGCGCGAGAAAGAGGACGCAATCGTCAACCGTACTCTTGCCCTTCTTCTTTCCACTGCGCTTCGCGCCCTTGCCGCTGATTTCTCCACCGGCGGCGGCAATGGTTTCGCGTTCCTTGATGAACGTCTCTTCGATCGCGCCGGTCACTTCCACCACTTCATCGCCGGTGATGAAACGGGCCATGTCAATGATGTGAGCGTTGAGGTCGCCGTGCGCACCGGAGCCCGCCATGTTGCCCTGGAAGCGCCAGAGCAGCGGCGTCTCGGGCCCGCCCCAGTCCTGCAGATAGGCCGCCCGCACGTGGTAGATGCGGCCGAGGCGACCATCTTTGACCAATTGATGTGCGAGCGCGACCGCCGGGCAGCGCCGATAGTTGTACCAGACGAAGGTGAGTTGATTCTTCCGTTGCACCCGACGCGCTGCATCGCGCATCGCGCGGGCATCATCAATGGTGCCCGCCAATGGTTTCTCGCACGCGACATGCTTGCCTGCCTCGAGCGCGGCCATCGCCTGCTCCATGTGCACATGGTTCGGCGTGCCGATATCGATCAGCTCGATCGTCTCATCTTCCAGCATCGCGCGATAGTCCGTTGTGGACCCCTGCCACCCCCAGCGCGTGGCGAACGCAGCGGTTTCCTTGGCGTTGCGTGCACAGACCGTCTGCATGACGACCGGCCGCGGCAGGTCGAAGAACTGATCCACACTGCGCCAGGCATTGGAATGCGCCCGACCCATGAACTTCGACCCGACCAATGCGATCCGCAGCGGCTCCGACATGAACAACCTCCACCAAGATGAGCGGCGATCAGTGTACCGCAGCCCAACGCCGGCCGAAAGGCACCCAGACGGCTGGATTCGCCTTCCCGTTGGCCCCACTCCTACCGTTCTCAGACCGACACCATGCCTGCTACGAAGGGAGCATTTCATGTCCAATCGGCGCGCTGCACCCACGATCACCGTCACCCGGCGTTTGTTTCTGTCGATGCTCGGCGTCGGTGCCACGGCCGCTTCGGTCATGCCGGCCCACGCCCTCGGCACCTGGCTGCGACTTCCCGAGACGTTCCAGGTGAAGGAATTGGCCGAGGGAGTCTGGCTCATTCTCGATCACGGCGGCAATGTGCTCTTCATTCGAACAGATGAAGGGCCGGTGGTCATCGATACCAAGCTTGCCACCGTGGGTCTTGATCTGGCCGACCTTGCGAGCAGAACCGCAGGTCGCGCATCCGTGACGGTGATCAATACCCACCACCATGCCGACCATACCGGAGGCAACTGGGCGTTTGCAGGTCAGGCGAAGTTCATCGCGCAGGAAAACCTGAAGCCGCGACTGGCGGAGATGATGTCTCGCTTCGCGACCGATGCGAATCGCGTCGCGGATGAAAGGGTCAAGGCCGCAACTGACGACGCGACGCGAGAACGCGCTCAGCGAGTGCTTGATCGTCTGAAAGACTTCACGGTTGAAGACATTGCGCCGGACATCGAGTTCAGTGAAACCCATACGCTCAAAGTCGGCGGGCGCACATTTGAATTGCGCCACTTTGGGAACGGGCACACCGACAACGACACTGTCGTTTACATGCCCGAAGAGAACATCGTTCACATGGGCGATCTGCTCTTTCACAAACTCTGGCCGTTCATTGATCGCAGCGCCAAGGCCGATACGCGCGGCTGGCAGCGATCGCTTGAGAAGACCATCGAGTTGATCGATACTCGAACGGTGGTGATTCCCGGCCACGGAGAAGTGACGAACCCCCACGGACTGCGTGCGAAGATTGCGTTCTTCGACCAGTTGCGCGAGGTCGTCGGAACGTCAATCCGCGCCGGCTTGACGAAGGAGCAGGTCGTCGCACTCGAACCGGCAGCATTTGCCGAACTCGGTTTCCCGCAGATGCGACCGCGTACGCTCAGTGCGATGTACGAAGAGATCCAG
>CBFGRU010000292.1:0-3268 GCA_965651255.1 uncultured Phycisphaerales bacterium
CCGCAACCACCGGATCGACAGTCCGGGACTCTAACCAATTGAGCTACCGCCCCAACACCAAGTTGTACACATCAGTCCCGGCAACTTGCCGAGGTCTGAGAGCGTTGCAACTGTACGCGAAACGCTTTGCGGGTCAACCGACGGGAAGCGCGTTTTTGCGACCTTACGGTGCGATTCGGCCCCATTGCTGGACGCAGGCTCATTGGCGTCTGAGGCCTTCGCTTTCGAGGCCGCTGTACGCCTCATCCGACGCAAGCCCCATCCATGGATCATCGAGCGGGGTCAGAAACAGGTCAGCATAGATGCGCTCGGTCAGCCGCGCCAGATCCTGCCGATCCATCGTGCCATCAGCCAGCCACCGGAGCGCTTCAGGTCTCAGCGCATCTCGATTGAGAATCGTATCTTCGGCCACCGCTCGACCAAAGGCGGACACCACGGAGGCCATGGTCCGGTGCTGCTGAACACTGAGTGGATCGTACTGTCGGCCGAATCGCTTCTGCCACATCAGGTTGATACTGGGCTCACTGATGGCGACCGGCTCGGTTTCGACGAGTGGTGCGATCGCCCGCAGGACCAACTCTCGTTCAGCACGCAGCGAATCGCGTGAAGCGACCTGATTCAACAGCGGGCCCTCAGCAATCATCTTGCCAACCGCGCGACGGCCGGCTTCAACCGCGTTCGGCTGTTGAAGCCGTTCGCGGCGGACGAGTTCGCCGAGCGGCGATTCCGGTGCCGTCGCAACCGCGTTTCCAAGGGCGCGGCCTTCCTTCAACAGCGTCACGAATGCACCGGGTGAAAAGAGGCCGGGCAGCACATCAAGCACATCGCCCTGGGGACTGAGGATGTAATGCAGACTGTTGCCCGTGATGGTGCGCTCGATGCGATGGCCATTCCCAAGATCGATGGTGATCACCGGAACGGATCGGACCGATTCCCAATGCAACACGTATCCATCTCGAAGCTCCTGGGAAACGGCGGGATCGGGATAAAGCAGCGTGCGGAAGTATCGACTGTTTGCACAACTGAGGTCCGCATCGAGATCGCCGAGCAGGCGCAAGGAGAGAATCGGTTTGTCAGTCAATTGCGCAGCTTGCTTGGCCGCTTCCAGATCGGTGTACCAATAAAGGCCGGAGAAGGCCGCATCACGTTGCCGGGCAATTGCATCAACGGCAACGCGGAACCGTTGTTGATCAGGCGCATCGCTCACCCTGCGCAGCACCGCATCGTTTGCAAGATCGGGGTGAGATGCAAGAAACGCAGTGAGTCCATCAGGACCTGCTGCCCGGAGAGCGCCGATCGCCTCCATTGCGACCACGGGGTCATCACTCATCGCCATGGATGCCAACTCGGCTAGGGCCGGTGCCTTGGCGGTATGAACGCCTGCCGGCTCGTTCATCATTCCCGATGCGGCGTTGACCATGCAACCGACCACCATCCCTGTCGCCACGAAGCCCGCCAGCAATCCATTGAACGATCGCATGATGTTGCTCCTCACCCACGAGTGAACCCGCCATCGCGACCATGAACGCTCATCGCCGCACTCTCGGATACTACTGGTTTGATGCCGAAGAGGTTCCCGACCCGGCATAATCTCCCCCTGCGAGCCGATTTTACGGCCCAAACCCGCCTCTGGGCCGCGAAACGCCGGTTGGCGCAGGTCACTTTGCCTCGAACCAACTCCGGCCGCACGAGGCATCAACTTTGAGCGGCACGCGCAGCGTCATTGCCTTTTGCATCCGCTCGACCACCAGTTGCTCGACGGCAGCGGCCTGTTTCTCGGGCGATTCAAAGACGAGTTCGTCGTGAATCTGGAGAAGCATCTTCGCCTCTGGAAAATCCGCGCGCAATCGGTGATGAAGATCGATCATCGCAACTTTGATCAGGTCCGCTGCACTGCCCTGCACGACACTGTTGATTGCGAGCCGTTCGCCGAGCGCGCGGAGCTGAGGCGCTTTCGCTTCAATCTGCGGAATCAGCCGTCGTCGCTTGAGAATCGTTTCAACGTACCCCGTGCGCTCCGCCTGTTCGATACACGATTGCAGGAATCGATCGATACGCGAGAATCGCTGCTTATAGCCATCAATGATCTTCTCCGCATCCTTCACCGTCACATCGCCACCCAGGCGTCGCGCGAGGCCATACGGGGTGATCCCGTAGACGATACCGAAGTTCACCATCTTCGCCCCGCTGCGCTGTTCGCTGGTCACCTCCTCCAGCGGCACGCCGTGAATCTCGGCTGCGACGGCAGTGTGAATGTCCTGATTCTGCTCAAACGCTTCGATCAGCGCTTCATCTTCTGCCAGATGGGCGAGGATGCGCAGCTCGATCTGTGAATAGTCCGCGGCGATCAGCAGGTTGCCTTTCTCTGCAATGAATGCCTTGCGAATGTCGCGCCCGATGTCGCTCCGAATCGGAATGTTCTGCAGGTTCGGATCCGAGGAGGATAACCGACCCGTCGCCGCCACCGTCTGGTGAAACGATGCATGCACTCGATGCGTGCGCGGATGAATCGCTTCCTTCAGCGCGACGAGATACGTGTTGACGAGCTTCGTCAACTGTCGGTATTCGACGATCAACATCGGAATCGGGCTTTCGATCGTCGGATCCGCTGCCAGCTTCTCCATTACTTCCTGATCGGTCGATGGCCCGGTCTTGCCGCGTTTCAACGGTCGCAGACCCAGTCCCGGCGGCTCATCTCCCGGCTTATTGAATAAAACTTCCGCAAGTTGCTTCGGAGAATCCGGGTTGAACGGCCGCCCCGCGTGCTGAAGGATCTCATCCTTCAGGGCCTCGACCCTTCCGACGATCGCCTCGCGCTGTCGATCCAGCTCATCCGGATCAACATGAATCCCGTTCCATTCCAGTTCCGCGAGCACCTCAACGAGCGGCATTTCCACATCGTTGAACAGTGCCTCAAGCCCCATCTTCTTCAACTGCGGCGCGAAGAAATCATGCAGCCGCTGCGTCACTTCCGCATCTTCCGCCGAATACACCGCTGCTCGTTCCAGTGGCACGGTGTCAAATGTCCGCTGCTGCTTACCTGTGCCGATCAACTCGGTGATCGGAATGCACGTGTGGTTCAAGAGGCCGAGCGCCAGGGCATCCATCTTGTGCGATGGACGCGATGAATCAATGACGTAACTCGCAATCATCGTGTCGAACTGTTCGCCGCGCAGTGTGATGCCGTGTCTGCGCAGCACGTTGCGATCAAACTTCAAATTGTGGCCGATCTTTCCCAGCGATGCATCTTCAAACAGCGGCTTCAGCC
>CBFGRU010000293.1:0-3259 GCA_965651255.1 uncultured Phycisphaerales bacterium
AGTCCACGCACATCGTCCGCCAGAATCGAACAATGTCGTTCAGCAGGAAGCGGGGAACGTTCGATTTGCTCCCATCATTCGACACAAGATTAGTGTCATCGAGGAGGTAGCGATGAAGGACGCTCCGAATCACCCGGTCGTACGCGCACGGTCCATTCGCTGAGGGTTCGCTTGCGATCCTCGTCGACTCCAGCAACAACAGAATGCGCTGCGTGGTGTTGACGTTCGTGTCATCCTGCCCGCCAATCAGGTGCACAATGTCGTGGCTGAAAGCCAGGTTTCCGAACGTGCCGGTCGTGCCTGGAGCCAGAAACCCCTCGGCTTCCAGTTGTCTGCCGACATGCTGAGCGATGGTCCGATGTTCCGGCTTGGCTTGTCCATCGATGAGCAGCGTCCAGTCAACATCGCTCTTCGATGTCCACTCGTCGCGCGCCAAGGAGCCGAATGCCACAATGTCCTCATCGCTTGATGTAAGCTTGCCCTTTGACGACAAGACTGCCGCAATCTTCTCGCGCGTGTCCTCTGCTGCTTGTCTGGCCTTCGCGATCTCCGGCCACTTCTGGCCCAGCTTATCACTCAGTTTCGACACGAAGTCGTCTTCCATGACGGATTGGGGCTCAGAATTCATCGTTTACTCGCGGATCTTGCGTGCATGATAATCGTTTTCGTTCTTTCAGCCAACTTGACGCACCGGGCCCATGAACCAGACAACTGTCCCACCTCCCGCGTTCGCTCTACGAGGAGATTCCTCCCGAACTGGTACAGTTACAGCGGGGAGGTGAAAGGCAAAGTCCGGTCAGAAAGGTGAGAGCTTACAGGGTGGATCAAAGCGTGGTACTGGAGCTTCGCGTAGCATAGGAGATGGCGATCAAGGAAGCGCCGGAGCGAATAGCGAGTTTGCCCATTACGGGGTGGGCGGTTGATCGCCCCCTCAACCGTGTTACGATTGGACCAGTCATGAAGACCGAAGGGACCACACGCTCGCCGTTGCGTCTTACG
Organism: uncultured Phycisphaerales bacterium; assembly: GCA_965651255.1. Lineage (GTDB taxonomy): Bacteria > Planctomycetota > Phycisphaerae > Phycisphaerales > SM1A02 > CBFGRU01. The sequence continues at coordinate 1,000 of CBFGRU010000293.1, forward strand.
CGAAGACTTTGCTGAGTCGCGGCGCGATCCTTGTCCTGACACTGACCCACGGGGCTTCGCGAACGCGAGGCCCCGTGTTCATTTTGGCTGCATTCCCTGCCCCCGTCTGAATAGCGAAGTACACCATGCCTGATGTCACGAACAAGACCGTAACGGAGTCTGCCACCACCGGCTGCCCTTCGGGTGATCCTGAGAACCCGTTCCGCTACACCGCGATGTTCGCGGACTCCATCGAGAATCGCTGGCAGAGTTGGTGGGAGGAGCAGCAGACATTCCGCACGCCGAATCCGGGTGATGCTGACTTTGACGCTGCGAAGCCGAAGTTCTTCTGTCTCGACATGTTTCCGTATCCATCCGGGGCGGGGCTGCACGTGGGTCACCCCGAGGGGTACACCGCGACGGACATTGTCAGCCGATTCAAGCGGCTGCGGGGTTACCAGGTGCTGCACCCGATGGGGTGGGATGCCTTCGGCCTGCCCGCGGAACAGTACGCGATTCAGACGGGTGTGCACCCGGCGGTGACGACGCGCAACGCGATTGATACGTTTCGTCGCCAGCTCAAGCGGTTCGGGTTCTCCTACGACTGGTCGCGTGAGTTCGCGACGATTGATGAAGACTACTACAAATGGACGCAATGGATCTGGCTGAAGGCGTACAACGCATGGTTTGATCCGGAATCGAGCCGGGCGCGGCCGATCGAGGATCTCACCCGTGACCTGAACGCGGGTGATGCATGGGTCGGGCCGAGTGGAGAGGTGGTGCGGAAGACGAACGCGGGTGATACCGCGGCGATCATGGGGGCGCCGATCGGCTGCCGCGCGTGGCATGAACTGTCGCCGGCTGAGAAGCGCGCGTTCATCGATGATCGGCGACTCGCGTACCTCGGCCAGCAGACCGTGAACTGGTGTCCGGAACTGGGGACCGTTCTCGCCAATGAAGAAGTGATCGACGGCCGCAGCGAGCGCGGCGGATTTCCGGTCGTGCGCATTCCGATGAAGCAATGGATGTTTCGCATCACCGCCTATGCGGATCGGCTGCTGGACGATCTGGCGACGCTCGACTGGCCTGAATCGACGCGCACGATGCAGCGGGAATGGATCGGGCGGAGCGAAGGTGCGGAGGTTGATTTCGTCCTGGATGAAGCTGATGTTGACCTTCGTGAATCAACGCCGTTCATCCGGGTCTTCACGACTCGGCCCGACACGATCTTCGGTGCGACCTACATGGTGCTGGCTCCGGAGCATCCGCTCGTCGATGAGATACTCCGCCGCAGCGCTGACGGGGCGCGATTCGAGGGGCTGAATCGTGCGGCGCTCGATGCGTATGTTCAGCAGGCACGAAATCGGGCGGATGTCGAACGTCTGGCCGACTCGAAGGAGAAGACCGGTGTGTTCGCTGGTGTCCACGCGGTGAACCCAGCCACGAATGAGCGCATTCCCGTCTGGGTGGCGGACTATGTGCTGATGGGGTACGGCCACGGCGCGATCATGGCGGTGCCCGCGCACGATGAGCGAGACTTTGAATTCGCGCTCAAGTTCGGGCTGCCGATCCGGGATGTCGTTCACAATCGCATGCTGGGCGCCATCGCCGAAGCCGCTCGACAGCGCGCGATTGAGGAAGACACTTCCCATGAACAGTGGACCGCGCGGTTCGTCGAGTTCGTGGCGGTCTCGATCGGTGAGAACATTGTTGATTCGAGTCGTGCCTGGCAGATTGTGGAAGAACGACTGGGGCAGCGTGATGCGACCATCGCGCGCGGCACGCCACCGAAGCGCGAAGACATCGAAACGCTTCTGCGCACGCCGCTCAGCGAAGTCGGGCCCGATCCGAGTCAGCACCGCATGATCGCAGCGATCTGGTCGGAGGCCCTGCTGGAAGCATCCGGCGGCGAACTGTCGCAGTTGGCCCGCGCGGCCGATGAAGGACGACTGGTGGCGATGCTTGGCCGCCCGATTCCCGAGCATGGTCGGGCGGTGAACAGCGCGAACGACCAGGTGTCGCTGAACGGGCTGCCAACCGAGGAGGCGAAGCATCGCATCATCGACTGGCTGGATGAATCCGGTCATGGTCGTCGCCGGACGAACTACAAGCTTCGCGATTGGCTCTTCTCGCGCCAGCGGTACTGGGGTGAGCCGTTCCCGATCGTGTACGACGATGCGGGGCAGCACTACCCGATTTCGGAAGAGCATCTCCCGGTCGTGCTGCCCGAGATGGATGACTACCGGCCGATCAAGAGCGATACGCCGCAGCCGCCGCTTGC
>CBFGRU010000294.1:0-3255 GCA_965651255.1 uncultured Phycisphaerales bacterium
CCGATGGCCCCGCCGGAAGGTCCCGGCGGACGTGATGGCGGTCGTTCATCCAGGCGGAACAAGCGGCGGTCCGGTGCGGGCGATGGCGGAAGACGATCGGCACTGGGCGGCGGTGATTCGCAATCCTTCAACTGGCGACAACAGGACCTCGTCGAGCGAGAAGAGCGGCTGAACCGCTCGGGCGGATTCTTCCGCACGCATCGTCGCGACACCAAGGGCGGCGGTGGTCCGGGGCAGAAGTCAGCCATGCCCGGGCGCACCGGCGGTCCGGTCAAGGTCACCGAGCCGCTCGTGATCAAGGATCTCTCCGCAGCCACCGGGGTGAAGGCCGCGGACATCATCAAGAAGCTGTTCCTTTCGGGTCAGCGCGCCACGATCAACAGCGTGCTAGAGACCGAGCAGGCGATGGAGCTTCTGCTCGAGTTCGGCATCGAGCTTGAAGTGGTTGAGCGACAGACCGCGGTGGACAAGGTGAAGGCGGCCTTTGCCGATCGTGAGATGAAGGACCCGCGTCCCCGTCCGCCGGTGGTGACGATTCTCGGTCACGTGGACCACGGCAAGACGTCGTTGCTTGACCGCATTCGGAATGCGAACGTCGCGGCGAAGGAAGCGGGTGGCATCACACAGGCGACGAGCGCGTTCCGTGTGCCGGTGAAGGCGGGAGATGTCGATCGCGTCATTGTGTTCCTTGACACCCCCGGTCACGAAGCGTTCACCGAGATGCGAGCACGCGGCGCGCGGGTGACCGATGTGGTCGTACTGGTGGTGGCGGCTGATGACGGCGTCATGCCGCAGACGATTGAGTCGATCAACCACGCCAAGGCCGCGGGAGTTCCCATTGTTGTCGCGCTGAACAAGATTGATAAACCCGAAGCGACCGACTCCAACATTCAACGCATCCTCGGCCAGCTTGCTGAGCATGGACTGAACCCCGTCGAATGGGGCGGTGATACCGAAATCATCCGCACGAGCGCGGTCAAGAACACCGGCGTGCAGGATCTGCTCGATATCCTGGACTACCAGGCGCAACTGCTGGACCTGAAGGCGGACTACGCGGGGAACGCCCAGGGTTCGGTGATCGAAGCGCAGCTTGAAGAAGGTCGCGGCGCCGTCGCGAGTATCCTCGTTCAGCATGGCAACCTGAAGAAGGGCGATTTCATTGTCGTCGGCCGCGCGTTCGGCCGCGTTCGTGACATTGTGAATGACCGGTCGAAGCGGATTCAGGAGGCCGGCCCGGCGACGCCGGTCGCGATTTCTGGAATTGACCTCGTCCCCGATGCGGGCGACAAGTTTTATGTGGTCAGTTCCTTGCGCGATGCGGAGAATGCAGCCAATGAGCGCCGCGAAATTGAGCGTCAGCGCGAACTGGCTGCGCCGCGAGTCACGCTTGACAACATCTTCTCGAAACTCGAAGAGGGGCAGAAGAAGGAACTTCGCCTCATCGTCAAGGCCGATGTTCAGGGGTCGGTGGAAACACTCCGCAAGACACTGGGTGAATTGGGGAACGACGAAGTGCGAATCAACGTGCTGCACACCGCGGTGGGTGGCATCAACGATTCAGATATCACGCTCGCCGAAGCGTCGGAAGCGATCATCATCGGGTTCAACGTGACATCGACGGGCAAGGCGCGGCAGGCCGCCGAGGCCAAGGGAATTGACATTCGCCTGTACGATGTCATCTACGACATCACCGACGATGTGAAGAAGGCGCTGTCCGGCATGCTTGCGCCGGAGCACAAGCTCGAGGTGCTCGGTCACGCGGAAGTGCGTCAGGTATTCAAGGTCACGCGCGTGGGCATGATCGCGGGTTGCTATGTCACCGACGGAACGATCGAGCGCAATGCCCAGATTCGCGTCACGCGCGATGGCATCGTGGTCGAGAAGGATCGCCGCCTCGAGCAGCTGAAGCGGTTCAAGGATGATGTGAAGGAAGTTCGTGCCGGTCAGGAATGCGGCATGAAGATCGATGGGTACGACGATATCAAGGTGGGCGATATTCTCGAGTGTTACAAGACAATCGAAGTTCGCCGGACACTGTGAGCATGGAGCACCCCGCGAGACGATGAGTATTCGAACCGAGCAGATCGCCGCGTCGCTTCGCCGCGCCGTCCAGGCGGTGCTCTCTCGCGGCCTGCACGACCCGCGCATCCGGGGCATGATCACCGTGACCGGTGTGCAGGTCGCGCCGGATCTTTCCGAAGCGTACATCAACGTATCGGTGCTGCCGGAAAAGCACGAGACACTTACGCTGCACGGTTTGCAGCATGCTGCGCGAATGATCCGCGGTGAAGTGGGAAAGTCGGTCAATCTGCGCCGCTTGCCTCGCATCATTTTTCGACTCGATGAATCCTTGAAACAGCAATCGCGGATCGCGGCATCCTTGCGCGAGGCCGATTCCAAGACGCCGGGGATGGATGATGAGGCGGCCGATCAGGCCGCCGGGCGGGGAGACGATCTTCCATGAAAAACGCCGCTGAATGTGCTGCGCGACTCGAAGCGCTGCTGAAGAACGTTGCACCGGAGGCGGATGCCCGATCAGCCGAGGCGCTCGATCCGATTGCGGTACTCGTCTACAGCTTTCTTCTCTGGGAGGCGACAACCGCCCAGGCGAACCGAGCGTTCAAGGCCGTTCAGCTTCACGTGGTGGATTTCAACGAGTTGCGGGTTGCCCTGCCGACCGAGATTGTCAGCATGATCGGCGAGCGCTACCCGCTTGCAGCCGATCGCACGCAGCGTCTTCATGCGACCCTGAACGATATCTATCGGCGTGAGCACATCGTTTCGCTCGATCGCCTCGCTGCGGGCGGCAAACGCGATGCGAAGAAGTACATTGAATCGCTGGAAGGAATGACTCCGTTCGTGGCGGCGCGCGTACTGCTGATGTGTTTTGAAACGCACGCCCTTCCCGTCGATGAACGGCTGCGCGAAGCGCTTCTGGCCGAAGGGGTGATCGAAGAATCCATTGACATTGTCGAGCTGGGCAATTGGCTTTCGCGGCAGGTGAAGGCGGGCGATGGTGATGCGGTGCACCGATCGCTGCTGGCCTGGGTTGATGATCAATCGGCTCGTGGCGGTCGCCGCTCGCGAAAGTCATCGGCATCTCCCAAGACGAAGAAAAAGACAGGAAGCAGGGCTGAGCGTGCTCCCCGCAAGAAGACCAGCACCGCCTCGCGCGCTTCAAAGCGATGATGTCAAGAGAGCGGCGGGCAACGTGGAAACGGAGGGTCGGATGGTCCGCTTGCTGAAGAGTGCGGT
>CBFGRU010000295.1:0-3255 GCA_965651255.1 uncultured Phycisphaerales bacterium
CAACGCCAGCGTTGGAGGAGGCGGCGGTAGCGAAGGGTCACTTCAATCAGTTGTATTTCGCAATAATGTCTTCACTCAATCAAACGGCGGATCAGAGTACAGTCTAATCCTTCGAAACATCGATGGCGGTGAAGTATATGGCAATATCTGGACGGATGATACAGGGCTTGGATCATCCAGCTATGCAATCAGGTTCGACGGAACAAGTGATACTGGGACATATGTTGCGCGAAACATTGACATTCGCGAGAACATTGTCTATGGCTGGGCGGGCCAGGGGAGCGCAAGAGTGTTGCGTATGGGCAGCGAATTCAATGGAGGAGTTGTCCAAAATGTTAGAATACGTGACAATGACTTCCAGATGGTTAATGGTTCTACGCAGATAATCCAGCAATTAGCAGGTTTTGTAGGTGTTCAATACAGCGGCAATCGATATTTTAGCACCGCCCCGGCGAGTGAATGGTTTGCGCCTGGCGGTAATGTGGCTGCATGGATAGTGGTGAGCGGCGAATCCAACGCGATCGTGGGTCTTGTGAGTTATCCAGACTCTAGTCGGACTATTGAGTCGTATATTTCGGACTTTGACCTCGGGAGTACAATAGAGCAGTTCGTGCAGATGTCACTTCAGCAGTCGCGAAGATCTTGGGATGCGAGATACTCTGCTCAATCTGTTAATGCGTATGTGCGCGAAGGTTTTGGCCTCCCCATCGACGGACTAGAGTAGAAGTTATGACGAATTGCGTTGTGTACGGTGGGCACTCGTGTGCAGTATGTTCGGCACATCGACTAATGAGCAGTACGTTTCTTTAGTAATGATCTAGATAAGTGGGTACGAAGTTATCTGAACCCCGACCGTTGTTTAGGGTGCTCCTTATCGCCGAGGCGATCAACCCGGAGTGGACAAGTGTACCGCTCGTCAGTTGGTACTACTATGCTGCCCTCAGAAAACAAACGCGAGTGCATCTGGTATGCCAAGTGCGAAATCACGAATCATTGATTCGTGCGGGTTTGCAGCCGGGAGAGGATTTTACTTCTATTGACTCTGAGCGCGTTGCTGCTCCGATGTACCGTTTGGCATCCATCCTGCGCGGAGGCAAGGGCAAGGGTTGGACGACCAATATGGCAATGTCGATCCCGTCCTATTACTACTTCGAACGGCTTGTGTGGAAGAAACTGGGGAGTGTAATACAACGGGGAGAATTCGATGTTGTCCATCGGTTGACCCCGCTCAGTCCAACGGTTCCCAGTCCGCTTGCGCGACGGTGTCGGAAGGCCGGTGTCCCCTTTGTCATCGGACCAATGAACGGAGGATTGCCCTGGCCAAAGGGTTTTGGGTCGGTGCAGGCGCGCGAGAAAGAGTGGTTGAGCAGCGTCCGAGGTTTGGGTCGGTGTCTTCCGCATTGGCGATCTACTTATCGAAACGCGACGTGCGTCATCAGCGGGTCGCGCACGACGTGGAACGAGTTGGCTGGGCTGGCAATGGATCGTCATGTACACATGCACCGAAATGGTGTGGATGTGTCGAGGTTCCGGATGACAACGCGCCCCGGTGCCCAGGATCCGCAACGTCCGCTTGAATTGATATTCGTCGGGCGGCTTGCACCCCTAAAGGGTTGCGACATGCTCATTGATGCGGCTGCCTCGTACATTCGATCAGGCGTGGTGCGATTGAAGTTCGTGGGTGATGGACCTGAGCACGGTCGCCTCGCTGAGCAATGTCGTAACCTCCAATTACAGTCAGGTGTTGAATTCATCGGTCGGGTTTCGCATGAAGATATCGTGCAACATCTCGCAAGTGCTGATCTCTTCGTCTTTCCGAGTGTTCGTGAATTTGGCGGAGCCGTCGTACTCGAAGCCCTCGCCTGTGGTGTTCCGGTGATGGTGATTGATTACGGCGGGCCTGGAGAACTCGCCTCCACCGACTGCGGAATCCTCGTACCAATCGGGTCTCGCGACGTGATTGTGCGGAATCTGTCTGAAGGGATTGAACGCTTCGTCAGCAATCGCAGTCTCCTGCTCCAAATGGGTGAAGCAGGCCGTCGACGAGTAGAGAGACTGTTTGATTGGGATGTCAAAGCGCGCCAGTTGATCAGTGTGTACCGGTGGGCGGTCGGCATGGATAGCCGCCCTGCCTTTGAAGGTGCTCCGAATGATCCGTACCTCGGTGCTTCATGCCAAGCATAAGATGTCGATTCGCATCGCGGCTGGGGCATTTGTACCCGTTCCTGAGCGGCTGCGGAACCATTGCAAACTCGCGTCTGTTGCAGACCATCGCCGGGCATCCGACTGGCGAAGCTTGGGGCCGTCTACGAAATGGCCTATCGATACGCGTCAACCTTGGTGATTTCAACGGGCGTGCCGCGTATTTTGCCGGCGATACTGATAGAAAGATTACTCGGTTATGCGAGCGAATTGTCCGTCCCGGTGACACGGTCATCGACGTCGGCGCGAACATCGGGATTGTGACACTCATGCTGGCCAAACTCGTGGGTCCGCAGGGTCGCGTCTTCTCCTACGATCCGAATCCGTACGTCGTGCAACTGCTTCGGCAGAGCATCGAGCGAAACGGCCTTGCCAACGTTCATCTTGAACAGTGTGCGATCGGTGCAGAAGACGGTGAACTGGTCCTGCAGGTTCCCCAAGGTCACTCTGGTCGCGCATCGCTCGTTCGGCACTCCGAGACCAACGGATCGGCGAAGGTGCAAGTGCAGGTACGAACGTTGTCCGATTTGGTCCCTGCCTCCGTGAGAAAAGTGCGCTTGCTGAAGATCGACGTTGAGGGATTCGAGCCACAAGTGTTGCGAGGTGCGTTCCGGATCTTTCAGGATTCGCCGCCCGATGTCGTGATCGTTGAGCTCAACGAACTTCAGAGGCAGCCATCTGATCATCCTTCGATTCAACTGTTGCGCGGATTCGGCTATGAAATGTTCAGTATCCCGAAAGCCATATTTCGTATGGGGGTTGTTGCCCTTGATCCAGCACAAGCGGTTCATGTCGGCCACGATGTTCTCGCGTGCCGCATCAGCGATCAAGAGATCGCATCGGAGTTAACCATGGCGATAAACGGAATTCGCGTGCCCGGTTCTCTTGCCTCAACATGAGCGCACGAAGCCAAGCTATTCGAGCATCATTCTGGACGCTTGGGGGTTATGGAAGCGGCCAGATGATCCGGTTGTTCAGTCACCTTGTTCTCGCGTGGCTGCTGGCGCCGACCGGGCTGGCGGTGACGCTCCTGCCGCTGTACGGCTCCGCGGA
>CBFGRU010000296.1:0-3246 GCA_965651255.1 uncultured Phycisphaerales bacterium
GGATGCTCATTGCGAACTGAACTACTCAAACCCGCTCGAGTTGCTTGTCGCAACGATTCTCTCTGCCCAGGCCACCGATGTCGGGGTGAACAAGGCAACGCCTGCTCTCTTCAAACGGTTTCCCACAGCGGAAGCATTTGCGAAGGCCTCGCCCGAAGAGATTGAAACGTACATCAATTCGATCGGCCTGTTCCGCAACAAAGCCAAGGCGATTCATGCCGCGGCGACGAAACTGGTCAACGATTTTCACGGCGAAGTGCCGCGCACCATGGACGAGCTGCTGACACTGCGCGGAGTCGCACGAAAGACGGCCAATGTCGTACTTGGCAATGCGTACAACTTGAACGAAGGTGTCGTCGTCGACACGCACGTTGCGCGACTGGCGAAGCGATTCGGGCTGACCAGACACACCGATGTCGCGCGGATCGAACGCGACCTCATGGCACTCTTCCCGCGCGAGCGCTGGTGCCAACTCAGCCATCTGCTCATCTTTCATGGCCGACGAGTCTGCAAAGCGCGGGGCGAAACGTGCGCTGATCATTGGCTCTGTAAGAAGTACTGCTTGAACGCATCGCGCGGCTGATGGACATGTGCTGTACTTCTCGATCCGCATCCCAACCAAACACCAAGCATAGTTTTGCAATCGGAGTGGATATTGCGGGTTCACGTGCGCAAAATGTGCAGAACTTCTCTGCATTCGGGCGACGACTTGCAGGAATGGCGTCCGGGCGTGATGATCGGTCTGCCTTCGTGGCGGACCGGTCACGCGCACTGAATCGCCCGCGGATGATGAGGGAGTAATCCCATGCCGACAAGCACAATCCCGAACGATGCGACGGGAATTGAAGAGATCAGAACCAACGCCAGGCAGTTGCTGAGCCGAATGCTCGCTGATCGCGCTGAGATTGAGCAACGACTCACTGAATCCGGCCGCATTGATCCGGTGCGAGTCGTCACCGGGCGCAGTGCGTTGGATGCGACGATTCACGCGACCCAGCGCATGCTGGCGATGCTCGATCGAATTGAGCAGAGTGACCCGGTCTGGCGAGCCGCGAACGGCCGAACAACCGATGACCATGGAGCACCTTTGAAGGCGGAGGTGTCAGTGAAGAAGGTGCTTGATCACGCGGGGGCGGTTTGACGATGGGTACCTCGCGTACGCGAAGTCGTTCGCACCACGCCTCTCATCATGATGAGCGACGCCGCTGGAAGCGACTGGCACGAACGACGTGGATTTCGGCGCTCCTGATCTGGGGGTTCTGCTGGGTTCTCATGCTGGTCGCGCTCCCGGGAGTGGCAACGTTGGCAGCGTTCGGTCTGTTGTGTGTCATGTTCGCGACGGTCCTCTGGAGCACGTTGCAGGCGTGGCGAGGCGCGCGGCTGGCCGTATGGCAGCAAGGCCTGGCCGCCGGTCCCTGGCTGGCGGTCGGCGGAGCGAATCGTCCACTCGAAGCCGCACGCGGCGCGCCCGAAGGGAAGCGCGCAACCATGCTGGCATCCGTACTCTTCGCTCTGTCGCTTGGACTGATGATCCTCGTCGCAACCGCGCTGTAACGGGTCGCACTTTCAATCAGTTGTACACACCATCAATCGTGCAGGAACAGCTCGATGAGGTCGTAGGAACTGGTGAAGCCAAGCGCGGTGAAGACCGACGGCACGACATGCTTGATCTGCATCTCGATACCGCCGCCCAGATTGATGCGCTCATTCATGGGAATGTTCGATAGTTCCAGCGTCTGCTCCGTCACCGGCAACGGATGCTGCCCCACCTGCTCCAATGCATCCGTGAATTGATTGCGCAGATAGACAGTCGCGATTCCATTCGGCGTGTTCGTGCGCAGCTCGAAGCGCAGATCGGCAAAGGATGTTTCCTTCGCGCCGGTTCGCGCATCAATCCGGAAGCGAATCAGGTTGGGCTCGATCGCAGTAAAACCGAATCGCGAGCGGGCTCGCAAGTATTCATCATCACTCTCGAGCAGGTCGTCAATCGTTCCGCTGATGAGCGTTCCAAACGTCACGACCGCATCTTCAATCAAGGCCAGCGATCCGCTCTTGGTTGTGCCCGGCCAGGGAATGATCTTCTCAGGACGCACTCCGAAGGTCTCGAACAGTCCGATCTGCTTGAGTGTGCCGCTCTTCTGATCTATGCGGAACGAATACACGCCGTACAACCCATCCAGCGATGTACTCTCATCGGTCACGAAGAACAAGTCATCCATGACGGCTATCGAATCGAGCGTGCCCTGCAATCCGACATCGAACATGTACCCGGTATAGGTGAGTGAACCGTCGGCTTCGACGAAGAACGCTCGTACGGTGGCATCGGTCCCGTGGCCGACGAACAGCATTGAATCATCTTCCGTGAACACTGCATTCTTCGGAGATTCGCCGGGCGAGAAGTACGGTGAACCGGGCAGGGGCACGAGATTGCCATCGCCCTGCACTTCGTATCCCAACACGCGGTTGCCATCGCCGGAGATGCCGCCCCCGCCGTACAACAATGAATCATCATGGCTGATCGTGAGACTGACCGCAAAATTCGGCGCAGTGCTCATCACAATGAGTTCCGTCAACTCACCCGACGGCTCCACACTGAAGGCGTAGATGCGGTCTCCGAACGAGTCGTTCGCGTACAACCGGGTGCGTGAAGGATTCAATTCAAGTTCGGTCGAAAAATCCCCGGTGTATCCCTCATCAACCATCGAGATGCCGTTGAAGTCAATGCTCACATCGTAAGTGATCACCCGGTTGGTGCCGCCGATTTCAGTGTCGGTCACGGCGATGGTGTCATCGTCGATCCACACCACATCAAGCGGTGAGTCCGGAACAAGCGATGTAAAGAGCGCGGTCAGCGAACCATCGCTGTTGACTTCGAAGAAGCGCATTTCTTCGGTCGTGCTGCTCGAAGTCGCGTGACCGACCGCGAGGTAGCGACCGTTCGGCGAGAGCGCTGCGGAGATGGGGCCATCACCAGTCGGATAGTTCGCCTGCCAGGTGAGTGAACCATCCTTCTCGATCGTGAACACAGAAATCTCATCCGAAACGTTGTTCGTAACGAACATCGTCGGATTGATCGCCTGCGCGAACGCACTGCCTGACAGCATCGTTCCTACAGCGCACAACACGGCACTCTTGACCCAGCGTCTGTTCATCTCCTGACCTCCATCCTCAGCCCTGATGTCTGCGCAGTGCTCCCGCGCCACTCTCATGGCAGTCTACGCGAATCCCGACGCTGTATTCAACGAA
>CBFGRU010000297.1:0-3199 GCA_965651255.1 uncultured Phycisphaerales bacterium
GCCCGATGGAGCGGCATCTGTTCACGAAAGCTCCATCCGGGCGACCGATGCCGGTATTGCCGAGGAGCGTCATGCGCCTCGCGGGTCGGCGCATTGCGTTTTCCGGCGGCGGCTACCTGCGCCTCCTGCCGGCCTGGCTGATTCGCCGCGGATTCGACCAGCTCAACTCCGAGAGGATACCCGCGGTGGTGTACCTGCATCCGCGAGATTTCGCCCCCGATTGTCCACGCGTGCCGATGCCGCTTTCACGCCGATTCAAATGTTACGTGGGTTTGAATTCGACGAAAGCGAAGCTCCGCATGCTGCTCGACCGCTACCGTTTCGCAACGTGTGCGGAAGTTGTGGGTGTGCGGCCGATGGGGGGAACGGTATAACGTGATCGAACTGATGATGACCCAGTCACACGACCAACCCGCGGTGATCATGCAGGAGACGAGCAGCCCGCATTCAACGGGGAATCGGGCAGCGCGCATCGTCTGGGCAGTGGTGTACTGCCTGCTGTTTCGTCCGTCGCCCCGGCCGTTCCACCGCTGGCGGAACTGGCTTCTGCGTTGTTTCGGGGCGAAACTGCATCCGACCGCCCGGGTGTACGCCAGCGCGACGTGTTGGGCGCCGTGGAACCTGGCGATGGCGGAACACGCATGCATCGCCGACCGGGTTGATATCTACTGTGTAGCGCCGATCTCGATCGGTGCGTACTCAACGGTGAGTCAATACACGTACCTGTGCGCTGCCACCCACGATTTTGAAGATGTCAAACATCCTCTCGTCCCGAAGCCGATCGTTATCGGTCGCCGCGCCTGGATTGCGGCGGATGTCTTTGTCGGGCCGGGGGTGTCGATCGGCGATGGCGCGGTCGTTGGTGTTCGTTCGACCGTCCTGAAGAATCTACCTGCCTGGATGGTGTGTGCGGGCACGCCGGCCGCCCCGATCCGTCCCCGCCGTCTGTCGGCGAAGGATTTCGGCGAGACACCCGCACCAGCCGAGGAATGATGATCCACCCATGATTGATGTGATGATCATTGCGTTCAACGAATCGCTCAACCTGCCGCACTGTCTGGCGGCGCTGCAGGGGTGGACGAATCGCATCTTCGTGATCGACTCCGGCTCGACCGACGGCACGCAGGACATCGCGCGCTCCTTCGGCGCCACGGTGATTCACCACGACTGGGAGGGATACGCCCGCCAGAAAAACTGGGGACTGAACAATCTACCCTTCGAGTCGCCCTGGCTTCTCATTATCGATGCCGATGAAGTCATCACTCCGAAGCTCAAGGAACACCTCATCGCGATCTCGAAGAGAGATGCTGATTCGGTTCCGGAGAACGGCTTCTTCCTCAACCGGGTGACGTACTTCCTTGATCGTCCGATTCGACACTGCGGGTATTTCCCCTCGTGGAATCTGCGCTTCTTCAAGCGCGGCGCGGGCCGGTACGAAGACCGCGAAGTGCACGAACACATGATCATGCCCGATCCGGTCGGCTACATCCGCGAGCCGATGATTCACGATGATCGGCGGGGGCTCGAACACTACATCGCCAAGCACAATCGGTATTCAACACTCGAAGCGCGTGCGCTGTTCGAGGAGATGCAGCGCGGCCCCAATCGACGGGACGAAGCGAACCTCTCATCCGGCAGTCGGCGGCACCGTTGGCTCAAGCGCCACGTGATGCCGCGCGTGCCGTTCCCTTCGTTGTGGCGATTCCTGTACATGTACATCGTGCGTTTGGGTGTGCTGGACGGTCGCGCGGGATTCGAGTTCTGCCGGTTCATCAGTGTGTATGACTACATGGTCGCGCTGAAGCTGCGCGACCTCCGGCGCATCGCCCGGCGAACGAGCCGGACCGCCGATGCGCCGGCGGCGCCAGTCGCCACCGTTCCGCAGCGTGGACTGGCGGCGGCAGAAGGCGCGGACCCGGTCGTGCCCGCCCGACTTCAGGCCCGACCAGATGCGCCGCGGCCCGGACCGCCCGCGCAGATGCAGCCGGAGGCCAGTCCCTGGACGTTCCGCGAAAAGGTTGGGCGCGCGATCTGGATGCTCATCGGAAGGCCGATATTCCGCATCTCCTTTCACAACTGGTACCGCTTCCGCGCATCACTCCTGCGCGTCTTCGGCGCGCGGGTCGGAAAGGGCGTTGCGATTCGACCGAGCGTCAATATCGAAGTGCCCTGGATGCTCAACATCGAAGATGATGCCACGATCGGCGATCACGCCATTCTCTACTCGCTGGGCATGATCACGATCGGCCGGCGGTCGATCATCAGTCAGTACGCGCATCTCTGCGCGGGAACGCATGATTACAGCGATCACACGTTCAAGCTCATCCGCTCACCGGTGACGATCGGCGATGATGTCTGGATCGGCGCCGATGCCTTCATCGGGCCGGGTGTACACGTCGGGCATCTCAGCGTGGTCGGCGCACGATCGAGTACGTACAAGGATCTCGGCGAACGGCAGGTGTTCGTCGGCAATCCCGCCAAGCCGATCAAGGAGCGCATTCTCAAGTGATGTCCCCGGGCGATCCATCCCGGGCGAGCACGACGCCGGCGGCCGATGAAGCGCACACCGAGATCGCGGCCCCGCGTCGGCGCGCGTTTCTTGATCTTTCCTTCGGCGAGCGTGCACTCGGGTTCTGGTGGTCAATCACGTGGCAGATTCTCTTCCGCTGGTCGCCGCCCGCCATGAACTGGTGGCGACTCTGGCTGCTCGGTCGCTTCGGAGCCGAGATCGGGCGCCGCTGCTTTATTGCGCCGAGCACTCGCATCGACTTTCCCTGGCACCTCTCGCTCGGCGATGATGTTGTCATCGGTCACAAATGCATCATCAACTGCATGGGCGCGATTACCATCGGCGATCGAACCCACATCAGCCAATACGCCCACTTGTGTGCCGGTACCCATGAATACCACCGGCGTGATATGCGCATTCTGCGCGAAGATATTGAGGTGGGAAGCGACGTCTGGATTGCCGCAGATGCGTTCGTCGGGCCGGGCGTCTCCATCGGCGCGGGGGCGCTGCTGGCTGCGCGATCGAGTGCGTTCGGCGACCTGCCGCCGGGCATGATCTGCGTCGGCGAACCCGCGCGACCGACCAAACCGCGTGAAGCGAGCAAAGCGGCGTGAAGACGTCCCGATTGAAGCAGCTTCTCGCCCGCGCCAAGCCCCTGGCTCGGGCGGTGAAGTTCAACTGGCTGTTTCG
>CBFGRU010000298.1:0-3197 GCA_965651255.1 uncultured Phycisphaerales bacterium
CGAGATCGGTGGATTCTTCATCGAACCACGAGAACGCGCGCACCTGCGCGCTGCCCGTGTTCAGGAACTGGCCGATGATCGTTCCATCATCACCCACACCGAACGCTTTATAGAACGATGAGGTGATGTCCGAAACCGACTGGATCGTCCATTGGCTGCCATCGAATGTCCAGTACACCGCCAGCGTCGAGCCGGCAGCATTACTGGCGAAGCCAACGATCAGATTCGATTCGTTGATCGCGGTGGCCTCGGCTGTGGATCCGCCCAGGCCCGGAAGTGCGGTCATCACACCGCTTTGCCAGATGAACGCAGTCTGCACGCCTTCGCTGTTCAGCGAATGACCGACCACCGCGCCCGCCTCGTTGATCGCGAGCGCCGTACTGGCATTCCCGCCCAATGTGCCGAGGTTCGTCATGTCGCCATCGTCGTACAGGAACGCGCGGCGCTGATTGTTGTCCAGCGTGGCGTATCCGACGACCTGCGATTGATTGTTGATTCCGAACGCCGCGCTCGTCGAACCGCCGAAGGTGGGAATCGGGTGCATCGTGCCATCACGCCAGAGAAATCCGCGCGATTCAAAGTTCGGCGCCCCGGCGATGCCGACGACTTCGCCCAGATCGTTGACACCGAATGCATCGCTCGTCGAACCGCCCAGCGTGCCGAGGTCCACCGCTTCGTACACGATGCCCGTGCGCGTCCACAACACGCCGGAAGAATCAACACCCGGTGTCGAACCGATGATCGTTCCCTCATCGATCAGATCGAGCGCTGCGCCGCCCTGATTCGAGATGGAATCAATCGAATCGATCACACCATTGACCCAGATCGCCGGATAGCTGATGCCACTGATCGCCGCTGCAGAGCCGATGATCGTGCCGTCATCGTTGATGGCAAACGCCTCGCCGTTCACGCCGCCGAAGGTGCTCAGCGCTGCGGCGTTCCCGTTCGTCCAGACACAGGGCAGCATCTGTCCGTTGCCAGCGCGCGCCGCGCCGACGATAACGCCCGCGCTGTTGATATCGTTGGCCAGCCCGCGGTTCCCGCCGAGCGTGGGCAACTCTTCCAGGCCGTCTGATTCCGTCCACTGAAACGGGCGATCCTCGTTCACAGCATTCTTGAATGCACCGACAATGGTTCCGCTGTCGTTGACGGCCACCGCTTCGCCTTCGCGCCCTTGCACCGGGTCCAGTCGCTCGACCTGCCAGTTGCCGCTGATGAACCGCCATCGCACCGGCTGGTAGTGGCCGAGTCCATCGGTCGCCGAACCAACGACCACATCGTTGCTGTTGATTGCCACCGCGCGGGAATCGCCGCCGTTGATCCCGGGCAGAAAACTCACCGAGCCGCTCACCCAGACGAAGCCGAGCGTCTGTTTGCCGATGACCGTGTGGCCGACAATCTTCCCTGCATCATTGATATCTGCCGCAACCGAGAAGACGCCCGGAATCGAAAGCTCTTCGAGGTTGCCGTTCAAAAAGCGCACCGCGCGCGTGCCGAGCGTCTGATTCAGCGAGAAGCCGACGACCGTTCCCGCGGAGTTGATCGACGCCGGGTTCGTCAGCCCACCGCCCAGGTCCGGCAGTGGTGTTCGCTCGTACTCCTGCGCCAGAGCAGGGCCAGCAATCAGAACCATCAGTGCTGCCGCCATCCGCATGGTCATCCCACGGAGTGCGCAGGAAAGACCACGGAAACTGCCGGACCATTGCGTTGCGGTCGATGTGGACACCATCGTTCTTCTTGCCTTTCTTCCTTCCGAGAGACCGAATCTCAACCTTCACGCCAGCCACCCTGCCCCCGAGACAGAGGAGGTGATCACCGATGGCCACGCTCAGACCGACGGCGGCTCCGAAGTTCGTGCAAACAGCACCGGAATCAGCCGCGCGGTCGGCCCTCCCACCGGGCAGGCCTCACTTCCTTCGCGGGCAGCACGCATCCGGTTCCGAGTCGAACCTTCTTCACTCGACCCGGCTCTGGATGCTCGACAAACCCTTGGCCCGTCGCGGTTTCCAGCGAGAATCCTCCTCCAGATATCGTGATACGTCCTGGCGGCGTGCGAATCAATGAAATTCCTGTTTCTGCACCCCTTCAGCCCCACTTTCCCGGTGTGCAGGCCGTCCGAGAACGCCCCTCGCCCCCGCGGGCCTGCAGAAACCCGGATGAATCTCAATCGTCAAGCCCGGCCGGTAAAAAACCCGAAAAATGTCGGAACCATCTGCAACCCGCCCGCGAAGCCAAAGGGTGAAGCAAGTGGGTATTCGGTTGCGAGGGCCACGACACGCCTGAACGCCACACCGAAACCCGGACATTTTCCCGCCCCCCACGAAGCCCCCTGTCCGCCATTGGATGTGCTCAGCACCCCACGCGGACACAGGGGTTTTTTTCTGCGCCAGAACGCGTTCTCATGACTCTCGGCCCGGACTCCAGCCGCCCTCCGCGCAAGCCCCGGCCATGCGGTATCATCGCCGGCATGAGCAATTCCATCGATCTGCGCTGGCAACCCAAGGTCAGCTTCGCATTCAACCTCCGCAACCAGCCCGGCGAAATCTCCCGCTTCACCGCCCTCCTCAGTGCGGCCAACATCAACCTCCTCGCGATCTGGGGCTACACCGATGGCGAAGATGAGCCGCGGCTCTCGCTCGTTCCCGACAATCCCGATGCATTCCGACTCTTTGCGGCGACGAACGGTCTGGATTGCGAAGAGGGACGCACCCTCTACTGCACCGGACCCGACTCGACCGGCGCGCTCGTCGATACGTTCATGCGCATCGCCGATGCCGGCATCAACGTCGAGGCCGTCGAGTCCATGGCCACCGATGGCCGCTTCGGCTGCTTCCTCTGGACCGATCCCGATGACTTCGATGCCCTGATTGATCTGCTCGACGAGGAATAGCGCCGTCTCCGGTGATCCTCAGTGCAACAAAGCCCAGCCAGTCACGGCCATCCCACCGCGCGGGAACCCGCATCATGACCACCACCATTCGGCGGGAACGGCCAGCGGATATCGCCGCCATTCGCGCGCTGCACAACGCCTGCTTTCCCACCGATGCGGAGGCGCGGCTCGTTGATGCGCTGCGCGAACACGATCGGCTGCTGGTTTCGCTGGTTGCATGCGACGACAAACATGATGCCTCGCCGCCCACCGTCATTGGCCACGTTGCGATCAGCCCCGTGATGACCGAAACGGCAGAACGCGGCGC
>CBFGRU010000299.1:0-3178 GCA_965651255.1 uncultured Phycisphaerales bacterium
AGCGATGCGGTGTACCACGGCTTCGAATACACGATGGAAGAACTCGTGCGCACGCTCCGCGCGGTCGATCAGTTCGAGATCGCCGACACCGGCATGATCAAGGGCGTGTACCGCGATCTCGTTGTCATCGCGCGCAAGCGACTGGCGTAAACGTCGAAATTCGAGATTCGAAACGTCGAAAAGTCGAAATGAGGCATCGTTTCGCCGCGAGCCCAAGCGAGCGCGGGGCGTCCCTCGTGCGCGAACGACTCAGGCAACAGTCGAATCAAACGGTGACTCTACAGGTCATCCCGAAACCAATCGGAATCGGTTTCTTGAACGGCAATCGGATTACCTGCCTCGTCTTCACCGGTCATGGTGAGGTTGCCGTTCGCGTCCAGGGCAATGAAAAGATGCGCGCGTTCACCCGTGTCCGCTGCAAAGAGCTTGGGCGGCGCGTTCATTGCGGTGGTATTGAAGAGGCGCATGATCGTTGCGCCGTTGGGCTTGATATCGAATCGCCGTCGATCATCCGCAGCCGCACGATCCGTACTCCATGTGGCGTTCGGCATGACTTGGAACTCGTAGTGACATGCCGACCCGAAGAGTTCGTACGACGGCCACGGCAGCGCCAGTTGCACAAGGATCGGGAAGCTCGCCCGATTGGTCACCGATACATGTTCGTCACACGCGCAGCCTGTGAGCGCGGAGAGACCCGACAACATCGTCAGCGTTAACGTAACACAATGGATGGCGGGCATTCGCATGATCTGATTCCTCTCGGTGTCTCCGTGTCTCGGTGGTTCTCTCACGTCAGCGGAAACTGCACCCACTTCGCTTTCTTCCCCGCACCGACCCAGTCGATGCCGTTGTGGCCGTGCGATGACTCGCGCAGTCGCGCGCCGAGTTGGCCGGTGTGATGCTGAATGTGGCGCAGCGCGACGAGCACGTGTTCGAGTTTCGAGACGCGGTACCACGGGAAGCCGCTTTCGGGCGAGGTGAGGTCGATCGCGTCGATCCACTCGTCAAGGCGGTCGAAGCAGTACTGCCAGTAGTCGAGCAGTTGAGTTTGCGACAGCGGCTCGCCGTTCCATAACGGGCAGTCGGTTTCGTTGGTGAGCGCGAGTTGCTCGGGCGAGGAGGGATGATCATCGAGATCGTGCAGGCCGATCTGGTGCAATGTCCACGGCTCGAAATCGCCGGCGGTCGGTTGCAGATAGAGATGCGTGAAGTATAGCGTGTGGTACGCGACGCGCCACGTCGCATTGAGCGGGCGCGAAGATGAACCATCGTTCGTCGCGATCCCCTTCATCCAAAGATCATTCGGACACCGCTCGATGCCGAGGCGCAGCATCGCCATCGCCGCGTGGAATTGACTCTTGAGGACGGTGCGCAGATCGGTGGATGGGGTGGTACCGGGCGTTGTCATGGTGCGCAAGAGTGTAACCGGAGCGTACTGGTCGACGTTTCGCCGCGCGCCCGAGCGAACGCTCAGGGCGGAGATGTTCCGTGTCTCGTGCAATGTGCGTCGTCGAGCCCTTACCCGACCGCGCCGGCGAGGAGTTGCTCCTGCTTCCACAGTTCGGAACTGCGAATCTGCGTCTTCACTTCGCGCGGCAATGACAGGTGCAGCGTGGCTGGCTGGATGAGCTCGATCTCGCCCGAGACTTCATGCACACCGATCTTGAACGCCTGTTCCCAATCGACCACGAACGAACCGCAGCGCATCCCTTCATTACTGCGCAGGCGCTTGCCGTGACTGCGCGGAAAACGCGAGACTGCAGCCAGCTGGACTTCGACCACTTCGCCCTGAAGCTTCACCGGCACCGCGATGGGCTGGTGGATGACGCCGAAATCGCCGCCATCGGCGCGGAACGCAATGTGAACATCGCGGGTGCCGGCCTTGATCATGAACGATCCTTCTGGCGGGCGCAGGTGAATCACCGCGTTGCAGTAATTCTCGAAGCGGTTCTGGTAGTAGATGCAGAGTTCGGCCTCGCCGTTTTCGTTCACGCGCATGATGGGCATGAAGCTCAGGCCGTCAACGTCGTAGTACATCGGGCCGACGACTTCGGCGAGTTTATCCGGATGGGTGTCTTCCACGTTGAGGGCGTAGTACACCCATCCACCCAGTGCGAGCGAGAGTACTGTGGCGACGAGGCGCTGCGCCCACACCACGGCCGGTGCGCTGCCGAACGGGTCGGCCAGCAGCAGCCATGCGACGATTGCCCAGCCGACCGAAGCCACCAGGGCACAGATCAAGACAAAGTTACGCTTCTCATGCATGGTCCCGTCCTCCCACGATGCATCGTGCGGGAACCGTCGCTGAGCGGTGCGACAGAGGGGCGATCACCGCGAGCGCGGTCACCAGACCTGCGGACCGAACCGCAGGCCGAACCCTTCATGGGAAAGTATCGCCCAAACTTGCCCAGCTTCCAATAAAAAGACGCTCAACTTGGCCGAGTCATGCCGTTTTTCGTCGAATTCCTCCCAGATTCGGTTTCTGGAGGCCTGACTTCGGCTCAATGTCGCACCGGATCGGCCTTCCTCAAGCGATCAGGGCTCTTCCGAGGCATCGCGCACGCCGCGGCCGCGGTCCTTCAGGATTGCCTTGGTGTAATGGCCATCCGTCCGCTCGGGCAGGCGAATCAACCAGTCAACGACTTCTTCGATAGGGACATCGATCAGGTCACCGACAGCGAGGTCGGGGGTCAACTGTGGTTGATTCAACAGAATGCCTTCGATCCGGAAAGGGGACCAATGCCTCGGCGAGAGCCAGAGGAACTCTTGGCGATCATCCACTTCAACCGCGAACTTGATGAAGTATTGTTGATCGCGTTCTTCGGGTGTGGCGGCCAACCAGCGGTGTCGGGCTCCATCCAGCGTTTCGCGGGCGGCCTCGATCGCGGCAGCAAGGGCGGGATCATCACGTCGAATCATCGCCAGATTCGGGATGGCGGCGGTCGTGACGGCCGTACCTGCGGGCGCAGGTGGTGTCGGCTCGTTGTTGCTGTCGGTTGGGGAGCAGCCGGACGGGAGAAGCAGGAAAGCCCCGGCTATCGCCAGAGCGAGGTGCTGTCGCAGCGATGATCGCGGAACAACTGTCATGGTGGAATGGACGGGGGCTGAGTCAATCATCCCGAGGGTTCTGGCGGTCGTCATCAATCCAGTCGTTCATATCCAGCCAGTCAAGGTCGTT
>CBFGRU010000300.1:0-3144 GCA_965651255.1 uncultured Phycisphaerales bacterium
AACTCCTGCTCCTGCGCAACGGCCATCGCGCGGCGTTTCTCGGCCTCGGCCTGGAATCGTCGCTTGTCGGCCTCGGCCTGATCGGCCTGAATCCGCGCACCAATGTTGTCACCAACATCAATATCCGCGATATCGACCGAGAGAATCTCGAACGCCGTGCCTGCATCCAGTCCCTTCTGCAGCACCACCTTCGAGATGCGGTCAGGGTTTTCCAGCACCGCCTTGTGCGTCGGCGATGAACCGATCGTCGTCACGATGCCTTCGCCCACGCGCGCGATGATCGTTTCCTCCGTCGCGCCGCCGATCAGTCGCGAAATGTTGGTCCGCACCGTCACCCGTGCCCGGGCCTTGAGCTGAATGCCATCCTGCGCCACCGCATCAATCGTCGTGCGGCCGCTGTTCGCGCTCGGGCAGTCAATCACCTTCGGGTTCACCGACGTCTGCACCGCATCGAGAATGTCGCGGCCGGCGAGGTCGATCGCGCACGCCGTGTTCCACGGAAGATCAATCTTCGCGCGATCGGCGGCGATCATCGAGTTCACCACGTTCCGCACGCGACCGCCCGCGAGGTAGTGCGTTTCGAGCTGCGCCGTCGAGACCGCCAGGCCGGCCTTCACCGCCTGAATGCGCGACAGCACGATCACGCGCGGGTCCACTTTGCGCAGACGCATGCCGATCAGCTCGAAAAAGCCCACCCGCGCGTTGGAAAGCAGCGCCTGCAACCACAGGTTGAAAAACTGCGCAATCACCAGCACCAGCGCCAGGACAATCAGTCCCGCGAGTACCAGTACAACAATCAGCCACGGTTCCATTGGGCGCCATCCCCTCGTTCAAATCCGAATCTGGTTTCACGCGCCGTCCATCGGCGCCGGGAAGAGTCTAACACGCTCAGCCCGGTTCGTCCTGAGCCGGAACCACGATCACCCGGGCTCCATCCCATCACCGCGGCCGCACTTTCACCTGGTTGTCATACACATCGACCACGACCACCGGCGTTCCCGCCTCGATCGAGGTTCCCTCGGCCAGCGCATCGATTCGCCGGCCCTGAATCTTCACCGTCCCTACCGGGCGAAGCGACGTCACTGCCTCACCTTCCAGCCCCATGAGTGCTCGCATTTCATCCAACCGTTCCAGGCGCGACATCTCCGCATCGTACGCGGCGGCTTCGTCGGTCTGCTCACCTTCTTCGCCCGGCGCGCGGTCGGCAGCGCCGAGAATCAGGTGCTTCGCCACCGGTGAGTTCAGCCACACCTTGAAGGCAAACACAATCAGAATCGGGCCGAGAATGAGATAGCCGAGAATCGCCAGCAATCCCGCCGTCGTCGAGTGCTGGAAGAAGGCGACGATGCTCGCGATCGTCGCAACGCCGGTCATGATCGCCAGGATGCCGCCGGAAGGAAAAAACACTTCCAGGAAGAGTAATCCCACCGCCGCGCCGAAGAGCAGCAGCCCCCAGATGAGCGCGAGACTCCCACCGCTATCCTGCGCCAGCAGAACCATCGAATTCATCATGATGCGTCCGCTGCCTCCACTTCAATGCGGAATCGACCCACGCTCACGACGCGCACGCGCGTGCCGCGATCGATGAACTCACCGCTTGATACCACATCCACCATGCGGCCGTCGAAGAGCGCCCGCCCCGAAGGGCGCAGATCCGTCGCGGCCGATCCTTCTGCGCCGGGGCTCAGCGTCGATGCCGCCGCCGGCCCCATCGCAGCCAGCAGGCCGCCCGAACGTCCGCCCCCGCGCTCCGCGCTCGAACCGGCAGAGAGAACCAGTTTCGAGAAGAACGGCAGCGAATCCATCTGCCGCGAAATGATCCACACCCCGATCCCCGCCACGAAACAACCCAGCAGCGTCGCGACGATGCCGGTCACCAATTCACCCTGACCAACCGAATCATCCAGCCCGCCGCTGATGAACGTCCCCACCAGTCCTACCAGGAGCAGAATCGCTCCGCTCGCGCCCGCGATCACCGTGCCGGGAATCACGAAGAGTTCCGTCGCGATCAGCACCAGCCCGAGCACGATCATCAGAATCTCCCACCACTGCGCCATGCCGATCAGGTACGGCGCGCCGACCAGAATCACCAGCGCCGCGAGCGCCGTCGCGCCGAAGACACCCAGTCCCGGGGCGGAAAGCTCGATGAACAGCGCGATGATGAACACCGCGATCAGCAGCGCCCGCACCCACCCGTTGATGAGAAAACGAACCAGCCCCTCGCTCCACGATTCGTTCAGTCGCACCAGATCCACCGCGCCGAAGTACGCCTTCAACTCTTCATCGTTGCGGATCACCGCCACCGCCAGGCCGTAGTACATCGCATCCGACGGCTTCACCGTCAAGAGCTGATCATCACTCACCACCTGCATCACCAGTCGCCATTGCCCACGGTCCTGTTCTGTCAACACCGGCCGCACCGATGGCAGTTCCTGTTCCAGCAGTTTCATCTGTTCGCGCTGCTCGGGCGTCAGCGTCGCCGGGTCGTACGTCTCTTCCAACTCGAAGAGCTGGTTGACAAACGGCATCGGCTTCTGCCCCTGGCGCACCCGCTCGGGCGGCGCAAGATCGGGAATCTGCTGCGGCGGATCACCGCCGAACACCGTGCGGTACTCTTCCCGATCGACGAACACACGCTCGCCCGTGGTCGCATGTTCAATCAGCCATAGTTCGATTCCCATCGAAACGAACGACTGCACCAGTTTCTCGTCGTAGCGGTGACGCCGCGCGCTATCCACCACTTCCCGCAAAAGCGGCGCTTCCTGTTTCGCGCGCTCCGTATCGGAAAGCGACATCAACGGGTTGATCGGCGCGGCATCGCCGAAACTCGCGTTCGGCGCGACCACGATCTCGCGGCAGGCGAGCGCCATGTACGTTCCCGCGGAATAGGCATCCGGGTTGATCCACGCCACCGTGTTCGGCGGACACTCCGTCTTGATCAGGCGCGTGATGCCCAGCGTCGAATCGACCCGACCGCCGGGGGTGTCAAGATCAAACACGATCGCCTGCGCGCCGAGATTCTTCGCCTCCTCAACCCGGCGAATGAGCGAAAGCAGCGTCACCTCATCGATCACCCCCTCGACCCGCAGCACCGCAATCTTCGATGCCTGCCGATACGCCGGGGCGATGGCGACCGTTCCCCCG
>CBFGRU010000301.1:0-3132 GCA_965651255.1 uncultured Phycisphaerales bacterium
TCTCTTCATTCCTCCCCGGCCGATGACCATCATCGAGACGCGGCTGATTCGGCGCATTCTGCAACGGGCCATGACCGTACTGATCGAGGCGTGGGACGGCGTGAAGGAAATGGAGTTCGAGCTGGGGGATATGGAATCGAACCCGCAGCTCGTGCAGATCGTGCCTCCAAACGAAGTGGTGGTGGTCGTGCGGTTCGAGCTGAAGATGAGCAAGCGCGCGGGCACGATGTCATTGTGCATCCCGTTCACGGTCATCGAGCCGGTGATGGGTTCACTCGATGCGCAGTCGTGGTTCCAGGCGGGCCGGCAGCGCGGCAACCAGCAGTGGGAGGAGACCATCAACCGGCGACTGTCGGATGCGGCCCTGGATGTCTCCGCGGTGCTGGCGGAAACGACGATGACCATGGCGGACCTGCAGGCACTGGAAGTGGGCGACCTGATTCTGACGCAGAAACCAGCGGCGGACCCGATCCTGCTCACTGTGGGCGGCCTTCCGAAGTTCTTCGGACAGATCGGGCAGTTCAAGGGGCAACGGGCGGTGCAGGTGGCCCGTGCGGTCCGGGCTGGCGACCGGGTCTGAGGGTGTAACGGTTGACCAAAGCGGGGATTCGCGCGTACTGTCTACTCGTGCATGGGCTCCCGCGCGGTGCGGGGGTGCTGTTGTTCCCGTGGAGATGCTTGGTGATGAAGATGGCCTTCGTCAACCGTTTCGAGTTCTCATATGGTGCCTGAGCGCGCCATGGTGAGGATGTCGCGACGCCGAACCGCGGGTCGGCCTGGGTGGACCCTTTCAGGGAGCCGGGCATGACCTGAGCGAGCCGGACAAGCCGCTGCGCGTCATGATGTCGGATTCCCGTTGAATCCCACATCGCGCACCACGGGCACGAGCGTTCGTCGCGGCGAACGGTCGTGTTCTCGTTTTGACCCAAATGCGCGCCGGTTCGGCGCGGATCGACAACCCAACAACCCGGCAACCTGGTTACGAAGCGATACTGACTATGAACAGTGAAATCCTCAGACTACTCGACTCCATTGCCCGTGATCGCAGCATCGATCGCGAAGTGCTGTTCGTTGACCTGGAACAGGCGATGGTTTCAGCGGCGCGAAAGCACTTCAACTCGCTCGATGCGGAAGAATTCGGCTGCGAAATGGACCGCCTCTCCGGCAAGATCACCCTGTGGCGCAATCTCGAAGGCGGCGAACGCGAGGTCATTCCGCTGGAGCGTCTCGGCCGCATCCCTGCGCAGACCGCCAAGCAGGTCATGATTCAGAAGTTCCGCGAAGATGAACGCCAGTCGTTGCTGGAAGAGTTTTCCAAGCGGCAGGGTGACCTCGTCACCGGCGTGGCGCAGCGGTATGAAGGCGGCGCGCTGATCGTCCAGATCGATCGCGCGGAAGGGTTCATGCCGCGCAGCGAGCAGATTCCGGGCGAGCAGTTTCAGCCGGGCGATCGCGTCCGTTGCCTCGTGCTGGATGTGCGCGATGCGGGGAATCAGGTGAAGATCGTCCTCTCGCGCAGTCACCCCGATTTCATTCGCCGTCTCTTCGAGGCGGAGGTGCCGGAAGTGGCGGAGCGCGTCATCGAGATCAAAGCGATGTCGCGCGAACCCGGGTTCCGCACGAAACTGGCGGTGGCGAGCGTCGACTCCAAGGTCGATCCGGTTGGCGCGTGCGTCGGCATTCGAGGCAGCCGTATTCGCAACATCGTCGATGAGCTCGGGGGCGAGAAGATTGACATCGTCCGCTGGAACGAGTCGAGCCAGATTCTGCTGGCGAACGCTCTGAAACCGGCGGAAGTCGATGAGGTCTCGCTCTGCTTCGAGCTTGGTCGCGCAACGATCATTGTGCGGGATGATCAACTTTCGCTCGCGATCGGCAAGCGCGGTCAGAATGTGCGTCTGGCGGCGCGCCTGACGGGGTGGGATGTGGACATTCTCACGCCCGCGGAGTTCCGCAAGGGGCTCGAGACGCTGGCACAGACGATTCTGCCGCTCGAAGGCGTGCAGGAAGAGACGCTCGATCGCATGGGTGCGCTGGGCATGATCAGCGTGTTCGATATCGAGGAAGTTGGGACGTCGGTACTGGAAGAAGAGCTTGGTCTCTCTCCGGAAACGGCGCAGTTGGTGGTTGCCAAGTGCACCGAGCGCGCCCGGCAGGTTGCGGAAGAACAGGCGCGCGAGAAGGAAGAAGCCGAACGCCGGAAGGCCGAGGAAGACGCTGCGGGTGCGGCGCTGCTCGCCGGTGGCGATGAACCGGTTGAAGTGGATGAACAGGCCGACGCCATCGCGGCGTCGATTCTTGGCGGTGGTGATGACACCGTCGAGACCGAGAAATCTTCTTCAGGAAATGAATGAACTGACTGATCGCTGCGAACCCGATTCGTCGCGATGAACGTCATCGGATGCAGGATTCGACTGGCAGGTACGACAAGAGGAATCGCCCATTGGCCAAAGCCCAACGTGTTTTTGAACTGGCAAACGAACTGAGCGTGACGTCGAAAGACATCATCGCCAAATGCGAAGCCGAATCGATCCCCGGCATCAAGAACCATATGTCGACGGTATCGCTCGGCCTTGCGCAAACGATTCGTGAGTGGTTCACCGAGGGTGAATCGGCCACCGCGGTTGAGACGGCCCCGAAAGTGGATGTCGAGCGCGCTCGGGCGAAGGCAAAGAAGGCGACCCGTAAATCCCGCCGCAAGGATGAGGATGCAGCAGACGATTCGGCGGTGGCGGTCGAAACCGAAACCGTGGAAAGCCAGAGCGAGGTCGATGAGGCAGCCGATGCGGTCGTCAGCGATGATGATGGTGGTGCAGCCAGCTCTGATGATCTGGGCCAACCTGCTGCTCCGGTGACCGCCAAGGCGATGCCGAAGGTGCCCGCGGTCACGGCCGAGACCGAGATGGAGTCAGAAGTGGCCGCGCCGGAGGTGGTGACCACCGATACCCGCGCCGAGCCCGCAGAAGACCTTGCCGCGGCCGCCAGCGTCGAGACCCCCGACGTCAGCGCGCCGCCTGCAGATGAACCAGCGCGCGAACGTGAAACCAAAGCGGTTGCCAAAGCGGCCGAGGCGAAGAAAGCGCCATCCGCTCCGGAGGGCGCTTCGCCGATCATGAACATTCCGGATCGACC
>CBFGRU010000302.1:0-3082 GCA_965651255.1 uncultured Phycisphaerales bacterium
ATCTGGCGCGCGTCCTGGCCATTACCTGGCTTGCGGGCGAAGAGGAGTACGCCAACTGGGCCGGTGTCTGGATCAATGCATTGAAAAGCGAGTTTCCCGACACATGGAGAACGATGGCGCGTCGAGTTGGAGACGGGCTCATAGCACTCGTCAATAGCCCCCAAGATCTTCAACAGGCGACCGAAACGTGCAACAACGGCCTCCTCGCAAGCAGGAACGTCACGGCCGTTCAAATGCAAGCCACCGGAGAGCGATTGCTCACATCCGCCATCCAAGAACTCGTGGAACAAGCTACCGATTAGATGCCGAGACCAGCAACGTACCCACACCAGCGACCCTTCACCCGCTACCATCACCGCCGGTATGAGCACCTCCGCCTGGCGACGCCATCTGCCGAACCTTCTGACTCTGCTCCGCCTCGTGCTGGCGGCAGCGTTCTTTCTGGCGCTGAACCTCTACTGGCATGGTCGCACCTCTGCCTGGCCGGTAAACATTGCGATCATCCTTTTCATCCTGGCCGCAGTGACTGATGCCCTCGATGGGCATCTCGCCCGAAAGTGGAAGGTGGTCAGCGTCTTCGGCCGTGTGATGGACCCTCTCTGCGACAAGGTCCTCGTTCTGGGTGCGTTCATCTATCTGGCCGATGGTCGTTTTGTGCATGAAGTCATCGCGGGGGAAGAAATTCACATGATGCGGACAACCGGCATTGCTCCATGGATGGTGGTGCTGGTCCTTTTCCGTGAGTTGCTGATCACCGGCATCCGCTCGCTCGCTGAATCCGGCGGCATCAAGTTCTCCGCCAACTGGTGGGGCAAGGCGAAGATGATTCTCCAGACGATCGCCATTCCCGCGATACTGCTCATCGCGGCCAACATCAACCTTGAGACGCAATTCTGGGCCGTGATCGTGCGCGACATCCTGGTTTGGGCCATGTTGATCATCACGGTCGGTTCAGGTGTGCCGTACATCACCCAGTTTCATCGCGTCATGAAGTCGCGCGGTCCCGAGAAACAGGTGAGCGTGAACGAGTGAATCCGCCGAACGGGAACATGACGCGATAATGGACCTCCGCGCTTTGATCATGACAGCGGGCGGTCTTGGTCATTGCCGGCCCATGCCCGGCACCTGGGGTTCGACCCCCCCGCCTGCGATCGCACTTCTGCTCGGCTGTCTGCTGGGATCGCACTGGACCATCGAAGCGGTCCTCTGCCTGCTCGCGCTGATCTTCACCATCGGCTGCATCCGTTTCGGCCCGTACGCGGAGAAGCGTTTCGGCCGGAAAGACCCTTCACAGGTTGTTGCTGATGAGGTCGCCGGGCAGTCACTGTCGCTCCTGTTTCTGCCGTGGGTCGCGCTGGACTTCTCAGTCGAGGGTGAACTGTTGCCGGGCCTTGCCCACAATCTCATGCTCGCGGGCATCGCGTTTGTCTCATTCCGGGTGATGGATGTCATCAAGCCGCCTCCCGCGCGCGGCATGCAACGTTTGAAGGCCGGCCTGGGCATCGTGATCGACGACCTGTTCGCGGGGGTGTACGCACTCATCATCACGCAGGTGGTTGTGCGATTCATGCTTCCCGGAGTCTGGTGATCCGGCTCGGTGGACGTCATCAACCATGGCGCAATGAAAGCCGAACCCCGATTGACAACGCCGAACGCGCGGATCACACGCAACATCACGAGGAAGACGCCGATGCTTTCGCTATGATCCTGATCATGGCGAAGACGAAGAGCGGGCCCGTACTGGGTATTGATCTTGGCGGAACCAACATGCAGTTCGGCGTGGTTGATGCGAACGGCAAGATCATCGGCCGCGCGAAGAAGAAAACCAAGGCCGGCGAGGGCTTCGAGAAAGTCGTTGACCGGCTGGTCGAAGGCGCGGCGGCGGCATCCGCGGAGGCCAAGCTCTCGCTTGAACAGGTGCAGGCGGTCGGGATCGCCGCGGCTGGTGCAATTGATATGCCCAACGGCATCATCCTGGAATCTCCCAACCTCGGCTGGCGCGATGTGCCTTTCCGTGACATTCTGAAGAAGAAGCTCGGTCGGCCCGTCGTGCTTGAGAATGATGTCAACGGCGCGGTGTGGGGTGAGTACCTTCTGGGGGCCGGGACAGGGCGAGGAGACTGCTTCGGCGTCTGGGTCGGCACGGGAGTCGGGGGCGGGCTGGTACTGAACGGCCAGATCTATCGCGGCGAGTTCTTTACCGCTGGAGAGATTGGCCACACGATCATCGACCCGCACGAGCCGCGGGGATTGGCGAAGCTTGAAGAGCGTTGCAGTCGAACAGGTATGTCGCGACTCATTCTTGCACGACTGCACGCTTATCCGAAATCAATGCTGCACGAACTCGTCGATCGCGCAACCGGCATTACCGGCTCGAAAATGCTTGCGAAGGCATATGAAGCAAAGGATCCGCTGACCGTTGATGTCGTCCACGAAGCCGCCGATCTGCTCGGACAGGCGATCGCGAACTGGGTGACGGTACTTGCACTCGATACGGTCATCATCGGAGGCGGAGTCACCGAAGCGCTTGGGGCACCGTATCTCGACCGCATTCGCGCCTCGTTCGAGGCATGGGTGTTTCCGGATCGATGCCGGCAGTGCAAGCTCGTTCCGACAAAGCTGCTTGATGATGCGGGTCTGCTTGGGGCAGCGATGCTTGCGCGGAATGCGGTGGCAGACTGACTCGATTCGTTGAGGGTCACTCTTCAAACCGCGCAATGCGGCCCAGCGCCCGTAAGTGCTCATCAAACGCCGCGACCAGTTGCTGCGCTCTTGCGGTGCGATCACCGAAGAGGCCGAGCGTCACCGTTACTTCGTACCCGGTCGGACTGGCATCATCTTTCAGTGAAACGATCATTTCGCCCGGCCAGTCTTCGATGGTAACCAACTCAAATCGCCATGCCGGTTCACCAGAATCGGTCACATACGACATTCCCTGGACAATAGCGGATTCGACTTCGGCCGCGGCGAGCGCTGTAGCCTCTTCCACATCGGACCACCGCCAGCCGCTCGCGGGAACACTCGGTCGATTGACTGCCTGGTGCCCGATCGCCAGATCACGAAACGTCTGACGAATGGTGGA
>CBFGRU010000303.1:0-3040 GCA_965651255.1 uncultured Phycisphaerales bacterium
GTGCGTGCTGTGCATTGGCCGGTGCGCGGTGCGTTACGCGGGTTTTCGCGCGGAGATGTCCAGACTCGTGAGGTAGTCGCCGGGTGAAGTACCCTCCGGAAGTGACTCAACGATTCGCTGGTATAGAGGATCCTGCCAGTTGGTCAGCGCATCGATGTACGACTGCTTCGGCGTCAGTTGAATCTCAGTCAGGCCGGCATCGATCATCTGCGCCCGAGTCTCTTCCACCAGCACTGCACCGGCGATGCAGCCGATGAGCATTTCCACATCCGCTCGGACATTCTCGGGGAGCGGCTGCCTGAGCGCCAGGTCGGACACGGCCACGCGCCCGCCGGGCCTGAGGACACGGGCGATCTCACGCCACACCTGCGGTTTGTCGGGCGAGAGATTCAGCACGCAGTTCGAGATGACAACATCCACACTCGAATCCGCCACCGGCAGATGTTCGATCTCGCCCAGCCGAAACTCCACATTGGCGAGTCCCGTCTGCCTGGTGTACGAAACGATGTTGCGCCGCGCTTTGGTCAACATGTCCGGCGTCATGTCGATACCAATCACCCGCCCTGTTTCACCGACCTTCGGTCCGGCGATGAAACAATCGAAGCCGCCGCCTGAGCCGAGATCGATCACAACTTCTCCGGGGCGCAGGGATGCGATCACCATCGGATTCCCGCAGGACAACCCCATGTTCGCACCTTCAGGAGTTGCGCTGAGCTCATCCTGCGAATAGCCGATGGCCTGCGCGAGTTCCTCCGGCGAGAACGTGGCCGGGCCGCAACAGCCGCCGCCCGCAGCGGACGAGGCGGCTTCAGCACCGCAACAACCGGACGCGGGGGTTGCTCCGACCTGCGCTGCGGACCACGAGCCGCTCTGCGCAATCTTCGAGTATCCCGCGCGGACTTTCTCGCGAACTGCATCGTCAGCCACCGCGATACTTGTCTTTGCGTTCGTTGAACCAGACTCGGCTGAACAGCAGTCCGGCCCACAGCACGATTGGTCTTTGTTGACAGTGGTCATGAGACACCATCTCCTTGCCGCGCTTTACGCGGCTTCTATTGATGAACGAGCATCCGACGAGTGGTCACCGGTGTGTTGGGTGCCCGCCGTTGAACGAAAGGTGAGTCGCTTCTTGAGCCAGAGCGAGACACTCACCAGACCGATGAGTACCGGCACTTCCACCAGCGGACCGACGACGGTGGCAAACGCCACGCCCGAGCCGATGCCAAACACCGCGATGGCGACCGCAATCGCCAGTTCAAAGTTGTTTCCCGATGCAGTGAATGCCAGCGTGGCAGAGCGTTCATAGTCCGCGCCAACCTGTCTGGCCATGAAGAAACTGATGAGAAACATCAGGATGAAGTAGATAGTCAATGGAATCGCGATGCGCACGATGTCCAGCGGCAGCGCCACCATGCGATCCCCCTTCAGACTGAACATCAGAAGAATCGTCAAGAGCAGCGCGAAGAGGGTCAGCGGCGCAATGCGGGGGATAAAGGTCTGGGCGTACCACGCTTCGCCCATTCGCCGGCGCAACACGTATCGCGTGATCATCCCGGCAAAGAACGGAATGCCGAGGTAGATCATCACGCTGCCGAACACCTGGCCGATAGAAATGTCAACCACCGCGCCTTCAAGCCCAAGCATGGGCGGCAGCCAGGTAATGAACACCCAAGCGTACAGTCCGAAGAACAGTACCTGAAAAATGCTGTTAAACGCGACCAGGCCGGCGGCGTAATCGCTGCTGCCGCGGGCAAGGTCGTTCCAGACCAGCACCATCGCGATACACCGCGCAAGCCCCACCATGATCAGCCCGACCATGTACTCGGGGTGATCCTGCAGAAAGAGAATCGCCAGCACGAACATGAGTAACGGGCCGACCACCCAGTTCTGGATGAGTGAGAGCGCGAGCACTTTTCCATCACGAAAGACTTCAGGCAGCTTTTCGTATCGCACCTTCGCCAATGGCGGATACATCATCAGGATCAGGCCGACTGCGATCGGGATGTTGGTCGTGCCGACCGAAAGACCATCGAGCGCTTCGGCCATGCCGGGAACGAACCGGCCGAGCAGAACTCCGATCAGCATCGCGCTGAAGATCCACACCGTCAGGAATCGATCGAGCACGCCAAGGCGATTCGTCTTTGCCTGCGCACACGCGGCCTCGGGCTGAGAAGTACCTTGATGCTTCATCAGCGTTACCCCTCTCCGTTCATCGCGGTGAGTGACTCAGGCAACGTCTCGATGAACGCGCGAATCTCATCGCGCACGCGCCGATAGTGCGGCATGGCTTCTTCATCGTTCTTCGCGCTCTGCGCGAGGCGCGGCGGATCATCGAACCCGACATGAATCACCCTCGCTCCCGGGAACGTCGGGCACGCCTCATGCGCGGAATCACACACAGTTACGACCACATCGAATTGAGCATCGATTTCCATCGGCCGCTTGGATGTATATCCGGTGATGTCAATGCCGACCTCTGCCATCGCTCGCACCGCCAGCGGATTCAGCCCCTGCGGATTCGTCCCCGCGGAGTATGCCTGGACCGAGCCGGATCGCAGCGCGTTCGCCCAACCCTCAGCCATCTGACTACGGCATGAGTTTCCGGTGCACAGAAACAGCACTCGAAGCAGATGTGGGTCAAGTGACACAGCCGCACGCTCCCTTTCCGCCTGAGCCGGCATCCGGGGTGCAGCACTCATCGATCGCATCGGCGAGCCCGCGCAGCAGTCCCGCCAGATGCGCATGCCGCGCCCGGTAGTACGTGGTACGGCCTTCCTTCGTCATCTCAAGTACGCCGACCTTCTCCAACTGCGCCAGATGCCGTGAAACGACAGAGAAATCAACCGAGCAGCACTCGGCAACCTCCGTCACGGAACACGGCCGGGCGCACTTCAACAGACAGCGGACCAGCGATGCCCGCGTCGGATCGCAGAGGGCTTTGAAAAGATCGGTGTCCAGCCGCTCATCCACCGGTCGGCAGCAATCCACTGCCTGGCGTGGCGACATCCCATGTTGCTTGTATGCTTGCGTCATCATGCAA
>CBFGRU010000304.1:0-3022 GCA_965651255.1 uncultured Phycisphaerales bacterium
GACACCCGTTGAATGAACAGGCCAATCATGGCCCTGTTCTGGGTTTTCCCGCGGCAATGTGAATGAACCGGCGTTCGGCGCGATTCTCATCACGCCAGAACACGTGCGAGCACGTCCCGGCGCGTATCGGACGCCGACGATGCGCTCTGTATCAGTGCGGTAAAGGTTGCCGCTCAACCGTACCAATCACCCCGTTTCACTACATCGTTCGACAGGTGCTGAATCCCATGTCGCATCGTTCCCGCCGCACTTTCGATCACTCCCGTGCTCTTTTGCGTCGATGGCTCCTCTCACGACGGTTGCTGTTCAACCGTCAGGAGGTACCAGGAACTATGCAATTACGGCTCGGTGAAGTGCTCGTTCGGCGCGGCATCCTCTCCGAAACGCAGGTTGAGCGTGTGCTGGACGACCAGCGGCGATCCGGCCGCCCGTTCGGTGTCATCTGTGAAGAGATGTTCGCCATCCAACCCGACACGATTGAGGACGCATGGGCTGAGCAGTATGCGGGCCTGACGCGCAAGATCAATCCCGAAATCGAGGCGTTTGAAGATCGGGCGCTCTCGCTGGTCACCCGTCGGCAGGCATGGCAGTTCCGGGTGCTGCCAATCCGATTTGATGGCGAGGAACTCATGCTGGCGACGACCTCATCACAACTGCGCCGCGCGCTGCGGTTCACATCCCGCGTAATCGGTGTTCCTTCGTGGCTGGTCATCGCGGAGCCGGAGGCGCTCGGCCGTGCTTTGTGCAAACGGTTCCCACTCGCCGGGCTCACGCCTCGGTCGGTGGATGATCATGCGCTCGATCGGCTGCTGAGCATGGCGAAAACCAGCGCTGCGTAAACACCCCCTCACGACAAAAGAAAGAGCCGCCGGCATGGTGCCGACGGCTCTTTTTCATGGCGAGAGGCGGACTTGAACCGCCGACACCCGCATTTTCAGTGCGGTGCTCTACCAACTGAGCTACCTCGCCGATACGGCCTCTCGGCCGTGACAAGTGCGAAAGACTACGCCCAAAGCGGCCCGGGTCAAGCAACGGCCGCAAACCCGACATCAAACTCATCATCGACGCACTGGCTCAGGTCGAACCGGTCATCCGGCACGGCGGGTGATCGAACACATCATCCACGCGGTGCGCTGCAATGCCATCCAGGAGCCAGGCGCGCAGCGACCGCTCGCCTCGGTACATCGCCAACCCCCGCACAATCGGTGCCTGCCGCTCCCCCCGGCGCAGCGCCATCCGAATGGCGGAGAAGTACCGCCTCACTCGAATCGTCACATCAATCTCCGAATCACCCAATCGCGGCGCGCTCAGCAGCGCGAGTTCATAACACTCCAGATCCTGCCACGCGCGCGGATGCAGATCGAGACACGCGATCACCAGCATCAACTCATCCAGATGACGAATCGCGCTCACATCGCCTGGCTGATCAAGCAGGTGCGCAATCACTCGCTCGATGGATACGTCGTAGCGCATCGCCGAATCGCCCGCCTCGCCGAAGTAGTCGCGTCTCACGCGCGCGACCATCGCCTCGCGCCGGGCGCGCCGACGATCTTCTCGACCGCGCGGCCGCGCGGAACCGGTCACTTCGCTGGATGAGGAACGGGCCATCATGCTTCTCCAATCTAAAGTGTCCGCCCGCCGCGTCAATACGTCGGGAGCATCCTCTCGGGGAAAAGCTGATGAACCTTGCGGATCTTTCAGATTACCGGATGTTCAGGCCTGACCCCTGGACCGAGACAGTGCCCAATAAGCTTCGGTGAACATCTCGCAGCGCGGGAAATGTCTCGCGCCAGGAACGCAGGACAGCGAGATCCAGCTCGGCCTGCAGAACCTGCGGCTGGTCATCGGCCTCGGCGAGCAACTCACCCTTCGGCCCGACGATCATGCTCCCGCCAGCGTACGGAAGGTGTGGATCGGCGCCGACGCGATTCACCGCCACGACAAACGCCTGATTCTCGATTGCGCGGGCAATGTTCAACGCTCGCCAGTGTGCCTGCCGTGCGGCGGGCCAGCTTGCGCCGATCGCAAAAACCTCGGCGCCGTTGAGCGCGGCGAGTCGCCAGAGTTCCGGAAAGCGCAGGTCATAACAGATCAAGGGCGCGATTGTCGCATGCTCGCCATGATCTTGGTCGATTCGGTGGACGAACAGATGTTCACCACCGGAAAAAAACTCCGCCTCCCGGCCGAAACTGAACGGGTGTACCTTCTGATAACACCCGCAGACCACCCCGTCAGGCGAGATGAGCGTCGCGCAGTTCCGGCCTCGTCCATCGGGCCCGCGCTCAGCATGCCCGACCTGTATCCACACCCCGAACCGTTCGGCGAGTCGCTTTCCGAACGGCAGGGTCGCCTTGTCGACGATGCGGTCGAGATTGAAGCTGAACCCGGTATCACCCAGTTCCGGCAGGAGCACCAAGGCGCCACGCGGAACACGAGCATCCGCCAGCATCGATTCGATGATTTCGTGATTGGCGTGCTTGTCTTCCCAGACAATGTCGAATTGAACGGCAGCAACGTGCAGCATGGGCAAGCGAGTGTACCGCTGCGTTCGGGAAGAGAAAAAGGGCGACCGAGGGGACTTGAACCCCCGACCCCCTGGACCACAACCAGGTGCTCTAACCAACTGAGCTACGGTCGCCATCGTCGCGCCACGGTCGGGGTTGCGGCGCGGAACGCAAGCGTACCCTCAGCACGATCGCGAATCAATTGCAGGGCGGCTTTCGCGTTGTCAAAAGGAAGAGCGAGTCCTATCGTCGGCGGTGCTCGGCCCGCCGGTGGTGTCCGGCCTGCCTCGCGACATCTTGAATCCGCCAACGCAGGAACCAAGTGAACCATGACCAGTGTGACGACTCAGGCCCGGCTGGAGTTCGGTTCAGCCACGATTCATCGCAATCTACCGGTTGCTCGACTGATCGAGATCGCTGTCAAACGCGGTGAAGGCGTGCTGGCGGCCAATGGAGCGCTCAATGTCGATACCGGTGCCCGCACCGGCCGCAGTCCGGGCGACAAGTTCCTTGAAGAT
>CBFGRU010000305.1:0-2942 GCA_965651255.1 uncultured Phycisphaerales bacterium
GGGCCGAGCATTGCCCGATCACACAAGCGTGACCGTGTTCGGGCGCGCCGAAGCGGCCTTTCCAGTGTGCTGCGCACTTCGTGGCGCTTTCCGTCGATTCGTGTCGCGCCGTGCGCTGTATCTTGTGATTTTGCCCGAATTTCACCCGCGCGGAACCGGCGTGCCATTTTCTGATTCAATCGCCAACTGTTGCGGAAAATCCGCCCCAATCCGATCGTTTTCGCTGCAAAGTCGCTTTCAGTCGCCCTCTTCGGCCGGCACCTCGCCGCTCCACCGGACCGGCAGGTCGTGCCCCACACCCAGCGCATCAAGCAGCTTGCCGGCCACAAAGTTGACGATGTCATCAAGCGTTTTCGGGAGCAGATAGAACCCAGGGCACAACGGCGCGATGATCGCTCCCGCGCGGTTCAGTCGTTCGAGGTTCTCAAGATCAATCTGACTGATCGGCATTTCGCGATGGCCGATCACCAGTCGGCGGCGCTCCTTCAGGCAGACCGCTGCGGCGCGATGCACGAGATTGATCGTCACGCCGCTCGCGATCGCGCCGATCGTGTTGCTCGAACAGGGAACAATCACCATGCCGCGGTGCAGAAACGAACCGCTGGCGATCGTCGCGCCCAGGTCGCGATCGCGGTGCACCGTCACCAGGTCGCCGCGACCATTGGTGAGTGCATCAACATTCAATCCTTCCATCCCGAGTTCATCGTGCAGCAGCCGGCGGCCGAGCGGCGTCACCGCCAGATGAATCTCCATCTCGCGGGCAGCCAGCAGTTCCATGATGCGCTTCGCGTATAGCGCGCCGCTGGCGCCGGTGATTCCCACCACCACTCGATTCTCGGCTTCCGGCGACATCATCGCATCTCCATCCTCATCAGCGCCGCTCGCCCGCCAACGACCACGGGTCATTCCGCGGGCAGCCATCGGTGCATCGTATTCGCCGCCCGTCCGCACTTCGATTCATCTGCATCAAGCCGGCGCGGACACTCCCCTTCCGCCGGTCTACACTCACGCCAGGTCAGGGACGAAGCCCAGAAGGTGGATGCCATGCACAAACGATTCCCGCTCACCGTTGCCGTCGCCGCATGTACCATGTCGCTTACGCTGCTCGCCGGCTGCTCGCCGTGGGCAACGTATCCGCGCGTCGAAGGGCAGAAGGAACTGAGCGCCCCGACCATCGAGCCGGTGCCCGGCCTCATGACCAACGCCATTCGCTGGGCGCACGCGACCTACGGCGGCGATCGGCCCTTCGCCATCAACCTGCCCGAAGGCACACCGCTGCGACTCTACGACACCGTCCTCAGCCGCCTCGGCGCCGGCGTGCCGCAGACTTCACCCGATCAGTGGACGTACCACATCAAGCAGATCCGCAGCCGCGGCATGAACGCCGAAGTCGATCTGCTCCGCCCCATCGAAATCGGCCGGTACGAGTTCATCACCGTGCACCTGCAGGGCGCGATCGATGGCTGGTCGGTCGTCTCCAGCCGCGCGTGGCGCATTCCCTTTGAAGTGCCCGCACCGAACTGGACCCCGCCCGCCCCGCCGATCGAAACCCCCGAAGAGCCGGCGATGATCGACGTGCCGCACGATCACTGATTCACGATCGATCCACCAACGAACCAGCATCATCGGCGATCATCCCGATGGACAACCGCGACCTTGCCGCATGGTGGGATGAAGCGTTCAACGAAACCGTCTGGTGGGCGGCGTGCGACGTGCGCTCGAAGACCTCACCGCCGAAGAAGCCGCGTGGCATCCCGCACCGGGGCGGCATTCCATCTGGCAGATCGTCAACCACATGATCCACTGGCGCGAATACTTCGACTACCGCGTGCGCGGCGGCGCACCGTATGACGAAGCCGAACTCGATCGGCTCAACTGGCAACCCACCCCCGAAGTGAACGAGACGGCGTGGATGAACACGCGCGAGCGATTCGCATCGAGTCACGCGCTCGTCGCCGAACTCCTGAACGACCCCGCGATGCCCGAACCGCCCAAGCCGCAACTCCACCCCCGCTACCTGCTGATGCACGACAACTACCACATCGGCCAGGTCATGTTCATCCGCTCCCTGCTCGGCAAGGCGGCGCTGGAGTCGTGATGAAAAGGTGCCGGTGTACGTCAAAATCGTCACGATCTTCGCTCATAGATGCCGACTTTGTCCTTACAGAATGGGCACGCAACGTTGACACGAGCCGCCTGTTCGCAGTATGATAGGGTATGCCGATGGCGACTTCGAGCATCGAGTGGACCGATGCCACGTGGAATCCCACGACCGGCTGCACGCGCGCATCGATGGGCTGCGACAACTGCTATGCAGTGCGAATGTCGTATCGCCTCGAGCAGATCGGATGTTCCGAGTATCACGGCCTGACCTCAACGAATCGTCGCGGTGACCGTCACTTCAACGGCGAAGTTCGA
Source organism: uncultured Phycisphaerales bacterium (assembly GCA_965651255.1). Lineage (GTDB taxonomy): Bacteria > Planctomycetota > Phycisphaerae > Phycisphaerales > SM1A02 > CBFGRU01. Next base: position 2,419 of record CBFGRU010000305.1, read on the forward strand.
TGTCACCCCGAGCGCCTTGAGATCCCTGCATCGTGGCGAAGCCCTCGAATGGTCTTTGTCAATTCGATGAGCGACCTGTTCCACCCCAGTGTCCCGTTGTCGTTTATCCAGGATGTGTTCCGGGTGATGAACGAGCATCAGCGACACACGTTTCAGATTCTGACCAAGCGTCCGGAACTGGCGAGAAAGTACGGACCTGACTTGGATTGGACGCCAAATATCTGGATGGGTACCTCGGTGGAGAACGCGCTGGTCTCGCACCGAATTCGTGATCTTCAGGCCGTCCCGGCGCAGACTCGTTTTCTCTCCTGCGAGCCGCTCCTCGGACCGCTCCCCCGACTGGCACTTTCAGATATCCATTGGGTCATTGTGGGCGGCGAATCTGGTCCCGGTGCACGGCCGATGGATGAGCATTGGGTGCAGCAGATCAAGAATCGCTGCGTGATGCGCGGAGTGCCATTCTTCTTCAAACAATGGGGCGGGGTCAACAAGAAAAAGACCGGACGAGTGCTGGACGGCCGAAC
>CBFGRU010000306.1:0-2894 GCA_965651255.1 uncultured Phycisphaerales bacterium
GGACGGATTACATCCCGGAGCTTGATGATCCCGATCTGGTGCGCGAACAGGTGGAGAAGGCGGAGAAGAAGAAGCAGCAACGAGCGAAGAAGCCCCGCGTGAAGCACGATGCCAAGCTGGTTGCGAAGGCGCGGGAGTTACGCGACCACTATCTCGAACAAGTCAACGCAGGGTTGATCCTGCCGAGCGCATGGGGTGAAGGCGGGAAATATGATGTCAGTCGCGCGCTGCCGGAGATGGGATTCAGCCAGCCGACGCAGCAGCGCGAAGCGATTGGTCCGGATCGGATGCTTGATGCGGCGTGAGGCGCAGCGAGCGTTCAGGGCGCTGCGGTTCAGTCGCTGGTGCCGGGTTCGATGTTGGCGGTGTCGAGGTAGCCGGTGAAGGCATCTTTCGAGGCGTTGAACAGGAAGCCGGGGGTGAGCCAGAGGGTGATGATGGCGATGGTGCAGAGGATGGCGGCGATGGCGGGCCAGCGGCTGGGGGTGCGGGTGATTTCCGCGGTGCGTGCGGTGGGCTGCGCGAGGAGCGGCAGGCCGGCGAGCTTGAGGTAGTACCACGCGCTGATGGCGGAGTTGATGCCGGCGATGATGACGAGCACGACCTGACCGGCATCGATGCCCGCGCGGAAGAGGAAGAGCTTGCCGACGAAGCCGAGGACGGGCGGCATGCCGATGAGCGAGAGGGCGGCGATGGCCATGATCGCGCTGAGGCCGGGGTACTTCGAGCGCAGGCCGGCGAGATCATCGAGGGTGTCGATTTCTTCACCGCGTCGTTCGAGGGCGGCGAGCACGCCGAAGGCGGCGGTGTTCATGAGGCCGTAGGCCAGCAGGTAGAAGAGGATGGCGGGCAGGCCGCTCTCGGGGCCGGCGATGAGGCCGATGATCATGTACCCGGAGTGGGCGATGGATGAGTAGGCGAGGATGCGTTTGATCGAGCGCTGCAGGAGCGCGAGCACGTTGCCGAGCGTCATGGTGAGGACGGCGATCATCCACAGCATGGCGGTGACTTCGCGGGGGAGTGAATCGTTCGCGCCGGTGCGCCAACCGACGATGCCGAGAATGAGCATGAGGGCGATCATGCCGGTGGTCTTGGGCACGAAGGCGAGGAATGCCGTGACCGGCGCGGCGGCGCCTTCGTAGACATCCGCCGCGTAGAAGTGCATGGGGGCGGCGGCGATCTTGAAGCAGATGCCAAGGATGGCCAGCACGAGGCCGACGAGGGCGATGGGGCCAAGCGTGCCTTCACTCGCCTGGAGCGCGAAGGCATCGGCCATGTCGGTGAGGATGATGGTGCCGGTGGCTCCGTAGAGGAAGGCGAAGCCGAAGAGGAAGAACGCAGCGGAGAGCGCGCCGAGAAAGAAGTATTTCACCGCGGCTTCGTGGGCTTTGCGGCGACTGCGCGCGATGGCGACCATGACATAGGTGGGCAGTGAAGTGAGTTCGAGCGCAAGGAAGAGCCAGATGAGATCGTTCGCGCTCGCACAGAGCATGACGCCCATGAGCGAGAGGAGGAAGAATGCGTAGTACTCGCCTCGGGTGACGCGAATGGGATCGAAGGCGGCGCGGCCGGCGGAGAAGGCGGCTTCGAGCGGTCGATCGACCATGCCGACGCCGAGCATGGCGAGCGCGATGCCGACAAAGGCGACGATGACCTTGATGTACTGCCCGAGCATGGGCATGAGCAGGCCGGAGGTGGCGACCTTCTCGGCATCGCTGTAGATGAACGAAGTAAGCCCGGCGGCGATGGCAAGGGTGATGATGACGATGAGGGGCGACGCATCGCGCAGCGCCTTGCGGCGTGAGAGGCCGAGCACACTGACGACCACCGCGCCGATGAAAAGCGTGACTTCGGGCCAGAGGAACCAGAGTTTGTCAACCATCAACCTGGCCCTCCGATTCTGCGCGGTTGTCGGTTGTTCGTGGTTCGTCGTTGACGAGGCGCACCGTTCCCGATGCGGTTTCGTTGAGCGGAATCAGTTCGAGTTCGTCATGCTCCGCGATGGGCATCATGGCGCGAACGCGATCGGGATAGGCGGCGAGCGTCTCTTCGATGGAGGGCTGCATCGCGTTCATCAGCGGTGTGGGCTGGAAGCCGAGCCAGAGGCAGAGGATGGCGAGGGGCGCGAGGATGCCGATTTCGCGCGGGGAAAGATCCTGCGGCAACGCGCCGGCATGTTCATCGTGCGCGTGACCGTGATGATCGTGCCCGCCGGCGGCGCCGGGAGTCTTGACCGGACCGAAGACGACCTTGCCGACCATGAGCAGCAGGTACATCGCCGCAAAGATCATTCCGATCCCGGCGATGGCGGCATACCACGGACCAAGCACACCGGGATAGGCCGCATTGTCGGCGTTGGCGGTGAAGGTGGCGATGAGGCAGAGGAATTCGCTGACAAAGCCGTTGAGTCCCGGAAGGCCGACGCTGGCGAGCGTGAAAAAGACCATGAAGAACGCCCAGACGGGCATCTTCTTCGCGAGGCCGCCGATCTGATCCATATCGCGCGTGTGGTAGCGTTCGTAGATCATGCCGATGCAGAAGAAGAGCGCGCCGGTCGAGAGGCCGTGGTTGATCATGTACAACACCGACCCCTGAAGACCGAGCGGGTTCAGAGCCATCAACCCGAGTACGCAGAATCCGAGGTGGCTGACCGAGGAGTACGCGACGAGTTTCTTGACATCGGTCTGCACCCAGCAGATGAGCGCGGCGTAGAGGATGCCGATGATTGACAGCGCGGCGATGAGCTGAATGAAGTAGAAGTCAAACTCGATGCCGAGGAATGACAGCCAGGTGAATGTGCCTTCAACAAAGAACCCATCGGGCGTCATCGGCAGTGCAAAGCGGTAGAGGCCGTACGTTCCCAGCTTGAGCAGAACGCCGGCGAGAATGACCGA
>CBFGRU010000307.1:0-2878 GCA_965651255.1 uncultured Phycisphaerales bacterium
CTGTGTTGCAGAGTGGGGGGAAGTGGGTAAAGTTGATCCGTTCCTTAGATGAGGCAGAGATGCGTGCTGTTTACCGGCGAATACGAGCATGCGATCGATTCGAAGCAACGGCTGGCAATTCCCGCCGAGATTCGGTCAGCGCTCAATCCCGACCGCGACGGAACGGCACTCTATCTGGCTCCCGGCGCCAACGGCCACCTCTGGCTCTGGCCCGAGAAGACATTCGAGAAGATCGTCGGCGCGATGGAGCAGTCGCTCCTCCCAGCCGAGGACTTGATGGAGTTCGACGAGTTTACGTTTCCGCAGGCAAGACGACTGGAGATCGACAACGCAGGTCGTGTGCGCCTGCCGGAGCAATCGCTGAAGGATGCAGGTATTGCAGGTGCGGTCGTGATTCTTGGAATGCGCGATCACCTGGAGTTGCGCGAACCGCAAGCGTGGACCGCGCAACGAGAAGCCATGCGAATCAAGTCCCGTGAGATTTTCCTGCGGGCGCGACAAGCCATGGTTCGATCGAGACGGCCTGATGAAGAGAGTGAGTAAGCGGGCAATTGCCCAAGTGAAGAGTTGAATCAGAAGGATGACGGACCCTTCGTGGGTCAGGGGCACCGGTGCAAGGAAGCCCGGCGCAAGAAGGAGACACACACCAGCCACGGATCGGCCAGACGGATCAGAACATCGCTCGACGAGGGGACGCGTCGATCAGTTCATCCCAGGTGTGTGACCAAGATTTCCTTCCTCCCCGTCATCCGCCACATCCGGACACGGATCGTCCGGTACCCAGTTCGACGGAATGGCAAGGATCGCCGCCGTCAATCCATCGTGGGGCGTTGCCCCCCAGACTTTCGCCTTCGTCCCGCTGCCGCGGATCGAAGGCATTCCCAGAACGAGTTCGCTCGTTCGTCAATCGAGTCCACTTCCCCTCCGCCCGTGCCGCAACCCACCATGCGCGCGGGCATTTTTCTTTCGTGCATCAGACCGCAGCCCTTCGTGGCCTGCAATTGCATCACGATGCGCGCACCCATTCGCCCATGAATTCTCGGATCAGCAGGTGGTCAACCGCTGGCGTGATTGGCCGGTCGAATCACTCCCACCACAGCGGAAGGTTCATCGCCAGCAACTTTCTTATCCGCCAATTCCCGCCGGAACACCGGGACATCCCGCGGAAACTCAAACGCCAGGCGCACGCGATCGCCTTTCACCGACGCGACTCGCACAATCCCGATCGGGTTGCGCGGATCGCCGATGACGACTTCTTCCCCTTCTTTCCGTGAAACAACAAGCATCGGGACCTCCTGTCCACGGCGCCCCCTCTCCGGCGCGCGTGACCCACCGAATACAGCGTAGCCGCTTTCGCCGCCGGGCCAAGAACGTTCTTCTCATTTTGCGATACTCGGCGATCAGGCAAACCCCGACATCCAGTCGAACACTCCCCACCGCGTCTATTCGACCGCCTCCACCGCGGTGACTTCCGGAATCCGCTGTTTCAGACTGCGTTCGATCCCCATCTGCAGTGTCATCGTGCTCGATGGACACCCGACGCAAGCGCCATGAAATCGCACCCGCACCAGTCCCTTCGGCGTCACTTCCACCAGTTCAAGGTCACCGCCATCGGCCTGAACCGGTGGCCGAATGAGGTTGATGACCTCAAGTACGCGATCGAAGAGCGATGTCGATTCGGTCTTGGCCATAGTGCTGCGAGTTCCGTTCAGACGACTTATCCTAGTGGATCGATCGGTTCATGACCACCAACGCCCTGCCCGCGAGCGCATCATGCCTTTGCTAGACTCATGCCCCATGCATTACTCGAGACTCTGCCAGTTGGCGTTACTCGCAGCGGTGACGTTCTCCATTCCGATCGGTGGATGTGCACCTTCCAAGATTGACGACCCACTTGCTGTGCTCCAGAGCATTGAAGAAAGTCCACGGCGCCTGGAGCGCGCCATGGAAATGACCGACGCCACTCCACAGGACCCAGGCCGGCTGGCTGCATTGCACCGGCTGATCTGGGTCGATGGCTACACCCCGGACATTCGCGAGCAGGCACTCGAACGGCTCGAACGAGATGATCTGGCCAACCTCAAGATCACGATTCGTCACCGACTGCCCCGGCTTGATGCCTGGCTGTGGTTGACTCGACTGAGTGAAATCATTGCGGAGCGCGGCTGGACGGACCTTGCGCCGGCGCTCATCTCATCATGGGCGCGACCGACGATCTACCAATCCGATGACAGTCAACGGCCGGAATTTCTTGCCCTCGTGAGTCTCTTCGGCCACGATCGTGTACCTGATGTCATCATGGAAACACTTGTCCAGTCCACCGATGTCACCGAGCAGGGGCTGCGCACGCGCTGCTGGACGCTGCTGCATCGGCTCGGCTATCAGGAACGGCTGGTGGCGCTTCTTCGGGATTTAAACATCTCATCAAGCGATCTGATGTTGCTCGACCTTCGCGCTGCGGCGATCGACCTGGGAATTGTCCCACGAAATCGCGAGGAGATTCTGTGGGTGCGCAAACTGCGCGAACCGGCTCACGCCGAGTTCTGGCGCATGGCCCAGCAGGCGGTGAGCCAGTTGCCCGCTACCCGTCGCGCTGACCTCGAGCTGCGCGATCTCGCGATCATCGTCAGCGCCTCGATCCATGAACCCGACCTGCTCCGGTTGACCCGGGAAGAGCTTTACAGCCGCGTCGATGCGCATCTGGACTCAACAAAGAGATATATCGCTTCGCGCAGTTTCGAAGGATGGGCCGGAGATTTCAATCAGCGCCTCTTCGAGCACCGCGAAAACGCCACCTGGGGTGATCTTGCCGCGATGCTGATTGCCATCCGCGCGATGCAGGTGCCCGAAGTCCGCGCGCATCTCTTTGAATACGCCG
>CBFGRU010000308.1:0-2813 GCA_965651255.1 uncultured Phycisphaerales bacterium
TGCGGATCGTCCGCACGCACCGCCTGTCGCCAATTCTCATCAACCACAACGGGCACGAGATCCGGCTCAGGGAAGTAACGGTAATCGTGGGCATCCTCCTTCTCGCGTTGAAGGATCGTCACTCCGCGCTCATCATCCCAGCCACGGGTTGATTTGGCCCCGGGGCCCATCACCTGGCCGGACACCAGCCACTCTTCAACCTGTCGTTCCGCTTCGTGTTCAATGGCGCCTTTCACCGCGCGAAACGAGTTCAGGTTCTTCACTTCAACAATCGGCGTCCGGTGCGTCTGCCCTTCTTCAGTCGTAATGATGACGTTGATGTTGGGCTCGAAGCGCATATGGCCACGCTGCATGATCCCTTCGGTCACCCCAAGAAAGCGACAGAGATTGCGCAATTCCTTCCCGAACACCACGGCTTCTTCTGCGCTTTCAATGTCGGGCATCGTGACGATCTCAAGCAGCGGCGTCCCGGCGCGATTCAGATCAACCAGTGACCCGTCGTAGCGATGCCCCCCGGGCAATTCATGCCCGAGCTTGCCGGTATCTTCTTCCAGATGCGCGCGGATGATCCCGATGCGTTTCATCTCGCCGGTCGGAAGGGGAATATCAATGGCACCGTCCGCGCACAGCGGCAGGTCGTACTGGGAGATCTGGTACCCCTTCGGCAAATCGGGGTAGAAATAGTTCTTCCGGTCCCACTTGCTGAACGCAGCGATCGTGCACTGGAGCGCCAGGCCGACCTTCATCGCCATCTCTACTGCGCGCTTGTTCATCACCGGCAGCGTTCCGGGCAGCGCCGCCACGATCGGATCGATCTGAGAGTTTGGTTCCGCATCAAAGTACTCAGGATGCGCCACGTTGGCCGTCCGCGTAAACATCTTGCTGCGCGTGGCCAGCTCGACGTGAATCTCCATTCCCACCACCAGGCGGGTGGACTTGATTTCATCGCGCGAACGCGCAGTGCCGGCACGAGTTGGTGTCGATCGGATCGTCATGGTCATGTATCGTAACGACTCGACGATCCCCAGGGTACAACCGTTCGATCCGGCGACATCCGTTGCTGATTCGTACGGCCGACCGAACGCCCGTGAACCGCTTTGCAGGATTCATTCATGCCAGCTCGATACCGGAACAGGTTTGCAATCAGCGCTTTTGCCGCTGCCCTTGTCATTGGCGGGTCAATCACTCATCCGGTCGCGGGGCAGGGTTCCGATTCCGGCTTGCCGCGAGTGGCTGAGATTCGTCCCGCTCCGCGTGAATGGGGTGTCGGAACCAAAATTGATGATCTGCCCTTCACCGATCTCGATGGAAACTCCGGAGCACTGTCAGACTATCGCGACCGGTCCGCACTCGTTCTCGCGTTGCGCGATACAACCTGCCCGATCGCAGCCAAACTCGGCCCCGAACTGGCTCGACTTGAAGCGGCGTACCAGGCCCACGATGTCGCCTTTCTCTTCATCAACCCGAATGAATCAGATACGCCCATTACCTCTCGCGAAGAGATCAATCGCCTCGGCCTTCAGGGCCGCTACGCCATCGATCGCGGCGGAGCGCTCGTTCACGCCTTGCGGGCCGAGACAACGACCGAAGTGTTCGTGCTCGATCGAAGTCGAACCTTGCAGTACCGAGGGGCGATCAACGATCAGTTCAGTCTCGGCGGCATGAAACCCGAACCCACCCACCACTACCTTGCCAATGCACTGGATGCGGTGCTGAACGGAAGGGAACCAAGGGTCGCCGCCACTCGCGCGCCAGGGTGCCTGCTCAGTATCAACCCCCCGAAGGAAACCGGTGATCGACCCGAGCACAGCGAGGTCACCTGGCATCATCAGATCAGTCGCCTGATTCAATCCAACTGTCAATCCTGCCATCGGGCGGGCGGCGTCGCACCCTTTCCGCTTGAAACCTACGACGATGTGAAGGCACGCCGAACGATGATTCGCGCGGTGGTTGAAGAAGGCATCATGCCTCCCTGGCACGCGGAACCCGGCCATGGGCCGTGGCTCCACGATCGATCACTCTCCGCCCGCGAGAAAGCTCTCATTCGCGAATGGGTCGAGCGCGGCACGCCCGAGGGTGACCCGAACGATGCTCCGGTCCCGAGATCATGGTCCAACGACTGGCACATCGGTTCACCTGATCTCATCGTTGCGATTCCCGATCCGGTGAAAGTCCCCGCATCCGGCGCTCTCGACTATGTCTACCAGTGGGTGCAGGTCCCGACGGATGAGGACCGCTGGGTGAGCGCCATCGAAGTGCGGCCGAGTCAGCCGCAGGTTGTTCATCACGTCCTGGTGTTCCTGGAAGATCCGCCGCGAGAGGGTGAGACTCGAGAGGAGATTCGTCGCCGCTGGCAGGGCGGACTCCAGGGCTACTTCGCAGGCCACGTCCCGGGACAGGGCGCGACGATCTTCCCACCCGGGTTCGCACGCAAACTGCCCGCTGGCGCCTGGCTCAAGTTTCAACTGCACTACACCGCCAACGGCACCGCGTGCGAAGATCGAACGGAGATCGCATTCCGTTTTGCAGACACACCGCCACAGCACGAGATTGCCATCGGCGCGGTCGCAACGACGCGCTTCGAGATTCCGCCGCACACATCCGATCACCAGGTCGTTGCCACCGTCCGGTTCAGTGCCGATACACACCTGCTTGGTTTCTCCCCGCATATGCACCTGCGTGGCAAGTCGTTTCGCTATGAACTGCTCTCTCCCGATGGTGAGGTCCAGACGCTGATCAACATTCCCGAGTACGACTTTGACTGGCAAACGATGTATCGCTTCATCACCCCCCTCACCGCCCCCGCTGGGTCC
>CBFGRU010000309.1:0-2811 GCA_965651255.1 uncultured Phycisphaerales bacterium
GGCGGTTGTCATCCGTGGCCCGGCTCGGTTGTCGGGACATTCACACGGGTGCTCACGTGCGGCGGTGTGCCGCGATGTCATGGAGGATTCGATCATGTCAACGTCGGACAAGGTCTACGACCAGACGGGGGATTACATCCCCAAGAGTGATGATGGGTTCCGGAACTGGCTCCAGAATTTCAGCAATCTCATTCAACAGGATGCTGCGAGGTACGGCTTGCAGCCGCCGGATGCGGCGGTGATCAGCGGGATGTACACGGATTTCGACACCGTGTTCGCGCTGGTGCAGTCGCCGGCGACGCGGACGCCGGGCCTGGTGCTGCAGAAGGATGCGATCAAGGCATCGTCGAAGGCGAGCTGCCGGGTGTATGCCCAGCAGATCAAGGCGAATGCGGGTGTGAGTGATCAGGACAAGCTGCAGCTCGGCTTGCACATCAACGACACGACGAAAACGCCGATTCCTGCGCCATCGAGTGCGCCGATTCTCAACATCACCGGCGCGTTCAGCGGCGAGCACATCTTGCGGTACGCGGATGAGAACACGCCGACGAGCCGGGCGAAGCCGCCGGGCGTGACGCAGATGGAGTTGTACGTGCATGTCGGCCCCGGCGCGACGGCGGACTGGCAGGAGGCGGAGTACGTGGGGGTGTTTACGAAGAACCCGATTCAGTACACGTTCACGCCGGACAAGGCGGGCATGACCGCGACGTACTTTGCGAGGTGGAGAACGGCGAAGGGACTGGAAGGGCCGATGTCGCTGGGCACGGCGATGCAGATCGCCTTCGGCGGGCCGGTGGATCAGCAGATGCCGATGGGCGGCACGACGCTGACCGGATCGAGCGAGGAAGGCGAAACGGTCGCGGCGTAAGGCGATCGTCTTCATCACGATGTTTTGCAACGACAAGCGCAGCAGAGTGCTGCGAAGGAGAACAGACTCATGAGTAGTCGAATCATCAGACGGACGAATGCGCGAAATCGATCGGCGATGCTGCCGAGCCGACCGCGCAAGTACACGGCAGCGATCATCACGAACATTGAATCGACGGCAGCGGACACGGTGCGCCTGACGTTCAGTGTTCGGGTGGTTGCTGGCCAGTTGCCGGCGTTCACCGCGGGTGCGGGCGAGAGCGAGACGATTGCGAGTCGAACCGTGATCAGTGACACCGTTGTCGAACTGACATTCACCGGCGAGGTTCAGGGAACGACCATGACTGTTGCGGAGGGAGACCCCGGCATACGAACGGTGGCGGGCGGTTTTGTGCCGGCCGGTTCGTACCCGGTTCCTTCCTTTCCCTGAGTCGCCGCCGGTGGTGGTGGGTGCGGTGTGGGGGTCGGGGACGACGCTGATTGAGGTGTCGTTTTCCGAGCCGATTGCGGATGCGGGTTCGTTGGATGTCTCGAACTGGAGTTTCCTGCCGTTTTCACTCTCTTCGATCACCGCGGTGGTGGCGAGTGAGGGGGTGGTGCGGGTGTTCCTGGGCGAGCCGCCAGCGGGTGTTTCGAGCATCTCGTATTCGCCGCCGCCGTTTGATGTGATCGGGGAGTTGAGTGGTTTGGGCGCGGAGGCGTTCACGGACTTCCCGGTGATGACGGTGTGAAGTGGTTCGGGGGCACAGGGTATGGGAATGCGCTGTGCCCCCTTCTTTTTCGGTTGGTTGGTGCGTGAGGTCTGGAGTTTGCCATGATCAGAACCGCGATGCAGTTGGCGAAGTTACCTGAAGGCGAGCACAAGCATATTCGGATTCGCAGTGCGGTGCCGGGGTGTGGGCGTGATCTGAAGTTCATTGACCACTTGCAGAAGAAGTTTTCGGAGCAGGTTGGTTTTCTGCCGCGGGTGGCGTTGGAGGCGCACATTGCGAAGCTGCGGGTGTCGCTGGTGCTGGAGAACGATGAGCCGGCGGCGTATCTGCTGGGGAAGGGGAACTATCTGCGTGATCCGCACTTCGGCATCATCTACCAGGCGGCGGTGAGTTACGATGCGCGCAGGCGGTTGATCGGCACGGCCCTGGTGCAGCATCTGATGGATCACGCGCCGGACGTGGCGGGGAGTGTGCGGTTGATCGGGTTGTGGTGTGCGCAGGATATCGACGCGAACGAGTTCTGGAATGCGTGCGGGTTCGAGGCGATCGCAGCACGGCACGGCTCGAAGCGGCGGGGTCGGGTGCACATCTTCTGGGTGGGCCGGACCGCGCGCGGGGCGCACGAGCCGATGCGGTATCCGAAGGTGACGCACGGCGGGTTGATGCGGGAATCGCGTGAGGTGTACGGCCTGGAGCCGGGTGATGAATGGAAGCATGTGGAGCTGCCGGCGAGGCGTGCGGTGGAGCGTGTGGAGCGGGGGACCCAGGGGGCGCGGGGTGTCCGGGAGGTTCGGGGGAAGGTGGGTGTGAAGCCGAAGGCGACGCTGGCGGAGATGCAGCGGGCGCTGCGGTACGGCGGGAGTCAGCATGTGTGCGTGGTGATTGGCGGGGTGACGCGGTACCTGCCGATCGCGCCGCTGGAGTTGCCTGATTTTGCGGATCTTGCGAAGGTGGCGGTGAACCCGCGTTTGCGCGCGGCGTGAGGTGGCGCGGCGGGTGTTGGTGGCAGCGGGGTGGGAATTGTGGTAGACCATGATGCGAGGAGGATGCGCACCATGGAGCTTGGGAATTTCTCGGTGAGTTTGAGTGTGAAGGACCTGGCGACTTCGCGGGCGTTCTACGAGAAGCTGGGGTTTCGCGTGTTCGGCGGTGATCAAGCGCAGAACTGGTTGATCATGAAGAACGGCGGGACGAACATCGGGCTGTTTCAGGGGATGTTCGAGGGGAACAT
>CBFGRU010000310.1:0-2809 GCA_965651255.1 uncultured Phycisphaerales bacterium
ACGAGATACAGCGCACGGCGCGACACACATCGACGGAAAGCGCCACGAAGTGCGCAGCACGCTGGAAAGGCCGCTTCGGTGCGCGCGGGGATGGTCACGCTTGTGCGATCGGGCAATGCTCGGCCCCGTTCACTGCGATGACGATTGAGCGGAACGACACCGATGCCCGGCTCGGCGCGCGCCGCCGCGACGGGGCGCCGGGGCGGGTGGCATCATCACCAATCTTGAATTGATTCACAAGTGATTACTGGCTCGCGCGGGCGATGGCCGGCGACCCCGCGCCGGACCCGGCGCTGGCTGATTCCCGTGCCTCGCGCGCGGCAGCGCGTCGCGCGAAGAACTCCTCGACATCCAGCACCAGACTCAGAAGCAGCGGAACCAGCAGCAGGGTGAAGACGGTGGAGACGATCAGCCCGCCGACGACGACACTGCCCAGGCCGCGATACAGCTCCGAGCCGGAACCGGGCATGAGGACGAGCGGCAGCATGCCGAGCACCGAGGTGAACATGCTCATGAAGATCGGTCGCACGCGCGTTCGCACCGCCTCGGCGATTGCACGCCGGGCGGGCAGTTTCTCGCCGGCGTGATCCGCGGAATCCGCATCGCCGCGCATGAAGTTCAGCGTCTGGTGCACGAGCAGGATGGCATTGTTGACCACCACGCCAATCAACAGCACGAAGCCGAGCATCGTCAGAACATCAAGCTTCTGTATCGGCAGATACGGATCGCTCAGACTCCAGATAAACACGGCGAACAGAGCAGCGAACCCGCCGAGCGTCGCGAGCGGCACGCTGAACATGATGACCAGCGGCTTGATGAAACTCTGGAAGAGCACACACATGATCAGGTACACGACGACGAGCGAGAGAAACATCGCGCTCTGCAGCAGTCCGATGAACGAGCCGTCGCCCAGCATGGCGCTCTGAACGGCGGCCAGCTTGCTTGCGCTGCCGGCGTAGGTGATGCCGATGGTCGGCGGAATCTGCCCCGTTTCGCGCAGCGCAGCGATGGTTGCATCGATGTCTTCGATCGCCGCTTCGAGCGCGACGCCTTCGGGCGGGGTGAACTGCAGCGTAATCGCGCGTTGTCGATTCACCCGATTGATCTGCTGCGGCGCGGTCGTTCGCGCGAGCGTTGCGACATCGGAAACCGACACGGTGCGACCCGTTGGCGTAGCGACGGGAATGTCGGTGATGTTGGTCAGATCATTGATATCGACTGCCTGCTGCGCGATGATTTTGAGATCGATCGTTTCGCCGCCGATCTTGTATTCGCCGACAATCGCGCCATCGCCGTTGGCCTGCACCGCGAGTCCGAGTTCCGATCGGGTCAGCCCGACTTCCGCCAGCCGACGATCATTCGGCAGCACCTGCATTTCGGGGCCGGGAATGTTGAAGTTGCTCGGCGATGGTTGAATCGAGAAGGGCGGATACTCCTGCAGCAGCGCGGTGTACAGCGTCATGGCGGCATTGGTGACGGTGTCGATATCGTCGCCGGCAATATCAATCTTCACCGCTGAACCGGTCGAACCGCCGAGCTGGAAGAGCGGCACCTGGAAGGCGAACGCCATCAATCCCGGCGCGACCTCGCCGCGCGTCGCATGGTTGAACAGCGGCGCGACATCCGGCACACGATGCGGTTCCTTCGAGATCGCGCCGTGGAACATGATGCCGTCGAACGCGACGAAGAAGTAATTGTCGAGCGGCGGCGGTGTGATCGGATCGCCCGGCCCGCCGGTCATGAAGTTGAACGTGGGCACCTGCGGCAGGTTCGCCTTTGTCTGTTCGTACTGCGGATCATCCATCGGAACTTCGCCCGCCTCCCAGTAGGGGCGAACGGTCGCTTCAACGCGATGGGCAATATCGTTCAACTGCGTCAGGTTGTAGCCCGGCGGGGGAATGATCAGGCCGAAGATCAGGTTGCGATTGCCCTGCGGCAGATAGTCCGAGGGCGGCATGAGTTGGTACGAACCGTACAGCGACGCCGCGGTCAGCACCGTCACCACCGCGAGGCGGGCGATCACGCTTCCGCAGAGAAAGTAAATGAATCCGGCGAAGAGTCGCGCCGGGCCGAACGGCTCGCGCGCGGGCTTCCCGGTTCGTTTGGCTTTCGCTTCACGCTTTGAAGTCTGCGTCTTCATCCGCCGCAGCACCCGCGCCGCAGCGGTGGGAATCACCGTCACCGAAACCAGCATGCTCAGCGTTACGGCAGCGCAGATCGCAAGGGCGATGTCGCGGAAGAGCTGGCCCGCTTCTTCCTGAATAAGCAGAATCGGAATGAAGACGACAACGGTCGTCGCCGTCGAGGCGAGCACCGCGCGCCACACTTCCTTCGCGCCATCGTGGGCGGCCTGCATGGGTTTCTTCCCCATCTCCAGATGTCGGAAGATGTTCTCCAGCACCACGATCGCGTTGTCGACGACCATGCCCACGGCGAACGCCATGCCCGCGAGCGAAATGACATTCACCGTGCGGCCGAACATCACCATCACCACGACGGAACCGACGATCGAAATCGGAATGGCGAGCGCAATGATGCCCACCGAACGGATCGAACGCAAAAAGAGCAGCAGGACGAGTGTCGCCAGCCCGCCGCCGATCCAGATGTTGCTCTGCACGAGCGCGAGCGCATCATCAATGTAGATGGTCTGGTCGTACACCTGGTCCAGATACAGCGTGCCGTTCAGCCCCATTTCGCGGGCTTTGACATCCAGCACGCCGCCGGGCTGGTTGAGCTGGACGAGGCGTTCCTTGATGCCGTCCATCACCACCATCACGTTCGAGCCGACTTCCCGCTGCGCGTTGATCGC
>CBFGRU010000311.1:0-2777 GCA_965651255.1 uncultured Phycisphaerales bacterium
CTGGAAGCGGGCGCGCGAACGGGTCGAGAGCTGATCGTGGAAAAGACCCCGATCAATACGCTCCGAATCGGGTACCTCGAGCAACTGGCGCCGAACGCGAAGTATCTGCACATCGTGCGAGATGGTGTCGATGTCTGCCGATCGATTCATCGTCTGGCGACCCTGAATGACTACGCGATTGCCGGCAAGCCCACGCTCAACAAGTGGTGGGGGGTGGATGGGTATAAGTGGAAGGCCCTCTCGCGGGATGGCGCGCGGGCGGGGTACTACGCCGATGAAGTGGCATCACTGACCACGCACCTCGAACGCGGGGCGTACGAATGGCTGGTCAGTCTGGGCGAAGTCGATCGACAACGAAGTGCGCTCGGCCGACGGTTGTTTGAGTTCACATACGATGAGTTCACGCAATCCCCGCGCGACACGCTGCGCAATATGGCGTCACATCTCGGTCTTCACGCAGATGATGAGTGGCTTCATGCAGCCGATGCGGCGCTGGATGCCGCCCGCCGAAATGCCGGCGAGCCGTTGCGCCTTCCGCCGCGCATGGCCGCGGATTTCAATCGCTACCAGGAGCGGTTCGGGTTTCTCAACCGCGCGATTGTGCGCGACGATTCACCCGCGTCGGGCTGACGTTACCCGCGAGCGCGCTGCTTGCGCGCGATGTAGAGTTGGTTCACGCCGAACTTCTGCCAGAACCGGCCCTGCGCGAGCTTCTGCTCGCGGGCGAGGGTCTTCTCGTAGCCAGCGAAGCGCATGTACTTATTGCTCAGTACGCCGCAGCCGAACCGCCCGATGATTTCAAGGCCCGCTTCATCGGCGATGCGCTGAACCTGCCGGTGCGAGAGATAGTTTCCCTCCGAGAGGTAGCCCTTGCCCATGCGCTTGATGGCATGGAACGGCCAGAGCAGCGCCTTATGCGAACAAAGCGCGCCGTGATTGTTGAAGACGATGATGCTCGATTCATCGCGAAGTCGCGCAGTCAGGCGACGCATCGCGTTCCGACGCAGCGTTGGCTCGGCGTTCAGAATGAATCGAAAGGCGGTGATCAGGTCGTACTTCGCCTCGGGCTCCGCATCGTCCGGTTCGGCGGTGATGTCCTTCACGACCATTTCGCCGCGCTCGAGTTTCTCGCGCGCGATGGCCGCCATCGACTCGGAGATCTCGATGCCGCGCGCTTCGTCAACGAGTGACTCGACGAAACTGATGACGCGACCGGTCCCGGCGGCAAAGTCGAGGTAGGTGATTCGCTCGTGCGTGGTGCGAAGATCGGCAATCACCCGCCGGAGCTGCGATTGCTCAACCTCCCACAACACGGTGTCGTACGTGCGGCGCTGGTAATTGGCTTCGTACTCGGAGGCCTTTTCCTGGCGGGAGAACTGTTCTCGGTAGGTCGTGGCGGACATGGTCAATGGATTGAATCCCACTCACGGGCCATGTGAAGCGCATCTTCGAAACCGGCGGAGATGCGAAACGCGAGCGCCAGCATGGCGTCGCACTGTTCGGTCGAGGGTCGTCCCTCCAGGTAGCGTGCGTGGAAATCGCGCACGCCCCGGACAGGATCGGCCAGATGCGCCCGGACATGCAGCCCAAGTTCGAACGCAAGGCGATCGGTCAGAACGGGGGCCTGAGAATCGGCATACTCCCAATCGATCAGCCACGCATCGTCACCATCGAACAGGATGTTGTTCGAGCCGAAGTCGCCGTGGGCAAAACCCAGACGCACCGGTGACCGAAGACGTTGGAAGAGATCGTTCCTGAACCCGTCATCGATATCCATTCGTCCGAGAAATCGCTGCCACCAGTCCGGCCCGGATGCTCCATCAAGTTCCTGTTCGATGGGGCTTCCGGACAATTGAGAAAGCTCATCCAGGATCGGCCGAAGTCGATCCTCCCCCGGCTCCGCAGTGGGGCGGGCGCCGTCGGGAACGGCCTCGAAGATCGTCACCGAGAGCCCCGGCTCCTCGTGGTGATGCAGAACCCGCGGCGTCCGAAAACTGCGCGGCGGTGACTGCTCGAATCGGCGCAGGGCTGCGACCTCGCGACGAATGAACTCGACGTTGGCATCATCCAGGCCGACCTTCACGAACGCCCGCGCGCGACCATCCAGGTCCAGCGGATACACGTACAGACGGGCGCGATCTGCCTGCGGAGGCCACACCAGCGTCGGAAATGATGGCGACGGCCCGAGGTGCTCATCGATCAGCGCAAGGCATCGCGGAAGGGTCGCATCACCACGATCGGGCAATGGTTCTGCTGTTCGCCGCAGCGCCAGCCGATCGAGTCCCGTCAGGACGGCACAACGCATGCCCATTCGGAACATCATCCGCCGCCACGTCGTTGCGGGGAACCGCGCCACCGACGCCCGCCGCAGCCGATACGGTGAATCCGGCACGGCCAGTACCGGTCGGCCACCGAAGTGAAACACTCGGTAGGCGACATCACCGGAACCAGGGTGAATGGCGGTACTCGTACCCAACGCTGGCCAATTCTCCGTTGCGGGTGAATCGTGTGCGAGCAGCCGCAATCAGCCGGCCGCACGAATCACACGAAGTTCGTGGTGACCCGGTTCACCATCCTATGCTGTTTCTGTGCAGATTCCTGACCAAAAGCAGTCGGTCTGTTCACACTCTGCACGGTTCACGGCTCGTCAACGACCGAAAACCACCATCGTGGTTGGGCGGATCACGCCGATCGGCCGATGATGTCCGGCCAGGAGATCCACCCGCGATGCACATCGCCCATGCCATGTCGCGCTTTCGACTCGCCGATGGGGGCGT
>CBFGRU010000312.1:0-2761 GCA_965651255.1 uncultured Phycisphaerales bacterium
AGAACTCGAGCGCCCGATCGACATATGTTTCGGCGTCGAACCACTCGTTCATGCGATTCCTGCCCGCGCATTGCTATCTTCGACCACAGCCAGAGTCTATGCTGACCGATATCTGAATACCAGCCGGGCCGCTGGTGTCAACCTCAACGTGATGAACTCGACTCCACCCGTCAATCGGCGATTCCGCGCGCAGCGACCGAGACTGAGAGAAATCTCAGCCAGATGGATTCTCTGCGCCGGAATGATGGGTGTTCTCGGACCGGTGATTACGGCCCAGGCCAACGGAAACTCCGGTGAATCAATCTCCTCCCGACAGCGGGATGAGATCGGATATCACGGATACGTGCTGGGTCGCGCCGATGCGCCGATCGCCCTTCGGCGAGAAGCGGCACAGCGCCTGCTGGCGATGAACCTTCCGGCGGCCCATCAACCGCTCGATGATGCACTGCGTGGAAACGATGCCGAACTTCGCGCTGCGGTTCTGGAGGCGCTCGAGGCAGCGGACCGACCGCCCGCCGGCTTGATGGATGCGGTGTATGTCGCGCTGACCCGCATCGAGGCCACCCGGCTCGACCGCGCTGCCGTCGTCCTCGCGCGCTTCGGTGAACCGGCAGCCGCGCGCGTCGCTGAGGTCGCACTGAACAAAGAGACTGAGTCTGCCATGCGCCTGCGACTGATTCAAGCGCTGGGCAGTTTCCGCAGCGCCGAGACGGCCTCGATCGCGGCGGGTGCGCTCGTCACGGTCATCAACCCAGATCGCCAGGAACCGGCCAACATCGCTGAAGGCGTCTACAACGCACTTCGCCGCCTGACGAATCTGCGCTTCGGGCAGAACAACTACGAGTTCTGGTCGGCATGGTGGGAACGCAACCGAAATCAGCCGGCTGCCGAGTGGTTGCCCACGCTCGCTCAGGAAGCGAACGAGCAGCGCGCTGCCCTCGAACGGCAGATGTCGGACCTTCAGCGTCGGCTGGATGACTTGGAACGGCTGGCCGAATCACGACGCAAGCGGTTGGAAGATGCGATCAACCAGATCTACTTCATCCTCAGCGACCAGTCGAACGAGAAGAAGCTGGAAGCGCTCGCCTCCTGGCTGGATGATCCGCTGACCACAGTGCGTCGGGTGGCGATGCTTCGTATCGACGGTCTCGTGCGAAACAACGAGCCGGTGGGCGAAGCAGTGACGACCAAGCTTGTCAGTCGCCTCAAAGACCCGGAACGGGAGTTACGCGCCCAGGCAGCACAGCTTCTCGATGCGTTGAACTATCCGCAGCTCGGAGCCGCCCTTGCGGAAATCCTGCCGACAGAAACCGATGCCGCGACCACGATGCGTTTTCTGCAGGTACTTATCCGCCGTCCCGCGCCGCAGGCCGTCCCTGTCCTGCTGCCGCTGTTGACGCACGCAACGCAGGGCGAAGCAGCCGGTCGTGCGCTGATCACCCATGTCGATGCAGGCATGGTCACGGACGAGCAGAAGGCCGCAATCCTTGCCACAATCACGCCCGCCTTCGAAACCCAGCCAACGCCCACCGTTGTGCGTCTCTTCGCCCGTACTGCACCGATTGAACAATTGACCCAACTGGAACCCCATCTGGCCCATGAGTCAGATGTCATGCGGACCGCAGCGGCTGAATCGCTTGTTCATCGAAACACAGGCCACCAGTTACTCATCGATCATCATGGAAACGCGGCGGTCTTTCCGCACGCGGTGGCGGCACAGGTCAACTCGGGAACATTGAGCGCATTCAATGTTCTGCTTGCCTTCACACCGCCCACTGCTGATGCACGGCCTGCGTGGATCGCCGGCCTGCGCGCACTCGCAGGCAAGCTCTCCGCTGCCGATCTGGCTCAGGCCGATCTGCGACTCACCGAAGCACCGGCATCGCGATTCACCGGTAACGAACGAGTGCAACTTCGTGAAGCGATGCTGCAGCGAATGATCACCACCCCGCCGGCCGACATGACGGCAGATCATGCGACGTTGCTCCTTCGCCTCGCGCGGCTGCGGCTGGCGAACGGACTGGCTGCTCCTGCCATCGAAGCGCTGGACCGGGCGAACGGCCACGCCCCCGCCGCCGACATGCAGCCCCTTCGCTTTGAAGCCCTGCTTCGGCTGTCGCGGTATGACGATGCAGCGCAGCTCTTCGCCGAACCCGGCCGCTGGATTGCGATCCTTGTCCAGTTGATCGACCCCGCACCTGAGACCGCGCTCGCCGTGGCCAGTGAAATCGAACGGCGATTCCCCGAGATGAACGGTGAGAATCGCACGGCATTCGACGCCGCTCGCGCCCGGCTCAGGCCCGCTGATGCGACGAATGGGAGCGGTGATGGCAGCGACGGCGGAGATTGAACGCGCCCGGGAAATCCTGCGAACACCTTCGGGCGTGGTGACATTCTCCGGCGCGGGGCTGAGCGCCGAATCCGGCATCGCCACCTTCCGCGACCGACACGATCCGAACGCGCTGTGGGCGAAGTTCGACCCGATGGATCTCGCCTCACCCGAAGGATTCGCCCGGCATCCGGAGGTCGTGCGCGCGTGGTACGCCTGGCGGCGCGACGGCATCGCCCGTGCCCAACCCAACCCGGCACACCGCGCCTTCGCCACACGAGATGACCCTCTGCACATCACGCAGAATGTGGATGACCTCCTCGAACGGGCCGGCGCACCGATCGACCACGTCGTGCATCTGCACGGCGAGATTGCGATCGACCGCTGTCATGCGCGATGCGGATACGAAACTCGGCTCGATTTCGCGCGCGG
>CBFGRU010000313.1:0-2752 GCA_965651255.1 uncultured Phycisphaerales bacterium
GCACACTCCCGGGACAAGAGAACTCGCGGTTCCCTTCATCGCGCAATGCATCAACAACCGGGAGTTTCAAAAGGTCGATCGCCCACATCGCTGAGTCATCCATGGTGATTAAGCGGCCGCCCGCGCGCACAAACTCCTCAACTGCGGTGGCCCCTTCCGGCGCCAACCCACCCGCGTACTCCGATGGAATGGTGTCCGCCGCGCGTCCATCATCAAGCGTGCGGCTGCCGGTTGAAGCGAAGATGATCAGATCGAAATCCCGCGACAGGTTTCCAGCGCGCAGGTGTTCATTCCGAACCGTGGTGAAAGGAATGTTCCATTCATCCAGCACCCACCGCAGCCACCCTTCATCCATATCCCCCGCCCACGGACTGTACACGCCGATGCGCGGCATCGCCGAGGCGATCAACGCTTGATCGCGCTCTCCAGTTCCCGCGGGATGAGTGTGCAGATTCCCCCCGGCATCGAGCACCGCTTCTTCACCACGGCTCAGTGCGGCGAACACCTCCTTCCACACTCGACTGTCGCGCGAGGTCGCACCGCCTCGCCGGCGCTCGACAGTGAATCCGGCAACGGCTTCATCAGCGCTTTCTGCGAGATGCAGCGATGAGTTCACATTCAGCGGATGGACGACTTCCACTCGATCAACTCCCATCAGCACCGGCAACGTCCATCCCGCCACATCGTACGGCGGCGCGCCATCGGGGTAGCGCTGCACCTCGAAGAGATCCTTGATGTAGTTGTTGTACGGCTGGTCGCTGCGAATCACAATCGAACCAGCCGGATACTCTCGGCCGTCAGCCATCACCGCCCGCTCGCTGGTGTGCACCTCGACGCCGGCGAGCATGATTGAATCCACGAGCCGGTGTACCGCACCGGGGTCGGGGTTGTCGCTGGGAATGATCCACGCCCGCGGCGACTCATCGCGCCCGCGCGCGATGGCACGCTCGGTCGCTTCCAGACGATTCTTCATCCACAGTTCGGGCTCGCGCGCAATCGTGCCGAGCAACGACCGCCCGAATGACAGTTCGTACTCGATGATGTCCCGCAGTCGCCACCAGCCGCCGGGCCAGGGATTGGGGAAGAGATTGCTCGGCGCGTACTGCGACAATCCTCGCGGCGGTGAAAGGTCTCCCTTGCGAAAGAAGATCGGCGAGGCAATGTTCACGCTGGCTGCTTCCGTCAGGATGCCAATGATGTTGTGGCGCACCGGCACATTGCGGTTCCCACCCGTCCACCACATGTCATAACTCACGCCGGTGGAAACACCCGAAAATCCATCGCGCGTCAGATCAAGCAGCGCCCGGCTGCCGATCGCGTCGATGCCCGTGATGATCGCCGGATCAAGGTTCGGATTCAGCGGATCGCGGTAAGGCGGCACGAACAGCCGCTCACGGTTCGACCCCTGCTGGTGCACATCCCAATAAATCTGCGGATGCCAGACGGAGTAAAGCTGCTCCGTCACGATGCGTGATTCTTTCTGGGTCAGCATGAACCAATCGCGGTTGTTGTCGTGCCCGGTGTAATACTGATAGAGCTTGAGCATGCCGGTCGCTTCGTACGGCTGACCGACGGTTTCGCGGTACCAGTTGACAACGTGATCGAGTCCATCCGGATTCGTGCAGGCGAAAACACCGACCACGATATTCTCCCGCGCGCTCTTCCATGGTTCTTCCTCGCTTGTCGCGAGCCGGTAGCTGAACTCCATCGCGAACTCCGTGCCCGCAGTCTCGGTGGAATGCATCTGCGGCGATATGAGCAGGATCACTCTGCCCTTCTCAATGGCTTCCTGCTTTTCTGTTTCCGAGTGCCCGCGCGGGTCGGCGATAATCGCAGCGTAGCGCTGAATCTCATCCAAACGCGCAAGGTTCTCTTCACTGGAAATGATCGAAAGCAGAAACTCGCGTCCCTCCGTCGTCGTGCCGATACGCATCGTCTCAACGCGCGGACTTTCTTCCGCCAGCTTACGGTAGTACGAGGAGACTTCCGACCAGTCCGCGAGCTGAAAATCCGTTCCGACCGGTCGCCCCAGGTGCTCGCGCGGCGACGTCACATCGATCGAGGTCGAGACAACTGCTGCCTCACTCAACTCGTGGCGTGCCGATTCGACCGATGCGCAGCCGAGCATAAACATGAACGTCAGGACGATTCGTCGCCGCATGATTTCTCCAATCGTTCGATGAGTTCTGGATACAGAACGATTGCTCGATGCATCCGCTTCGATGGTACCGATGGATCCGCACGATCGCCAACGCTCAACCAATCATGGTTCGGGCGCGAGGAGTTCGTGCGCCCGTGCGGCGATATCGATGACTTTCCACGTGCGATCTTCCATCACCAGCACCGCCTGCTCCGCCAGATTCACCGTGGGGCAGATATGACGCGGAATCAGTGCAACCATCTCACCCGGCGCGGGTGCTTCATCGCCGCCGAGATCAACCGGCAGGTGCTCTTCGCTCGGCGTCAGCGCCCGCCATCGTGGGTGGCCCGCAACCGCAACACACGGATCGCCAACTTCCGCAGCGATTGACTTGCTCCCGGCATCAAGCGTGATGCGGCCGCTCATCGGTCGGCTGATCACCCGCGACATCACCACCGCGGCCGGCGTCAGTCCGAGCTCCGAAACGATTCCTGCGTATCCAGCATCATGCAGAACCACGGTGCCGGCGGAAACGCGATGGAATCGACCGATCTGCGGTGAATGAAATGCACCCAGCGCTTGATGGGAGAGTGCTGCGGTCAGCGCGGGAGT
>CBFGRU010000314.1:0-2737 GCA_965651255.1 uncultured Phycisphaerales bacterium
GGTGAAGGGGCGGAAGCCCAGGCGCCATTGGCCAGAGCCGTCATCGGGGGACTGCTGTTCTCCACCCTGGTGACGCTGGTTCTGGTGCCGGCGGTGTACAGTCTGGTGCACCCCGATATACGCCGCACCAGCCAGCGCGCAACGGTGACCGAAGGAGCAGCCGCGTGAGGTCGGCGTGGTGGGTTTCATCACTGTTCACGGGCTGTTTCATTCTGATCGGCTGCGCCCAGCCGGAACGATGGCGGGTGTTTGATCGATCGCCACTTGATGATGCATCACATCATCGTCCGCCGCCTCTTGCGGATCGGCTGAGCCGGCAGGATGCACCGATGCCGTTTGCGCGAGCACCGCTTCGCATTGCAGATCAGAAGGTGGTCCTGACCGTCGAAGAGGTCGTTCTCAGCGCCCTTCAGAACAATCGTGATTTGCGCGTTGAGCGACTGACGCCCCAGATTACCGCGACGTTTGAAGACATTGAGCGCGGCGTGTACGACCCGGAGTTCTTCGCTGGCGTGACGGTGTCCGAAGATGAAGCGGTCGAGGTCTCCCGCGCGACGGAAGAGAACTTCTCTGTCATTCGTAATGATTCATCGCTTGATGCGGGGGTGCGACAACAGTTTCCATCGGGCACCGCGTTGGAACTGGGCGCAAGTACCGCACGTTCAACGAGCAATCGCTCGCCTGAGCAGCGTGATGTGCGCATCGGCCTGACACTGACACAGGCACTTCTGCGCGGTGCGAGCACCACGGTGAACCTGGCGCGCATTCAGCAGGCGGAACTGGAAACCGTTGCCTCGTTTTACCAACTCCAGGGTTTCACCGAAGCGCTGCTTGCCGAAGCCGAGTCGGTCTACTGGCAATTCGCGCTCGCCTCGCAACGCATCCGAATCTTTGAAGAGTCGCTTGAACTTGCACGGCGGCAACAGGCAGAAGTCGAGCAGCGCATCGAAATCGGGGTCATCGGCCGCACCGAAGCCGCCGCGGTTCGTGCCGAAGTCGCGCAACGAGAGCAGGACCTCATCGATGCGCGGAGTGAACGCGAGATACTTCGGCTGCGATTGCTTCGGTTGATCAATCCCGACGTCGAAACGTCCGAGTCGGAGAACGATGATGCGGTGTTCCTGCTCGATGTGGTCGCGGAGACCGATCCAGCCACGACGATGGATGCGCTGCCCGATCTTGCGGATCGCATCCAGTTGGCGCTCAAGCGACGGCCGGACCTGAACGAAGCACGCCTGCGCCTCGATCAGGCACGGTTGGAGACGATTCTTACGCGCGATGGATTGCTGCCACGACTTGATTTCTTTGTGACATTTGGCAAGACGGGATACGCCGAAGCCGTCTCCAACGCGGTTCGCGAACTTGATGGCCGAACGTTCGATCTGACCGCCGGGCTGGAGTTGAGTTACCCGATCGGCAATCGTCAGGCGGAGGGGTTCGATCGCCAGTCGATCCTGGCCCGTCGACAGGCAGCGGAAGCGATCTCGAACCTGGAACAGCTCATTCGGCTGGATGTTCGCATCGCCGCCGCCGAGGTCGAACGCTCCCGGCAGCAGATCACCGCAACGGCGGCCACTCGAACGCTGCGAGAAGAAGCCCTGCGCGTGGAGACGGAGCGATTCAACGTCGGGGAATCAACGGGCCTGTTGATCGCGCAAGCGCAGCGCGACCTGGTGGAAAGTCAGATCAACGAAGTCGAAGCGCTCATCGGCTATCGACTTGCGCTGATCGATCTGTACCTCGCGGAAGGGGCGCTGCTCGCGCGGCGCGGGTTGACACTGGATGAAGCCGATCAACCGTAGTCTCCGGGTGTTTCGCGGCTACGCTTTGGCATGATGACCACCGCAACCGCGGCGACAGCGCCGGCCCGCCGTTCACTTCGATTTGGTTCGCTGGAAGACCTGCTGGCCGACATTGATGCGCTCGATGCTCGTGGTCATATCCATGCAAGCGGTCAGTGGACGCCAGCGCAGATCGTCGAACATGTCACGCGGTTCATCGATGGATCAGTAAACGGGTTTGATGTCCGTGCGCCGCTGGTGCTGCGTGTGTTCGGCAAGTTTGCGAAGCGGCAGGTCATCCATCGGCCCATGAAACCGGGGTTCAGATTGCCGGCGAAAATGGGTGAAGCGTTCGCGCCGCCCGCGGATGTTTCGTGGGACGAGGCCGTGTCGTACTTTCGTGAAATGATCGCGCTGGCCCGGCAGAACGGCATGACGAAAGAGAGCCCGGTATTCGGTCAATTGAGCGATGCCGAGTGGGAGCAACTGCACTGCCGCCACGCCGAGCTGCACTTCAGTTTTCTGTCGTAGGGCAGTCGCCTGGCGGTTGTCGGCGGTCGGCCAGAAAGTCGCGCAGGATTTCCGCAGCAGCAAGAGCATCGCGAAGTTGCTTCTTCTGCTTGTGCGTCCTGCCCGATCGATCGAGATGTTTCTCAGCGGCGAAGCTCGTCAGGCGTTCATCCTGAAAATGAACGGCCAGGTTGGTCGCCGACTCGAGTTCCACGGCGAAGGCGCGGACGATTTTCGCGCGCTCGCCTTCCGTCCCGTCCATATTGAGCGGCAATCCGAGGATGAGCGCATCGGGGCCGTGTCTGACGATTGCTTCGACAATCGCACGGATCAGCTCGACTTTCTGGGTCGCGCGCGAGCGCTCGATCACTTCCAGCGGGGAAATGAACCCCGTTTCAACATCGCCGATCGCCAGGCCGGTACGTCGGTCGCCAAGATCAATCGCG
>CBFGRU010000315.1:0-2736 GCA_965651255.1 uncultured Phycisphaerales bacterium
TCTGACAGCGCGGAAGATCATTCCCGCGCTCTTCACGATGGCGCGGTGGGGGGACCTGCCGAAGGAGACGCGCATCCTCGGCATCAGCCGCTCGGAGATGAGTGATGATGCGTTTCGCGAATCGCTCGAACCCTGGGCGCGCGAGGCCGAGGAAGGCGCGTTCGATGAGGCCGCATGGCGCACCTTCGCCCAGCGCGTGCATTACCTGGCGGGCAGCGCGACCGATCAGTCGCTTTACCCGACATTGACCCGGCGCATCGGTGAGCTGGCGCGGGGTGCGGGCATGCGCGAGAACATTCTCTTCTACCTCTCTGTCAAGCCCTCGCTGTACGAGCCGATCATCACGCAGATTGAGCAGTCCGGCCTCGTCTCGGAAGGCAAGCGCTGGTGCAGCATCGACCGCGCTGCCGCGCCGTGGCAGCGCATCATCGTCGAGAAGCCGATCGGCCGCGACCTTGCTTCCGCGGAATCGCTGAACCGCGCGCTCGGCCGCGTCTTTGAAGAAGATGCCATCTTCCGCATCGACCATTACCTCGGCAAAGAGCTGGTGCAGAACCTGCTCATTTTCCGCTTTGCCAACGCGATTTTCGAGCCGGTCTGGAACCACCGCTACGTCGACAGCGTGCAGATCACCGCGACGGAGACGGTCGGGGCGGGGCATCGCGCAAGTTTCTACGATGAAACGGGCGCGGTGCGCGACATGATTCAATCGCATCTGCTCCAGGTGCTGGCGCTCGTGGCGATGGAGCCGCCCAGCAGTTATTCGCCGCATCACATCCGGCAGGAGAAGATCAAGGTCATCGATGCGATCCGCCCGCTCGCGCCGCACGCGCTCGCTGAGGTGGCGGTGCTCGGCCAGTACGCGGGCGATGATGCAGAACCCGCCTACCACCTGAACCCCGATGTCGCCGACGGCACGATGACGGAAACCTTCGCGGCGGTGCAGTTTCAGTTCGACAACTGGCGCTGGGCGGGCACACCGTTCTACGTGCGCACGGGCAAGCGGATGGCGATGAAGCGCACGGAAATTGTGGTTGACTTCAAGCGTCCGCCGGCGGATCTCTTTCGCCTGCTTGGCGATGCGCCGGCGCTGAACGATCGCCCGCCGAACCGCATCATCATCGAAATCGCGCCCCGGCCCGGCGTTCATCTGCGCTTCGAGGGCAAGGTGCCGGGCGTCGGTATGAAGATCGATTCGGCGTGGCTTGATTTCGATTTCAGCGATTTCTTCCGCGCCGAACCCGTCGAGGCGTACGGCCCACTCATTCTCGATGCGATGCGCGGCGATCAGACGCTTTATCCCCATCGCTACGAAACCGAGGGCGGCTGGCGCGCGGTGGCGGCGCTCATCGGCGAACCATCGCACGCGATTCGGCGCGACATCGCAGCCAACTACGCGCCGGGCAGTTGGGGGCCGGCCGCGGCCGATGCCATGCTCGCCCGACACGGTCGCAAGTGGCATAACACCGCCAAATAGCCCGTCGCGGGGCGATTCGGAACATCCTGACGGCCTGCTTCTGGCTGAAGCATCCTCTCTTCTGCGATGTGGTACCAGTGAGTGAGTGAGTGGGTCGAGCAGGAGGCGATGCATGTTCTTCCCCGGCCAGCACCCTGATGATGGCGGCTCGATTCCCGGCCTCATGCGCTCCCGCGCGACGCCCGGCGATTCGATTCCCGGTATGGACCCCGGCGATGCAACTCGATCGGCTGCGCGTTTTCGCTGGCGTTCGGCAGCCAATCCGGTAAGAATGTTGGACACGATGTCCGACCGCCCCCCCAGCCGAACCGAGCCGTACGCCCTGAGTGGCAGCAGTCTCGCTGCGCCGCCGCTGCCGGGCGAGGTCATCGTCGCACCGACGGCCGATCGGCTCATCGATCTGCTCGCGGCGGATCTGGTGTCCCAGGCGAAGGCGTGCGTGCGGAAGTTCGGCGACTTTCACCTCGCGCTCTCTGGCGGATCAACCCCCCAGCCGCTTTACGAACGGTTGATGTACGATCCGAATTACCGCATGCTTCCTTGGCGCAGGACGCATCTCTGGATCGTCGATGAACGCCGCGTGCCCTTCACGCACGAACAATCGAACTTCCGCATGATCCGCGAGACGATTGTCGATCACGCGGATATCCCGATTGAACAGGTTCACCCGATTTTCGCCGAGAGCGAGACGGCCGATGTGGATTACGAACGCGAACTTCGCGCCAATCTTGAATGGCGGGAGAAGGGGCAGGACCGACTCGATTTCATCCTGCTGGGCATGGGGGCCGATGGCCACACCGCCAGTCTCTTTCCGCATTCATCTGCGCTGAACGAGGAAGAGCGGCTCGTGGCGATCAATTCCGGCGGCGAGACCCCCGAGCCGGGAAGAGTCACCATGACCTTCCCGCTGCTGAACTCCGCGCGCATCGTCGCGGTGCTCATCAGCGGCTTCTCGAAACTCGATGCGGTGCAGCGCGTGGCGCTGGGCGAGAACGAAACGGTCCGCACCCTCCCGATCAAGGGCATCAAGCCCGTGGGCGGCGAACTGAAGTGGTATCTCGATGCCGAGGCCGCCGGTGCGGATGGCTGAATCATCGACCTGACCGGCCGGCGGACTCACCCGAGGATGGATGGAACCGCATCGAGGGCGATGCCGCTCGCGGGCGTTCACCGGGCTGATTGGCGCACTTGCGGGCGTTGATCGGGCGGATTTCCGACAAAGGGAGATTGAGCCGCTATACTCGCGGTCCCGTCGGAGG
>CBFGRU010000316.1:0-2733 GCA_965651255.1 uncultured Phycisphaerales bacterium
CGGGGGTCGATTCGCTGACGTTGCTGCTGAAGAACTTTCGCCTGTCGGATGACATCGCGTTTCGCTTTTCCAATCGTGGGTGGACGGAGTGGCCTCTGTCGGCGGAGAAGTTTGCGAAGTGGGTGAACAACATCAACGGCGATGGGTACGTGTGCAACCTGTTCATGGATTACGAAACGTTCGGCGAACACCAGTGGGCGGATACGGGCATCTTCGAGTTTCTCGATGCGCTGCCGGAGAAAGTGTTCGATGTGAACCCGGGTCAGAACGACTTCAAGACGCCGTCGGAGTGCATTCAGTCGTACGAGCCGGTGGGCCGGTACGATGTGCCGCGGATGATCTCGTGGGCGGATACGGAGCGTGATCTTTCGGCGTGGCTGGGCAACGAGATGCAGGAGAACGCCGCGGCAGAGCTGTACAAGCTTGAAACGGCGATCAAGGAAAAGCACGAGGCGGGCGATCCGTACATTCTGGAAGACTGGCGGAAGCTGACGACGAGCGATCATCTGTATTACATGTGCACGAAATACTGGGCGGATGGCGATGTGCACAAGTATTTCTCGCCGTACGACAGCCCGTACGATTCGTACATCAACTTCATGAACGTGCTGGACAACCTGCGGGTGCGGGCCGGTGCGTAAGCGTTGATGCAGGGCAGGCGGATGATGGCCCCAAGTCGCGTGGTGGACGGGACTTGGGTATCCTCATCGCACCCCATGACCCGGCCGCTGCGCCATCCTGGGTTCTCGCTCAGGGAGCTGATCTTCTCGATCGTGCTGATCATCATGCTCCTGGCGGTGTTGCTGCCCGCATTGGAAACGGCGCGGCATATGAGTCGGCGCGCACTGGATGTCGAGCGACAACAGGCGATCTTCACCGGGTTTGCGATGTATCTGGATGAATTCGAGGCGTTTCCCGATGCGCCGATTCAGCCCGACTGGCGCTACGCCGGGGTGACCTTTGCGCCGGCAAGCGGTGAGGTGATGCTGGATTTTGCGCGGCCGCTCAGCCGGTACTTCAACGAACGCTGGCGCGATGAACGGAGAGAGCCGGTGTTTCTCTCGCCGCTGGACGGGGGGATTACTGACCCGTCGGGACTCTCGGGAACGGGCGAGCGCACCGCGTTCCGCGCGTTCGGCACGAGCTACCGCGCAAACATCTTTCTGCTCGATGCGCGGCGGGCGGGCATCGCCAGCGAACGAAGGCCGCTTGCGCTCGGTGAAGTCGAAACGGCGCACGATTCGATTGTCCTTCTCGGTGCTCCGGTCTGGTACGAGACGTTGGAAGAAACCGGCCTGCTCGCCAACTGGTACGGCGTGCCGAACTCCGGCAACATGACCTTCCTGGATGGCAGCGTGCGCTTCGTCACGATTCACGCGGGCGAGTACGACGGCGAGGTTGCCTTCGCGCCGGTGAAGGGTGCGGTGCAGCCGCGCTGATCGCGAGTGCATCCACTTAGAACGGGCACCGCGCGGTGAATGCGGCGCGATCACCCGTGGTGGGATGCGTGACCGTGAGCGATTCGGCGTGCAACAGAAGGCGCGGCGAAAGCGCGAGAACATCATCGGGGGCGTAGAGATCATCGCCGAGAATCGGGTGCCCCAGTTCACGCAGATGCAGTCGAAGCTGGTGCGACCGGCCGGTGATGGGGGTCAGTTCGAGCCTTGTACGATCATGCAATCGTTCGAGCACGTGGTAGGTTGTGATCGCGCGGCGGCCGTGCGTGTGGTCGATCACCTGTCGCGGAGCGCGGAGGGGATCCATGTCCTTCCGCATGGGGAGATCGATCTCGCCTTCATCATCGCGCACGATGCCCGCGACGATGGCGATGTAGCGTTTCTTCGTTTCGCGATCGTGAAACTGTCGGCTGAGTTCGCGGTGCGTGTCGGCATCGCGCGCGAGGATGATCACGCCGGAGGTATCGCGATCGAGCCGATGCACGATGCGGGCACCCGGAAACTGCTGCTGCGCGCGACTGGCGAGGCAATCCTGCTTCTCCGGCCCGATGCCGGGCACCGAGAGGATACCCGCGGGCTTGTTGAATGCGATCAGCCAGTCATCCGCAAAGATGACCTCGAGCGGCGAACTGGTCGTGGGGCGGTCAGTTTCACACACAGAGCAACGATAGCGGCGCGGATGAGCAGATGAAGCATGCGGCGTTCAACGCCAATGGCTCTCGACCTGGGGGTCTCGATGGTGCGAGCGAGCAAACAGTGCGCGTGGCGTCGAAGTGGAAGTCAGTATCGAAGTCGAAGTCAGAATCCTTCACGGGCCGAGGATGATTGTTCGTTGAGGGCCATCGCCGAGGCGGGTGCCGCATTTCCCTTTCTCCGCGGTTGGGGGAGATTTCTCGAAGCGCGAGAAACGTTTCTGGAAGCGCGAGAAAGCTTTCTGGGCGGCTGAGAAACCTTTCTCAGCGGCTGAGTGAGAGAGAAACCGCGCGAATCTCTTCCACTCAGAGCGGGAGAATGCTTTCTCGAAGCGCGAGAAACCTTTCTCAACGGCGGAGAAAGAGAAAAGCGGCTCGGGCGATGTTCGGGGGTCCGGGGATTCCGGGCGGATAATGGCGGTGGGACGTTCCGAAAGGAGCGCGAAGGTTCGCGGTTGCGGGAGGCCGGTTATCGGGACTGTCCCGTTTTCCGACCCCGCGGTTGCGGGAGGCCGGTTATCGGGACTGTCCTGCTCCGTAGAAAACCTCTGCCTTGACGCCTGATGATCATGATGTTGTGCGTC
>CBFGRU010000317.1:0-2711 GCA_965651255.1 uncultured Phycisphaerales bacterium
TGCCCTTCATCGTGCACACCCGCATCGTACACCTGCGCGATGTAGGGGTGATGCAAGCGGCTGAGGACTTCGACCTCCAGGCGGAATCGACGCAGCAACCGATGTGAGCCGTGGACGCGACGAATGAACTTGATCGCGACGAGACGCCGGGGCGAAGACTGCACAGCGCGATACACCACACCCATCCCGCCGTGGGCGATGATTGACTCGATGTGATAGGGCCCGATCGCGCGTCCAAGAAGCGGATCACGCGTTGGCATGGCGGCGCTCGACTCATCGATCATCGCACTGAGCGAGGCCGACTCCGCAGAGTCGAGCAGCATGCGGTCGGCGCTGGCTTCGAGCATCGTCTCGACCTCGGCGCGCAGCGTCGGATCGGCCTGATCAAGCTCATCGAAAATGGCCTGCTGCTCATCGGCCTCGGCCTGCTGCAGGCGCGTGAAGTACGCTTCGATTCGCTCCCATCGTCCCGGATCGGGATCAGCCCCCTGTGTTGCAGGCCAGCGAGATGTCGATGCCGGGTCCGATGTCACGAGATGCTCCTACCCCTCGGACGCATCACCCTTCCGCAATTCCTTGGCGAGCCAGGCGCGGGCGCTCTCCCACTTATATGCGACAGTTCGCTTGGAGATGTGCAGGAACTCTGCAATCTCCTCGGAATTCATCCCCGCGAAGAATCGTAACTCGACCACCGCTGCTCCCTGCGGATTGAATCGACTGAGACGATTGATTGCTTCGTGCAGGGCAAGAAGCTCCGCGCGATCGAGTTCCGTCATCGGAATATCGTCGCGCAGGAGTCGAGGCGATTGTGTCCCGCCTCGCTTCTGCGCGTGAACACCTTTGGCGTGATCAATAAGAATCCGCCTCATCTGGCGGGCGGCGACCGCGAGAAAGTGGGCCCGCCCCTGCCACTCGGTCTCCTGCTGGTTGATCAGCTTGAAGAACGAATCATTCACGAGGATCGTTGGTTGCAGGGTGTGATCGACCCTTTCCCGACGCATGAACTGATCGGCAATCGCGTGCAGATCCTGGTAGATCATCGCGAGCAGTTCCGTCATGGCGTTCTGATTGCCGTTGACTGCCTGATGCAGCAATCTGGTTGTCTCGCCCTGCATGCCCTCTGCCTTTGTACTTCAGTCGTTGAAGCTTGACTTCCCAGTCATATCAGAAAACTTTGCACCGAACAAGAACTTTCATCGCATTTCGGGGGGAAGGGACTTCGTGGAATCCTGAATATTTTGTCGAAAGCGTGCGACGCATCGAAAGGAGCAGGGCGCGGGGACGACCATCGCGACTTGGTGTGGGCAGGTGAACGAGGACGATTGTCGGCAAAGACACGTCTGAGCGGTTCCATTGTCTTGTGGGTCAGGCGTGTCACTCGCTCTCCTGTGTGCACTTCGGATCGTGCCCCGAATTCAGCATGGGGTTTCCTTCTTCGGGCCGCTCTGACTGAGCCCGGGTGGTCCGGTACCGTTTCGAGCCCTTTCGGAAGAACCCTGCGCCGGACGATGCGTCGCACGCCTTCGACGAAATCAGCCGAAATCCAAAGGCGGATCGGCGTTCAGCCGCGCAGAACGCACAACGAAGACAAACCGGGCAACCACCGCGGGCGAAGTCACTCTACAATCGCCGCCAGTGCGGATTCTGCTTGTCAATGATTTTGCGTACGGCGGCGGCTGCGAACAGCATGTCGCCCAGGTGATGGACCTTCTCCTTGATGCAGGGCAGGAGGTTGATCGGTTCGTCGGTGCACACCACCCGACGGCACCGAATGGGCCACTTGCGTACATCGCCAACAAGGATGCGCGTCAGAAACTACGCGAACGCCTGGAACTCTTCCGGCCGGACATCGTGCACATTCACAACCTGTACCACGTACTTTCGCCCGCGATTCTTGGTGAGCTGAAGCGATGGAAACGCGAGAAACAGAATCGGCGCGTGGTGATGACCGCACATGACTTCCACCTGGTCTGTCCGAATCCAGGGTTCAATCACTTTCGAGGGTCAACGCCCGAACCGTTGGATGAGCGCAGCGGAATTCCGATCGGCGTGTTGCGACTGTTGAGATCACGGTGGGATCATCGCGGCTGGTTGCATTCGATGTTGCGCATTGCCCAGCACGGTTGGAACTACCGAGTGCTCAAGCGGCAGCGCGTGCTTGATCGCGTGTTTGCGCCAAGCGAACTGTTGACGCACATGCTGCGCCGGGCCGGGATCGCCGCGGTGTACCTGCCGAATCCAACGCCGGAGATTCGCCGGCACCGCGGACCGCGGCCGACCGATCGGCTGCATCTGGTCTTTGCCGGCCGTTTGGAGCCGGAGAAGGGCTTGCTCGAGTTTCTGCGGCGCGTGCCGACCGAACCGAGCTTCCGCATGACGGTGGTGGGCGATGGTTCGGAACGGACAGCGATTGAACGTCTGGCCACACAGCGGCAATTGGCCCTGACGCAGCGCGGGCGTGTGCCGCATGATGAAGCGGTGATGGCGATCGCGCGGGCACACGTGCTCGTGCTGCCGTCGCTCTGTCATGAGAACGCGCCGCTTGTGCTGCTGGAAGCGCTCTCGCTGGGAACGAACATTCTGGTGAACGATCGCGGCGGCATGCGCGAGACCGTTGAGGATGCGGGCGTCGGATGGCGCATCGACATGCTCGATGCTTCGGCCATCGCGCAGGCGCTCAGGTCGATCGAGGCCGCGCGCAAGGCAGGCAC
>CBFGRU010000318.1:0-2677 GCA_965651255.1 uncultured Phycisphaerales bacterium
CTTCGCGTGATCGTTGCGCAAGATCGCCCACTGTGCGCAGGCCGCGTTCATGCAGGCGTCTTTCCGCCGCCGGCCCGACACCGTGAATCTTCCCGACGGGCAGCTCGCGCAGAAACGATTCGACTTCTTCGGGATGGATGATCGTCAGGCCGTTCGGCTTGTTCAGGTCGCTCGCGATCTTCGCGAGAAACTTGTTCGGCGCAACGCCCACGCTGGCGGTGAGTTGGGTGGCCTGAAGAATCCTCGCCCGGACATCGTGCGCGATCCGCTCCGCCGAGCCGAACAGCCGGAGCGAGCCGGTGACATCCATGTACGCTTCATCCACCGACACCGGCTGCACAAGCGGCGTGAATGATTCGAGGATGGTGAAGACCTGCTGACTCGCTTCGCGGTAGGCCGGCCCGGAGTGGCGGACGATGACCGCGTGCGGGCAGAGACGGCGGGCAATCGCCATCGGCTGGGCGGAGTGGCAGCCGAACGCCCTCGCCTCGTAGCTGGCCGCCGCGACGACGCCGCGCGGCCCGCTGCCCCCGACAAGGACGGGTTTGCCCCGAAGTTCGGGGTTGTCCCGCTGCTCGATCGAAGCAAAGAAGGCATCCATATCGACATGCAGAATGGTGCGGCGGGTTTCCATGAGTCTGCGGGTGATTCTACGGGGAGTTGCCTGCCCCTTATTGCAACCGAACGGCGGAGTCACCATAATCATCTTCCGGTGGGGTGCGCGGTGGACGCGCCCCGGACGACTGCCCACGCTCGCCGAAGGAGACCCTCTGTGAAGCGCTCCGTGCTTACCTCTCTGGTGTTCATGTCCATCGCGGCTGGTTCCGCCCTTGCCCAGGGTGACCCCGCGGTCATTGAACGAATCATCAACGAAGGCAAGAACAACAGCCAGGTCTGGAACTATCTGGAAAAGCTCGCGACCGAAATGGGGCCGCGGCTGACCGGTTCCACACGACTGCACGCGGCGAACGAATGGACCCGCGATGAGTTTGCACGGCTCGGCCTGACCGATGCCCATCTGCACCAGTGGGGAGAAATCCCGGTGCGGTTCGATCGCGGCCCGAGCTTCGCGCGCATCGTTGAACCGATTCAGATGGATCTTGAATTCACCACACCAGCGTGGTCCGCAGGAACCGACGGGTCGGTGCGCGGTGCGGTCATCAAGGAACCGACAACGCTGGAAGAGATCGAAGCGCTGGGTGACAAACTCCAGGGTGCATGGATACTTACCCAGGGGCGGCAGCGCGGCGGACGCCAGGGCGTCGTTCCCGCCGGCATGGCGCCGGAGGTGGCCGAAGAGATTCAGAACCGCCTCGATCAGGCGGGCATTGCCGGAAAGATCGTCGCGAATCGCGATGAACTCGTGCGGACATTCTCGGCAAACGGCTGGCGGACTCTGGACCCGAACAATCTGCCGACCGAAGTGACGATGTACGTTCGACGCAGCGATTATGACGTGATGAACAGTCGTCTCGCGGACGGTGAAGAAGTGGTGATTGAAGCCCATCTCAACAATGAGCTGATTCCCGGTCCGCACGCGGTGTACAACACCGTGGCGGAGATTCGCGGTACGGAGAAGCCGGATGAAGTGATCATCATCTCGGCGCACCTTGATTCGTGGGACGGCCCCGGTTCGCACGGCGCCCAGGACAATGGCACGGGTTCGAGTGTGACCCTCGAAACGGCCCGCATTCTGATGGCCGCAAACGTCCGGCCGAAACGAACGATTCGCTTCATCCTGTGGACGGGTGAAGAGCAGGGACTGCTCGGTTCGCGCGCGTATGCGGACGGTTTGAGCGAAGAGGAACGCGCGAAGGTCAGCGCTGTATTCGTGGATGACGGCGGCACGAACTTCCAGGGCGGTCTGGACTGCATTGAACCGCAGGCGGAGATGCTGCGCCGGGCAACCGAGGCCGTGAACAAGGCGTTTCCTGACATGCAGGTGAACATCAACGTTCACGAACGAATGCCGCGCGGCGGCGGCAGCGATCATGCCTCGTTCAACCGCATCGGCATTCCCGGGTTCTTCTGGGAAGAGCGCGGATCCGGTGGACGCGAAGGCAAGAACTATCGATTCATCTGGCACACGCAGCACGATACGGTGCGCTATGCGGTTCAGGAGTACCTGGTGCAGTCAGCCACGTGCTCGGCGGTGACGGCGTACAACCTGGCAATGGCCGACACGCTGCTGCCCCGGCAGGAAGCCGCCGCCGAAGCCGAAGCGGAAGGACGACCGCGCCCGGCAATCACCGCCACGACCGTGGCCGAACCGACGGGCAACCCGACCGAGAGTACGCTGAACGGCGCGTGGGTCGGCAAGGTGGAAGGTGATAACGAAGTTGAATTCACCATGACCTTCCAGGTGTACGACAGCGGCGATATCCGCGGTACGTTTGCATCGCAGATCGGTGAAGGCCCGCTGCGCAACATTCGCTTTGATCGAGAAACCGGCGATCTGGCTGCGTTCTACGTCTCCCCCATCGGCATGTTGCGATTCTCCGGGAAGCTGGAAGGCAATGCGCTGAGCGGTTCCATCACGATGGGCCGCGAGCGCGAGGGCTCGCGTTCGTTCAAGGCGGAAAGAAAGCCGAAGGAAGGTTGAGCACTACAACAAATCTTGATTGAAGTTTTGACTCAGGGGCCCGCCTGCACGGGCCCCTGTTTTTTCGGCCGATCG
>CBFGRU010000319.1:0-2666 GCA_965651255.1 uncultured Phycisphaerales bacterium
TGGAGGACCGGCTGTTCGACATTGTGCGCTCTCATTACGATAAGAGGGCAAACTTGTTTAAAGAGATCCATCCATTGGGTATTCAGGTTAATCTGGATACTGGAGTTGCGAACGGCGTGCTTGTCGCCCGTACAACGGCAGAATGCTCTGAATTGATTTATAGGATTGTGACAAATCAACTGGAGTTTGAAATAAAGCCAAAGATTGTAGATGGGCAGAGGTACTTGTTGTTGTGCGAGTCTACCTCTGGATCGGTATTCAGGGTAGTATCGGGAGATCGACTGTTGACAAATGCGTTCTGGAACTTCTACCTTTCGTAGCAGTCTGAAATCGCGTACGCCTAATCGTGTCCTGGTCAAGCGTTCAAGGAGGAAACATGCCTGAGAGTCACAGCAAGCCAAGTGCGAATGCATATAAACCATCGCCGACACCGCGTGTGGTGCCGGGTTCGAATGTTGCCCCGAGCAACTCGACCAAAACTGCCTACACGTTGAGTGCGTCTACATCGCTGAAGGCAGTGGCTGCGAAGGCATCATCCAATTCCGCTGCCAAGAAGTGAGTGTTAGTCAGAGATACATGGTCGACTGAATGTGGATTCGGCCCATGACCCCATCGTTACCAGTTGCGCATCGCCACAACTGGTAATGATGGGGTGTTTCTTTCGGCTTGAAATGGCACGATTGGCCCTCTTTCGCTGTGCATGCAGTTGTTGCGTATTGAGTTGATGGTCCGGCGTATTTCGCGGGGCCGTTACTGGATGCACCGACTCGACAGTTGTCGCTGCCAACCGCGCGATGACTGGCAACAACAGCAACACTGTTTGCACCAGCAGCGCGATCGTTGGCACTAAAACCGACCGCGTTGGCACCACTCCTCGTGATCTCGGCCTGTTCTTGACTAATCCGGGCGAATTAACGGAAGACTTCGCGGGGGTTGCATTGACAAATCCACTCGCTTCGGCATGATGCCCGAAACGACCAGAGCTGCTGTTCACCATGACCCGTGACAGGAGGACGCCATGCTTGATATCTTCCGCAACCTGTTCAGTACCGAGGGGTTTCCCAGAAGGTGGGATTGCGGCTGGGGCTGGACGGATCAGCTGGGCTGGATGCACATCATCTCGGACCTGGCCATCTGGGCGTCGTACACCGCGATACCCATCGTGCTGGCGATGTTTGTGCTTCGCCGCAAGGATGCGCCCTTTCCGCGCATCTTCTGGCTGTTCGTGGCGTTCATCTTTCTCTGTGGTGCGGTGCATCTGGTCGAGGCGATCATCTTCTGGGCGCCGGTGTACCGACTTTCCGGCGTGGTGAAGGCCGCGACGGGCGTCGTTTCGGTCGCGACGGTCTGTGCGCTGGTGCCCGTCATTCCCAAAGCGCTCGTGCTGCGCAGCCCCGAGCAGCTTGAGCGCGAAGTGCAGGAACGCACGCGCAGTCTGCAGCAGAGTGAAGCGCACCAGCGGGTGCTGATGAGCGAACTTGATCACCGGGTGAAGAACACGGTCGCGGCCATCATGTCCATGGCGGACCAGACGATGAACTCGAACCCGAACTTCGCTGATTTTCGCGAGGCGTTCATGGGCCGCATGATGGCCCTGGCGCGAACGCACGAAGCGCTGGCCAAGTCCAAGTGGGCCGGGGCCAACGTCGAGGGCATCGCGCAGCTTGCGCTCAGCCCCTATCAGGCGTCAGAAAATCACCCCGTGAGTCTCTCCGGGCCGAAGGTGCTGCTTGATTCACGCGCGGCCTCTTCGTTGTGCATGGCCCTGCATGAGCTGGCGACCAATTCGGTGAAGTACGGCTCGCTTTCCCGTGAGAGCGGCGTCGTGATGTTGCAGTGGAATCTCGATTCCACCGGCGTGACGCTGCAATGGATCGAGCGCGGCGGGCCGGAAGTCACCAAGCCCGCGAAGCTTGGCTTTGGCACCAACCTGCTGCGGGGTATGATTGAGCACGATCTGGATGGCCGTGTCGACATGTCCTACCCCCGCGAGGGTTTGGAGTGTCTCATCACCATCCCCGTTGACCACGTGGTCATGGCATAACGCCAACAATCAACCGGACTGCACACAACGAACAGAAAGACAGAACCATGATCTGGATGACATTGGTGGGGGCGATGAGCGGCATTCCGGCGACGAACCCGCAGCGACGAATCCTGCTCGTTGAGGATGATTTCCTGGTCGGCCTGAGCATCAAGACGATCCTCGAAAGGATCGGCTGCGAGGTCCTCGGCCCGATTCCATCGGTCGCCAAGGCGCTGGATGCGCTGCAGCAGGAAGAGATTGATGCGGCCGTGCTGGATATCAACATCATCGGCGGAACGAGTGTTCCCGTCGCTGAGCGGCTGCAGGAACAGCATCGGCCGTTCGTCTTCGTCACCGGGTATCAAAGTCCGAATCATCTGCTGCCGCAGATGCTCCGTGAAGTGACCCGCCTGAACAAGCCCGTTGATGAGCGTTCGCTTTCCGCCGCGTTGCACGCAGCGATGCAATGAGCGCGGGCGCCGATCACGGGGAAGCCCCGGCCCGAATCACCAGCCGAAGTGATGGCAGCCAGGGTTCCTCCCCGGCAGGTTGTGATGTCTCTCCCTCCTTTCCTTCGACGGGGGAGTTCCACGGAACGATGGGGGAGGCCTGCGATTCAGCCGGGGGCTTCCGCGGCGCG
>CBFGRU010000320.1:0-2662 GCA_965651255.1 uncultured Phycisphaerales bacterium
CGCGCGTTCATGCGAACGACGACATGGGTCAAGTACGTCCACTCGATCTGCCGTACGGGCACCGCGCGCCAACGTTGACTCAGGCACGATATCCCGATTTGAAGACGTTCATGCTCGAGCATTACTGGCTACAGAATGCACCGAAAGATCCATATATCCCGGGGACCGATGTTCCTTATTTCTTCAATCTGGGGCGCGATTCAGTTCCCGTCACACTCTTCTACGACGGGCAAGTTCGATTGATGCCTCATACAGAGGCGATCCTCTCGGATGAAATCGTACAGCGAGGGGGAGGACCGTCACTTGTTGCCGGGAGTGACCCCGGGTGCCTTGGCAGCACCCTGTACTTCGAGTCGCATTCATTTCGCGGCGAGGACGTCTCCAGCTACCACATCTTCACCGCCGATGGCATCCTCGGTCGGGACACCATCTTCCCGATCAATGACGGTGGCGACCGCCGCGATCCGGAGTGACGCTTATCCCATAGCCCCACGTTTACGTGGGGTGCGCGCACGATGTCCATGGATGGTCGATGGACTTCAGCGTCGTTCAGATGTTCTTCTCTTCAACGAAGGTCACCCGACGGATCGCGGTATCCCCACGTGAACGTGGAGCGATGGCCGACCCATTCACACCCGCATCGTTTCCTCATCCCAGCGGACGAACGCTTCGATGGCTTCGTACTCCGCGAGGCCGAGCTGATCGAACAGTTTGGCGGTTCCTCGGTTGCGCTGCTCAGCGCGCTGCCAGAACTCGCGGTCATCGGCGCCGGGGAAGAGGGCCTTGTCCTTCTGTGATTCGTGCGCGAAGATCGCGTTGATCTTTCGCTGCAATTCACTCGGACTGAGGGGGACGGCCATTTCGATGCGATCGGGTTCCCACTCCTGCCAGGCGCCACGGTAGAGCCAGATGTCGCAGGACTGGCGCCACGGCCGATCGCGCAGCTCGTTGATCGCGCGCATCACGCACGCCAGGCAGGTGCGATGCGTGCCGTGCGGATCGGACAAGTCGCCCGCCGCGTAGACCTGGTGCGGCTGGAGTCGATCGAGGAGATCGCAGGTCAGGCGCACATCTTCATCGGAAAGCGGCTTCTTGCGTACCCGGCCGGTTTCGTAGAAGGGCAGATCGAGAAAGTGCAGGTGTTCATCGGGCACGCCGCAACTGCGCGCGGCGGCGCGGGCTTCGCCCCGACGAATGAGCCCTTTGAGTTGCTGAATCTCGGGTGAATCAACCTGGCCGGGCTTCTTGTTCTTGAGAAACGTCTCGATGTGTTCTTCGAGATCCGCGGCCTTGCGCAGGTCGATGCTGAAGAGACGATTGAATTCGGCAGCAAACTCGGCG
Organism: uncultured Phycisphaerales bacterium; assembly: GCA_965651255.1. Classification (GTDB taxonomy): domain Bacteria; phylum Planctomycetota; class Phycisphaerae; order Phycisphaerales; family SM1A02; genus CBFGRU01. The sequence continues at coordinate 1,342 of CBFGRU010000320.1, forward strand.
AAGCGGATCGCATCTTCATCGAACACCGCGATGTTGCCGGATGTTTGATAGGCAACATGAACTTCGTGGCCCTGATCGCAGAGACGGATGAGCGTGCCGCCCATGGAGATGACATCATCATCGGGATGTGGTGAGAAGACGATGATGCGCTTGGGAAAGACATCGTCGCGGGTGCGATCGAGATCGCCGGGCAGTTTTTCACGGGCGGGCTTACCGCCGGGCCAGCCGGTGATGCGCTGCTGCAGTGAACGAAAGACCTTGAGGTTGATGTCGTAGGCGGGGCCGTGCTGAGCGAGCAGATCCTGGAGATGATGCTCGTTGTAGTCTTCATCGGTGAGTTTGAGGATGGCCTTGTTGCGAAGGCGCGCCAGCCAGATGACGGCTTTGCGAATGGTCTCTTCCGAAAAGTGAACTTCTCCCAGCGTCCACGGACACTTGCATCTTGTCAGCTCGGCGGCGGCAGCGCGATCGAGCATGATGGTGGTGTCGGGATGGGTCTGAAGGAAGCTGGCTGCGATGGTGGAGGTCATCTCACCTTCGACGGCCTGGGCGATGATCGGCGCCTTCCCTTCACCGAAGGCCATAAGGACAATGCGCCGCGCTTCGAGGATGGTGCCGACCCCCATGGTGATGGCGCGTCGAGGGACGTTGGCTTCGCCGAAGAAATCGCTGGCGGCGTCGATGCGCGTGACGCGATCAAGATGAATCAACCGCGTGCGGCTGGTGCGCGATGAACCGGGTTCGTTGAACCCGACATGACCGGTGCGCCCGATGCCGAGAATCTGAAAGTCAATGCCGCCGGCCGCGCGGATGCGTTCTTCGTAGTCGCGGCAGAATTCTGGGACGGATTCGAGCGGAAGCGTTCCATCGGGGAGGTGAATCTGTTGCGGAGGCAGATCGATGTGGTCGAACAGATTCTCGCGCATGAACCGGTGGTAGGACTGCAGCTCGTTGGGCTGCATGGGGAAGTATTCATCGAGATTGAACGTGATGACGTTGCGAAAGGAGAGGCCTTCTTGTTGATGAAGACGAATGAGCTCGTTATAGACGGTGACGGGGGTGGACCCGGTCGCGAGGCCGAGCACGAGGGGTTTGGATTCGGCCTGACGGGCGCGGATGAGGTCGGCGATTTCGCGGGCGACCGTGATGGAGACCTCATGCGGCGAATCGAACACGAGGGTGGGGATGCGCTCTCGCTGCTGGTGCGGATGGGCGGGAGAGTGAGGGGCGGTGGCATCCATCATTCGGAATCCGGCTTGGGTGTGAGGCGTGGGGGGGCGCAGGCGGGTTCTGTTGGTGATGGTACCGCGGGAGGGTGAGG
>CBFGRU010000321.1:0-2638 GCA_965651255.1 uncultured Phycisphaerales bacterium
CTCATCGGCAATTCCGGCATCGGTCGCCCGGATGGAGCTTTCGTGAACAGATGCCGCTCCATCGGGCAGGGGTACCCGCCATGCCCGCGCGGCGCGGGAAAGAGACTCGCATCGTACTCAAGCCCGAGATCATGCAGGACATCAAACGCCCACTCCGCCCCGGGGGTGATCGAAAAGCTCGGCGCACGAAATCCGAGCACCGACTTCCCGCCCGCATCCTCGATCACGCGGATCGAATGCTCCATATCTTCACGAAAGGTTTTCGCATCCAGCTCGTACACCTTTCGATGCCAGTACGAATGCGTTGCCAGTTCGTGCCCGTGGTCGGCCATCATGCGCACGAGCCGGGGGTATCGCTCAGCGATCCAGCCCAGCACGAAGAACGTCGCGCGGACGTTGGCGTTCGTCACCGTTTCAATGATCCACTCGGTGTATCGCTCGACGATCGAAGGAAGATCAGGCCAACCGCCGGGATCTGCGACCGCGTCAATCTCGACCATGTGAAACCAGTCCTCGATATCGAAGGACAACGCATTGATCACATTGGTCTGAACCGCACTCATGCCGCCACGAAACACACCGCGCCGAGGGGACGAACACGCCGGGCCGCCCCGGCATCCAGTGGCGGTGCGGAGCTTCTCATGCCTGTTGAGTCGCGCGCGTGTTCACGCTCTTCGCGCCAACCGGCGGACGACCAACCGAGTAGTACGTGAATCCGATTTCTTCCATCTGCGCCCGGCGGTAGATGTTGCGGCCGTCGAAGATCACCTTCTCGCGAAGGTTCTGCGCCATGCGGTCGAAATCGGGCTGACGGAATTCATTCCATTCCGTACAGACGATGAGCGCATCCGCGCCATCCAGCGCCTCGTACATTTCATCAACCACGGTTGCGCCGGGAATCTCCGCCTTCAGGTTCTCGGTCGCGACCGGATCGAACGCGCACACTTCCGCGCCGGCTTGCAGCGCGTTCTGAATCAACACCAGCGAAGGCGCTTCGCGAATGTCATCGGTCTCCGGCTTGAAGGAGATGCCCCAGATCGCAATCTTCTTCCCCTTCAGGTTCGGCCCGAAGTGATCACAGACTTTGTTCCAGAAGTACCGCCGCTGATCCTGATTCACCTCGTGAACCGACGCATTCAGCTTGCAGTCGAAGCCGACCGCTTTGCCCATGCCAACCACCGCCAGCGTATCCTTCGGAAAACATGACCCGCCGTATCCCAGGCCGGGGTAGAGGAATTGATTCCCGATGCGCTTGTCCGCGCACATGCCTTCGCGCACGTTCTTGATGTCCGCGCCGTAGTACTCACAGAGGTTGGCGATTTCATTGATGAACGAGATCTTGGCGGCGAGCATCGCATTCGATGCGTACTTCACCATCTCACTCGAACGAACATCCATGATGTAGATGGGATTCCCCTGACGCACGAACGGCTCGTACAGCTCGCGCATCATTTCCGCGGCCTGAGGATGTTCAACACCGCAGACCACGCGATCCGGCTTCATGAAATCATTGATGGCAGCGCCTTCCTTCAGAAACTCCGGATTGTTCGCGATATGGAACGGCGCGCTCGTCTTCGCGCGGATGACATCGCGCACCCGGTGACTCGTACCGACCGGCACGGTGGACTTGACCACCACCATCTTCGGATCGCCATCGCGGCCGTACTTCTCAAGCGCCGCGGCGATGTCTTCGGCCACCTTCAGCACGAACTTCAGATCGGCTGAACCGTCTTTATCGGACGGCGTACCGACGCAGATGAAGATCGCTTCGGCATCCTTGTATGCCGCATCCTGATCGGTCGTGAAGGTCAGGCGGCCCGCCCGGGCATTGCGGATGATCAGATCCGACAACCCCGGCTCATAGATCGGACTCTCTCCGCGCTTCAGCCGCTCGATCTTTCGTTCGTCGATATCCAGGCAGGTAACTTCGTTCCCGGTGGCAGCAAAACACGCTCCGGTGACAAGTCCGACATAGCCGGTGCCGACCATGGTCAGTCGCATAAGTCGAAATCCTCTCCAATACCAGGAACACCAGGTAGTCCGTCCACCTCTGGACGGTTCCTACTCTATCGAGCCGATCGTGGCGAAGTTCGCGTCGGAATGCGAGTTTGCCGTGAAATCGCCCATCGAAACCGTACAGAACCGTCGGTTGATTCGGTTCGTACCACGCCCGAAGGGTCGAATCCCGGGTCCGGAACGGCCCTGAATAGACTCACCGGCACGACTGGACCCGCCCGACGATCGGGCCGATGGTAGGGAGGTCCGAGGCCGGTGCACCGCCGGTCGCGATCCATCAATTGGGAAGGAACAGCAGAAATGAAAGTACTCGTGACCGGCAGCAGCGGTCTTATCGGTTCCGAAGCCGTGACCTTCTTTGATCAGATGGGCTTTCCCATCGTCGGAATCGATAACAACATGCGCGCTGACTTCTTCGGCCCGAAGGGTGACACCACCTGGAACCGCCAGCGCCTGGAAGCGACCTGCTCGAACTTCACCCACTGCACCCTCGACATCCGCAATCGAAAAGATGTCGAAGCGATGATGCAGCGCGAGAAGCCCGAGCTCATCATTCATGCTGCCGCTCAGCCGAGCCATGACCTGGCCGCCAGTCGTCCCTATGACGATTTCGATGTCAACG
>CBFGRU010000322.1:0-2630 GCA_965651255.1 uncultured Phycisphaerales bacterium
CTCGTCGCCGTGCCCCCACTCCTGACCGGTGAACGTGTTCACGCCGAAGTGGATGAACGCGTACATCTCGAGATCGTGCCAGGCACGCTGTCTCTCGGAAGGAAGAGCACCGATCGGTTCGGGCGCGGGTGGCGGTGCGATGACAATGATCTCGCGATTGCCTGCACATCCTGAATGGATCGCGCAATACAGGGCCAGACCAAACATGAAATCACTTCGTCTCACGGAGCGCAGTGTATGCGGTGGTGCCCTCGGACGTGCATCTGTTCAAGGCAAGCGTCGGCCTTCCGAAGCACCGGTTTGCGACTCAGCCATATGTCGCATGGCCTCAATCGTGTTGATGTAGCGGCGTTCCGAACGCATCCGATTGCTCATCACGACGCTCTCAAACTGTTCCTTCGACTCAGGCGAACCAGTTGCCTTCATTTTCTCCAACGCGGCCAACTTTGCTTCTTCGATCTCGCTCCGCAGCGCATCCCATCGCTCGAACATCCCAGGTTCCGCAGAAGCGGGTACGTACGGTGTCAAACGCTCACGAATCCGCACATCCTCTGCCTTCAGTTCTGCATAGAGTTGGCGTCGCCTTCTCTGGTACTCCTCATACACCGAATTGACGAGAGAGAGTTGTTCCGGATGTTGTTCGTTTTTCGTTCTCATCCAGTCAGCCATGAAGTCCACAATATCACTCCCATAGATTTCCGGAAAGTGCCCGATGTTGACGATCCAGAGCCACCGCTCTGCTTCCTCTTCACGATCAAGTCCTCGAAGAAGTGCGGCGAACTGGTCAGCGGTACGCTCATTCAACCGCCAGATGTGTCGCGTCATACCGGTCGTCTCGATTCGTCGATGCATTGCCAGGACGCGATCATCATCTCCTCGTCGTGACGCCGCACGAAGCGCCCTTCGGTCATCAAGGGCCGCGAGCGGCGCGCCAGATCGCAGATAGTCATCGAGTTCAATCTCAAACGCTTGCAGAATCAACATGGCCTCAGACCGAGCTTCGACAAGATTATCCGGCAGAAGCTCATTCGGGACATCACCCAGCAGCAGCCATAAAGGTCCATATGCATTCCCCTCAGTCGGAGGGCTGCTGGCAGATTCAATCAATTGAAACAGGTCCACCCTGATCCCCAAATTCACCTGGCTGTTCGGCCCCACACCATCTCGCCCGGCGTTCAGGAGAATGTCCCTCCTCAACGCTCGCGCCGCTCTCTCCCACACTCGCTTCTGATCATCATCAAGTATCGCGCGAACATTGTCGAGAAACTGCTCTCTCAGGCGATCGGATTCCACCCTTTGCGAACGGGACAAAGATCCGAGTTGCTCGATGAATCGAGCTTGTTTCTCGGGATCGAGCGCTCGTACCTGCTCCAATCCCGTGCGGCCACTTGCGGCAACGCCAACACTCTTCAACGCACCTTCCGCGATTGATTGATCAAGTCGCCTGATGGTATCTGAGTACTCGTGCCAAAGGTGATCAACAACTGCCTGCTGATCCAGCGTCAACGTCAGTCGTTCTACCAGTTGATCACGATCTCGCTCGCGAATGCGTATCTCGACCAATTCCGCCGGTCGATCTGGCCCGACACCCTGTCCCAGCGCTTCCATCGTCGACAGACTCTGCAGGAGCAACAATAGAACGAGAACATCGATGACTCGGGCAGTTCGCATTGACAAGCCCACCTCTTTGTTACCCATGATGATCATGACGTCCACTTCATTCTGGCATGGATTGATGGACACGCAACGTGGCGCTCGATTCACCAACGTTGAGGTGCAATCGCCCAGATCGTCGAGACGGCGCATCCGGCAAGATGCCCACTCTCCATGATGCCTGCCACCTTGCCGGTTGCCCTGTAGCCGCATCTCTTGCAGATATCAGCTCCCAATCTGCGACCAGCACCACGCTGAACCGATCCGTATCACCTGACCACTCCGCTGCACCGGGATGATCATCACTGGTGTAGTCAAGGTAGTACGCAATGACTTCAACTGGCTCGGACTCAACCCTGACTATAGACGTCACGAACTCAAGGTCATGCAATCGTTTCCCCGTCGCCTGCACCAGAATGTGATGACTCATCCCATTCGCAAAATCAAGCCGAATCGACTGCTGCTCAATCCCCGACCCGGTCAGGCGAAGTGTGATTGGGACAGCAATCTCTTCGCCCGGACCATACGAACGCTGAACCGGATCGGCCACGAGACAGCCGCACGTACTGCTCACACGAATCAACTCCAGCACTTCTCCGGATCCATTCTTCCAGCGCAACGTTTCCGACACTTCCACTGCCGTGGTACCCGGCACGATCACCTCGCCGAAGTCATGCGCTCGCGGGCCATCCAAAACATTGGCGTCGCCTATCCGGGTCAGCCCGCCCAGGACGGCCACACCGAACACGATCGCGAGAACACAGATACCGCTGAGAAGAAGCACACCGATCTTCATTCCCCGCCTCCTCCAGCAACGACCTTCCGTCGAGCACGTCGCCATTGAAGCACCACAATGCCTCCAAGCAGCATCAATCCACCCGCGACGGCAGCCCACGCGACAATCACCCACCAGGGCGCGGGTGGTCCTTCGACTCGAACCATCGAAGCCATCGGCGCACGGCCGCCCGGTCCAGAAT
>CBFGRU010000323.1:0-2629 GCA_965651255.1 uncultured Phycisphaerales bacterium
CCCAGACTCCATCTGCACCGTCAACAATGCACAACGATTCGCCCGCCCGGAAACGACTCACTGACACGATCAACCTGACCCCGCGATTCGACTGAGAAATCGGTCGCATCGTTTTCCCATTCTTCCCACCGGAGCAGGCCTGGGTGACGTTCACCCGGGCCTCTCCATTTTTGGCTTTGTATGTGCCGGTCGGTGAGCCCCGAACCATTGACTACGCGATGCGCTTGGCCCGTCGATTGCGACGAATCTCCAGCAGTCGCACGAGTTCGGACATGCCGGGTACCTCGCCAAGGAACTGCAGCCCGATGGCGATCGTGTTTGGCCGCTCGGATGTATGCCGGACTTCACCGCCGACGGTCATGTGCCCGATCGGCTCGGGCAGGGCCAGCTCGCACGCGACATGCTGCCCGACCTCGAGAAGAGGACTCTTCCTCGGGATCGTGATCAGGACACCCTGTTCACTCAACTCGTGAACACGACCCTTGATCATGTGCATTGCATCACTCAGGAAGTGAATCTCCGCGTGCGGGGAGAGATCAAAGCCAACGACAACGCGCACCGTCGAACGGCGATCACCCTGCTGAATCAGACCCTCCGGCAAGGCGAGGCGATATCCGAACAGCGGCTGCGACCCGCCGGAGCGCATTCGCGCGCGGGCAAGCGACCGGGTCTCGCCGGAGAAACGGGCCCCGTTGACCGTAAACGCCAATCGCAACGGGACGCGGCCGACAAGTTGTCGCGAGAAGCCACCGACGGTCGGCTGGCTGATGCAGAAGTCATCCTGATTCACCTGTTCAATCGTACAGGCCATGCTGGTTCCATCGCCCCCGCCGGTCAATTCGACCAGTTCGACCCGGGCGCGATGGCTCTGCGCAAGCAGAAGCAGATCGCGCGTCTCCGCAGACTCATCGGTCGTCGGAGCGATTGCATTCTTCAATCGACGGAACCACAGCGCCATACAGACAACTTCGGCCGGGGCGTGGCAGACCTTCAGGAATCTGCCTGGTGGTTGAGTCGATTGACGGAAAAAGGTCCGATTACGAGGCCGCGGGAAGCTCCAGCACCCGAATATTGGTGTTGGAGTAAATGCAGATCTCTCCGGCGACGGTCATCGCCTCGCGACAGAGGTCGGCGGGTGAAAGTTCGGTGTGTCGGAGCAACGCTCGGGCGGCGGAGAGCGCGAATGGGCCGCCGGATCCGATCGCCAGAATGCCATCCGACGGTTCGATAACATCGCCCTGACCGGAAATCATGAGTGAGGTTGAACGATCCGCGACGGCGAGCAACGACTCCAGGCGGCGGAGCATTCGATCCGTCCGCCAGAGTTTGGCCAGCTCGATGGCGGCGCGCATGATGTTGACCGGGTTTTCCTTGAGTTTCCCTTCAAATTTCTCAAGGAGCGCGAACGCATCCGCAGCGCTTCCGGCAAAGCCGACGAGGACACCGGCCTTTTCGGCGCCAACCCCCTCGATCATGCGCACCTTGTTCGCATCGGCTTTCGCAACCGTATTGCCGAGTGTCACCTGGCCGTCGCCAGCTATGGCGACACGATTCCCCCGGCGGACGGAGAGAATCGTCGTCGCGTGAAATGCGGAGTTGGTCGGCGTCGAGTTCATCGCGGCAGAGTCTAGCGCGGTGAGAGGTTTGCGGTCAGTCGATTCGATCACTCTGGGAGCAGCGCAATGTGTGCCTCGTTGTCAATGAACTCAACAAAGCCCAGGAGATGACCATTCTCACGACTGAGGACGATCGCGCCGTACCAATCTTCTGAGAGTGCCTGCACCTGATCGATCTTCCAGAGCGCGGAATCAATCACACCGAGGCGAGTGGCCGAGACGGGAAGCGGATCGGTGCCGGCCCCTGCGAAGAGAACCACATCTTCCAACGAACCTGCGTGCCGCATCATGCCGGTCGGCCAGGGCAGTCCTGGCGGCGGAAGAAGTGAAAGCATCGACAATCGATCACCGTGCGACTCGCGTTGAACGCTGCCGGGCACTGTCTGGCCGTCAATCGTCAACGTGATGGAGCCCTCGCGTGCATCGGATGGCGCACTCAACAACGAACGCAGGCCGAGGACACCGCCTTCGACCGGGAGCGCCCAGCCGCGCCGAACCTTTGAGCGGCGGAAGAGCCCTTCCTTCCAGTTGATCTCAGTTCGTACCGGGCGCGGTGGAATGACATTCGGCGGCAGAAGGGCGCTTCCGACGGCGATCGAAGGACGCCACTCCCGTGCGCTCTCTGGTTCACTGCGATCAAGGCGAAAGCGATGTCCCGAACGCACGGTTGCACCTGGCTCCGGGGGCGTTGCCATCGTCACCCCGCCGAGCACGATGCTGGAGAGCGATGACATCTCGACGTTCAGCCCCTGGGTCAGGCCGAGTCCGAATTTCAAACCGCCGCTCATCCAGAAGCGAGACTTCTCCCGCACGAGGTTGGCGTAGGCCGCATCAATGTGCAAACGGATTTCCACCGCGCCGCCATCGCTGGCCAGGCCGACCAGCAGCACGCGCCCGATCGGAATGTCACGGTAGAGCACGGGTGCGCCGGCCTGCAATCCCTCGCGGGATGGGGCTTCCAGCACAACTTCCATATCACCAGCAGAAAACGATTCGACCACCGGTGGCTGCGC
>CBFGRU010000324.1:0-2611 GCA_965651255.1 uncultured Phycisphaerales bacterium
TCGTTGCAGGCGGAGTACGAGAAAGATGATGTCACGATCATCGTGCTCAGCGATGAACGGCCACAGACATTGGTGAAGTATCTCGCGGAGCCGGAGGTGTACGATGCGATGGGCGTTTCAATCGCCACCGATCCGAAGCGAACGATGCAGCGCGCGTACATGGATGCGGCGGCGATCGGGTCCATCCCCAGTGCATTCCTGATCGGCGAGGATGGCCTGATTGAATGGATCGGCCATCCACGCGATCTGGCAGCGCCGCTGGAGGCAGTCGTCCGGGGGACGTGGGATCGGGCAGCCGCCCGCGATGAGTTTGAGCGAGAGATCGCCCCGGCACGCGAGCTGTTCGTACGGATGCGTGCGATGAAGTCGGCCTTTCGCGATGAGAACTGGCCGCAACTGCTCGACATGTTCGATGAGGCGATCGCTGCCACCGAAGACAACACTTCACTGAAAATTCAGAAGTTTCAGCTCATGATCGGTGCGATGAATCGGCCGGAAACGGGGTACGCCTATGGTCGCACGCTGCTGAAGGAATTCTGGGATGATGCGCTCGCGCTGAACAATCTTGCGTGGTATGTCGTGGACTATGAACGTGTTCGGACGCGCGATCTCGAGTTTGCAATGACGGCCGCGAGTCGGGCGGCGGAACTGACGAAGAATGAGAACGCAGCCATTCTTGATACGGTTGCGCGGGTGTACTTCGAGCAGGGCGACCTCTCCGCAGCGCTCGACTGGCAGCGCCAGGCGGTTCGCGCGCTCAAGCCCGGTGATTCTGCGGCTGAATCCGTTCGGCGGGCGCTGGCGCGGTACGAGAAGAAAGCGCGTGAAGGTCGAGATGAGTAGTTCTCGGCTTCAACCGCCCCGGCGAGAAGCGGTCAAGACGCGATTACTTCCAGGAAACCAGGGGCACTGAGACCACGATCTCATGGGCGATGTTCTCATCGGAATCGGCCTGCTTCAAGCGCGCATTGATCGCATGACGATCAATGGATTGTTGAATGATTGCGACCAGACTCGCACGGACGCGCGAACGGCTCGCATTGATTTCGTCGTTATCCGGGGGCGCCAGAGGCCGTGAGTGAACACTATTGAACGGATTGTTTGAGTTTTCGCAGACCACGGTACTTCCAGTTGTTAATGGTCGTCACGGAAACCCCGAGTGAACGGGCGGCATGCTCGTAACTCATTTCCTGACACACGATGAGTCGGACGGCATCCCGTTCTTCGGGCGAGAGTTGGTCCAGCGCCCTTTCGAGGGCCTGGTCTTCCAACGCATCCGGGGCGTCCGACGCATTCGTGGCGTCCGGGCCGATGTCACGGCGTTGGTCCTGCGTTTCCAGCCACTGCCGGAAACGCTTGTTTCGCTGATACCTCCGCTTGATGAGGTTGTCAGCGATCTTGATGAGATAACTCACACTGATCGTAAGATTTTCAAGATTTCGGTGCTCCAGGAGACGAACGAACAGCTCTTGAGCAATGTCCTCGGCCTGCTCAGGCGGTAACGAACGTCGAATGAAGCAGTAGACTCGGTCGTAGTAGCTCTCGAACAGGGAGAGCACGATCGCCCCTCGATCCTCTTTAACGCACATCTGGCGGTTCTCCTGCGTGGTGCCGACACGACGATCCATGGTCGCAAACGGCTCATGACGCCAATGGAGACGAATCCCGCTAACGCGTCCTGCGTAAGACCCAACGCGCGGCCCGATGCAAACGGGCATCCCACCGACCGGGCGCCGATCTTCCGAGCTGGATTGTCAGAAGGTTGAGCCCTGCGTCCCACCGCAACGGCTCGTTTCCACTTCCACCTTCTGTACACATAATCGGCCAATCGGCAAACTTTTTCAAGGATGAAGGATGAAGTCCGAGAAAAATTTCACCAGGCGGCGAACGCCATTCTGAGCAGCGATCATTCACCAAACAAACTGTCGCCGACGCCTCGTATCTGCATGGATGGCCCACCGACGGCGAATCATGACAATTGTGAAAAGTTCCACGCTGCTGCGCATTGTTCTGTCAACGATGGTGCATGGATCGCACCGTTCGCCGGCCGCAGGAGGCGGCCTTCGCGAGACGCCACGGAGGGTTCGGCTCGCGAAACGCATGCACGATCGAATCCGGGTCGCCGACCAGAAACGGACCTCTGCGTCGGCCCCGGTTCGACAAGGCCGCCGATGGATCGACAATCTCGCCGAGGATGACTTCGCATGGACGCGATCGCCAATCCGTTTCTTCATTGGCTGCTTTCGATGAGCGAAGACCAGGATCGCGTCTGGCGCCGCCGCGCCCGCGAACGCCTTCTCTGGCCCGTCTGCCGCGGCAAGGACGTCGCGGCAGCGCCGCTCGATCAACTCGCGGTCGAGCTGATGCATGCATTCGCGGATGCACACCGGCTGCGCATGAGCGAGATTCTTTCCCTTCTTGATTCACCGCGGGCGCTGGCGCTCGAAGCGCTCGCGCACTGGGCCTTCAGGACCGAATCGACCGCCACTCGGTTTCCTTCATCGGACACCGTCCACCGCGCCGGTTGATCCTTCGCTGAAGTGTGGAATCGCGTTTGCCGTGATACCCTCATCATCATGGCCGACGCTGCACCAGATGCTCACCCCCATGA
>CBFGRU010000325.1:0-2606 GCA_965651255.1 uncultured Phycisphaerales bacterium
GACGCCGTCGCTTCTCAATCATATCGCTCTTGCGCCGCTCGTGATCACTTCCGCGCTGCGGCCCGGTATTCCTGCAATGCCGTCCGGAACCGGGTCTTGAAGACCGGATCCGCCAGGTAATACGCGCGGGACTGCAGATTGACCGCTTCGTCGTAGTTGCCGTTGTGATAGTGCGCCAGGGCCAACACTGCCATGCCTTCATAGCTGCCCGGGCCGGCTGCCTCGTGGCACGCCTTCGCCAACTCCAGCGCCAGTGGCACAAACGCCGGATCCTTCTCCCGCATTCGTGCATCGGTCAGAAGCATGTTCACCGTCTGCGCCAGCGTCTCCGCATCGGCGATGTACTTTTCCTTGAACGGACCCGAGAGATACTCCAGCGACTTCTTTGTATCCCCTTCATCAAACAGCATGATTTCAAACTTGCGGAGCGCCACCACGTTGAAGATGTGCGAATCCTTTTCGATCACTTCGTCCATGTACTTGTGGTACATGCGCCAGTTGCGCAGTTTGCGCTCTCGCTCAGCCGCCTGCAGCAGCGGAGCCGCTTCGTTGAAAAGCTTCTCGTTGTACCGGCCGGCCAGCGCCAGCGTCAGTGCATCGAAGAAGTTCGCATCCGACGGATGGCCGATGTACTGAATCTTCTGCTGTTTGTCGGTCACGAACACGGTCGGCAGCCGCGTGCGCTGCGCCTTCTCCATCCAGTCGCGCCACGTCTGGCCGTCCCGGTCGATCGCCAGGTTGTATTCCACCTTCGTCCCGGCGAACTCCATCAGCCGCTGAAACTCGCGCACGCGCGACTGTTCATCACGACTGATGCCGATCACCGTCACTTCTTCATCCAGAATGCGCTGCACCGCCGACCACAGCGAGCCGTAGATGACCGAGCTGATGTCCGATGCGGACCAGAAGATGATCAGGTGAATCTTCCCCGCCTGAATCGTCTGTTCCGTGCCGTTCACCCAGCGATCGATCGTCAGCGCCGGCGCATCATCCCCCAGACGGAGTTGGTCGTTCCTGCCGCCGAACTGCGCCGAGGCCGGAGAACTCGCAGCCAGCGTCGCCACCACCAACACCATCATCATCGTCATTCGGAACAACATACTTCGCGACTCCTTTCGGATGGGTCGTCGGGCGCAAGCGCATCGCGCCCCTTCCATAGACAGTACGTGCGCCGATCGCATTCCGCAACAGAAAATCGAATCTCAACCACGGCGATCACATGACTACGACGCCTCATCGAGCACCGTCACCGACTCCAGCACCTGCCCTTCCAGCACCGCCAGACTCGCGCCGCCGCCGGTTGAGACGTGGGTGAAGCCATCGGCCAGTCCGAATGTCTGCACCGCAGCGGCGGTATCCCCACCGCCAACCACCGTCATCGCCCCGCCGCGCGTGGCGCCGGCGATCGCGCGGGCGATCTGCTTCGTCCCGCCATCGAACGGCTGCGTCTCAAACACCCCCATCGGGCCGTTCCACACCACCGTCCGCGCCTTCCCCAGCACCGCCGCGTACTGCGCTGCCGTCTTCGGGCCGATGTCCAGCCCCATCCATCCCGTCTCGATCTCTTCCGCAAACACCTGCGTCGGCGTCATCCTCGCGATCTGCTTCCCGCAGATGTGATCCTGCGGCAGAATCAGGTCAACCTTGCTCGCCGCCGCCTCATCCAGAATCTTCTTCGCCACATCAATCGCGCTGTTCTCGACTTTGCTCGAACCCACACTGCGGCCCAGCGCCTTCAGGAACGTAAACGCCATCGCCCCGCCGATCAGAATCGTGTCCACGCTCTCCATCATCCGGCGGACCGCCACGATCTTGTCCGAAACCTTCGCCCCGCCCAAGACCGCCACGAACGGCTTCTTCGGCGACTGCACCGCCTCATTCAGGTACCGCAACTCCTTCTCCAGCAGCAGTCCCGCGACGCGCGGCCGTCCCGACATCGCCTTCGGCAACGCCACCATCGAGGCATCTGCCCGGTGCGATGCACCAAACGCTTCGTTGCAGTAGATATCGCCGTACAGGGCCAGTTTCTGGGCGAACTCCGCGCTGCCATCCTTCTCTTCCGCGTGGAAACGCAGGTTCTCCAGCAGCAGCACCTCACCATCCTTCAGTGCCGCCACCGCAGCGGTCGCCGCGGAAGATAGGCAATCCTCTTCGACGAACCCGACCCGCACCCCGCCGAGCAGCTCTTCCAGCTTGGCCGCCGCGGGTTTCAGCGAAAAAGCCGCCTCGAAGCCGGTCCCCTCCGGCCGGCCGAGGTGGCTGATCAGGATCAGGCGGCCCCCACGCTGGATGACCGACCGGATCGATGGCAGCGTGGCGCGGATGCGCAGATCGTCCGTGACTTCGCCCTGCTCATTCAGCGGCACGTTGAAATCCACACGCATCAGGATGCGCTTCGACTTGACATCAACCTGTTCGATCGATCGCTTCGCGTTCGTCTTCGTGGGCATGGCGCTCCTCGCTCATCCTTCTCGTTGCTTCACCCCCGCTCCTCCAGAAACGGGCCGGATCATATTGATCACACCCCGCGCAGACCACCCCCGGAACAACCCCCGGAACAACCAAAGTCCTTGCCCGGCGTGAGCAGCGAATCCCCGGAACAACCC
>CBFGRU010000326.1:0-2580 GCA_965651255.1 uncultured Phycisphaerales bacterium
GCTGAAACATGACCCCGAGCCTACACCAGGGAGGCTTGCTTCATAGAATCACACAGCATCGCGCAGCGTGCTGTGTGCGGATCACGGCGGGCTCGCATCCCGAAGAACGCTCGCACAGAGCACCCTGCCTTCCGGGGGCCGGGGGGCGGGATGCTCTGTGGCACCCGGCTCCGGATTGTACTGAATGTCTTGCGGGGATCGCTGGTCGATTGGACGCGAGCGCTCGCTTGGGCTCGCGGCGAAACGGCAACGTTTCAGTCCCCCCGCCTCCACCCGCATTCGGAACAACCCTCCTTGAACTCACCGCGGAGGTCATACCCGCAGCGCGGACACCGGCCTTGGCGGCGATGCGCAAGGCGGCGAACTTCATCGCGCACGAATCGCCAGTACAACAGGCCGAACCAAAGCAATCCGAACACAAAGGTGTTGACGAGAAGCCCGTCGAGAACCGGCAGAACGGGATACACATCGGCAACGGTCGGAAACCAGCCGCGCAGGTTCAGAGGAATCAGACCGAGGCTCGATTCCGCTCGCATCAACTGGTTGGATGGCGTCGCTGATTGAGCCGGCCAGGATGCGTGCCATCCTTCAAACGCGCCGAACGGCCAACCGGCGACATGTCGAACCAGTTCGAATCGTTCCGGATGGGTTCGACGCGTCGCGAATGCTTCGTTGACATACTCTTCGCGGTCATAGCCGAAGTTGAAGCGTGCGGTGACAAGATGCGGGTACCCCCAACCCTGATGGTTCCGTGTGTAGTGATACCAGCGCTCAAGCTGGCGCCATCGCGCGGAATCATGATCGAGGCGACCACGGATTCCGCTTGAATTGAACGCAACAACATCCACCTGTACGGGCAGACGCGGTCGAATGAGGACGGCGACAAACGCGACCGCCACCGTCATCACCACGCCGAGGATGAGGCAGATCGTGATGCGGAGGGTCCAGCGTTTCATGGCTCCGGATTGTACAGGATGTCTTGCGGGGATCGCTGGTCGATTGGACGCGAGCGCTCGCTTGGGCTCGCGGCGAAACGGCAACTCGTGTCTCGTGCCTCTTCCCTAGTGCCTAGTGCCTAGTGCCTAGTGCCCAATGCCTAATGCCTAATGCCTGGCGCCTGGCGCCTTCTCCGATCCGTGCGTTGTGCTTTCCGCATCTCGGTCGTGAATCCATGCTTCGCTCACCCAATCACCGCCGCTCCATCAACCGATCGATTGCTTCGAGCCGCCGCTCGTGCTGCGGGCGATCGGGTTCGAGGATGGTGAGCGCGACGATGTGCTTGCGCGCGAGTTCCAGGTTGCGCATCTGGATCGCGATCTCGGCGGCGACTTCGCGGTTGCGCGCATCGTACGGGTTGATGTGCAGCGCGCGGGTGGCGTATTGCATCGCCCGATCGAGCTCGCCGAGCTGGCGGTACAGGTCGCGCAGCGTGATGGCGTAGACGGGCGACTTCTGCTCGGTCGCATCGAGCGCTTCGAGATGCGGAATCGCGGCCGCGGGTTCGTTCTGATCCATCCAGTATCGCGCGAGCACCTTGTGCGGGAAGGGGTCGCCCGGCCTCATCTGCGCATACAGCTCGAGCTGCGGCACGAGGTCGGGCGTAGGGATGGTCGTGATTTCCAGCGTGCGGCGAATCGCAAGTTCGAGCAGGTCGGGATGGTTCGGATGATCGGCGAGCCAGCGGTTGAGGGTTTCATCGGTGACTTCCACGGGTGGCCGCTGGAGCGGCGGCCAGCGATCGGCGCCGAGCGGCTCGGTGTTGGGGCGGGCGGGTTGTCCGACGAGATCGGTGAGGACCTGGGCGACGGCATCCAGCCGCGCCTGCCGACTGGTCTGAAGGATTTCGCGCAATTGCGGATCGGCCATGCGCAGTTCATCCATGAGTGATTCGACGGTGGGCGTGGCGGCAAAGCCCCATGATTCCACCTGTTCACCCGCCCAGGTGAGGAAGCGGTCGTAGAACTCCTTGCGGGAGACTCCGAGCGCGCTGGGCATGGCGGTGGCTTCGCGTTCGCCATCGAAGTAGCGGTTGAGGAGTTTGACAAGTGCTTCTTCGCCGAAGCGTTCGTTCATGAACTCAACCATCCAGTGGCCCTGGGCGTAGGCCTGTCCGCGATCGCCCGCGCGCCGGGGACGAATGAACGCCCAGTTGATTTCATCGAGATCGAAGAGGCCATCGGTCTGATAGGCGCGGGCAAGCATCTGCATGGTGGAGTAATCGCGCGGGGCGTACTCCATACTGACGGCGGCGGCTTCGGTCAGCCAGTGCGGAATGCGATTGCGCGTCTGGCTGAGCGTGATGGTGTGCGCGTACTCGTGCTGCAACACGCGCGGCCAGTCGTAGAGGCCGAGGTGCTTCGACGGCGGGCCTTCCTTCGGCACTTCCATCGCGATGACCGGCCCCGTGCAGGCGGCGATCGTGTGAATCCACGGCATGCCGGTGATGCGCACGCTGAACCAGCGGTGATCGGGCATGAGTTCGATCGTGGTCTTGCGGTCGGGTTCGTGCTGGAATCGCGACGCGACGAGGCGGTGCATGCGTTCGAGCTCTTCGGGCATCATCGCGACCATGACTTCATC
>CBFGRU010000327.1:0-2569 GCA_965651255.1 uncultured Phycisphaerales bacterium
GGGGTGTACCACGGGCGTTTCCTGCGGCCGATCGCCGAAGCGCTGGCTGCGCTCGGCGCGACCCGGGCGATGGTCGTCCACAGCGCGGACGGACTGGATGAGATCACTGTCACGGCACCAACCCACATCGCTCATGTCGAGAACGGCAACGTTCGGGAAGAGCAGATCACCCCTGAAGAGTTCGGATTGACGCGAGCAGCGCTCGATGATCTTCGCGCAACCAGTGTGGATGAGGCAGCGCGAATCGTTGAGAGCATTCTCTCGGGTGAAGAGACAGGTCCCAAAGCGGAGATGGCGATCCTCTCGAGCGCCGCAACCCTGTTGGTCGGCGGCGCGGCCGAATCACTCAATGACGGCATCAGAAAGTCACGCGATGCCATCAGCAGTGGCGCAGCGCACCGTACGCTGAGGGAACTCGTGCGTCTGACCACGCGATACCCGTGATTCAACGGCGCAGGTTTGTGGTGAATCGCCAGGATTCAGATGCTGGCCATGAACCGCTCGATCAGTGACCCAACGCCGGGGAACCAGCGCTGCGCACCGAACACCAGGTCGTACCAGAAGCCCGTTGCAGCGATCGGATCTTCATCGTTCGGTTGGACCGCGATGGAGTCTGTCGTCGGCGCTGATGGAGTTTGATCAACCGCTGGCGTTCGGGGTGTGGGTGTCCACTCGGTTCGTTCTGGTCGGGACCGTGACGTCTCGCCGGTTCGTTCGAGCAGGCGCTCGAAGGTGTACACGCGGGCGGTCTCTTCCTGTTCAAGCGACCCCGGACGAGTCGGGAGCTTCGGGTGTGCCCCTTCGACTGCGGCGTGGCGCGATCGGATGGCGATCTGCCATTCACCCATCATCGGGCCGAATGAGCGCTCGAACCGCTGGACATCCGGCTCGACCGGTGCCCGAGCGGCGACCGGTGGAACCGCATCACCTTCGGAGGTGCTCTGCTCCGGGGAGGGGGTGAACGCCACGGTGTTCACGACCAGCACCACGACCATGACCACCACCCCGAGCACCAGCAGACCGATTTCCACCGGGTCGCGGCGGGAGCGGCTCATCAGGTTGGCAGCACGGGTAACGGTCATGGCTTTGGAAACGATCTGGTTCCGAGTGAATCTGAATGGGAATCGACTCAGGGGCATCCCGCCCGCAGACATCGACCGGCGGTCAACCGGTACTCCCTTGTTCGGACGGATGACGCTTCGGTTTCGCTCCGTTGCGTTCCGTGTCTTCCTAACGCTCCAATTGGACGTCTCATTTCCGCAGTTACCGACGCGAATCACAAAGATTCCGTCAAAGGACGGTCGCGGCACTGCTCGATGGCTTCACCGGCATATGGAGAAGTAGAACGGCGAACGTTCGGGTCATCGACCGCCACGCAGGAGCGCGGCCCTTTCAAGAACGATTCGATCCTGAATCGGGCCATACTCCCCTTCATCGATCCGGATCGTGAGTTCACTGCCGGCGAGAGGCACCTGAATCTTTACGCGGGGAGTCGTCCGACTCAGGGTTGCGCGAAAGACCTCACGGTCATCATCCAGCACGATGACTTCACAATGGCCCCAGCGGAACGCTTCACGCGGAAGGATCGCCTCCGCAGCGAATGCAGTAACACCGGGCGGAATCCGCCATCGGGCGGTCAGCGGGCCGTTCAGTTGCAGCCGGGCAAGCCCCAGCGGAGCCACATCATCCAAAAGCACCGGCGCCGGTGTTGTGTATCGAGTCGGCGGTCCCGAAATGCTCGGTGCATCCAAAGACGCCAGCGGAATCAGAACCTCGGGGTCAAACAGAATGCCCGCTACATCGCGCAGCCCATGGAACTGTTGGGTGATCTCCGGCGCAAGCAGCGGCTGCTCGACCCGCACCACACCATCTTCGCCCAGCCCGATGGCGCGAACATCCATGACGGTTCCATCGGTCAGCCAGATGCGCAGCGATTCGCTCGCCCGCTCGGCTGCGCCGATGGCGACCAGTCGAATCGATGCCACGCGATCGAGCGGGACGCTTGTCTCCGTCCCGTTCACATCCAGCGAAATGACTTCTCCGATACCGGTGATAAACCCTTCCACCCGATCGCCGTTGGTCAGGCGAAGGACATCCGCGACGCCCGGCTCGGGGAGCGCAGCGCCGGGCTGAAAGCGCGCCGTGCGAAGGGAATCGATCGGAATCATCACCTGCCGCAGCCGCTGATGCAGCCAGAGCAAAGCGTCGTCGTTCTCGACCGATCGTTGGATGGATGTTCCGGGCAGCCGTTGCCCATCGGCCAGCACCGCTTCGCCCGCATCGGGGTCACGCTGAATGAAGACTTCATCGCTGATCAAACCGAGGACATCTTTTCTCGCGATCCGCTTCAGTTCGCCGGCTTCATCCCACACATGAACCGCGTTGTCATTGATCTCCGCCAGGCGCACCGGCAGCGCTTCGAGCGAGCGCATCAGGACGGTGAAGCGTGGACGTTCATCGCCGGTAGAGGTCTGTGCCCACGCCGCGACGCTGCTCGCCGAAAGTATCACGGCCGCGATCACCGTACGGGTGATCGGCATGAGTCGAAACCATCGAGCTGTTGGACCAT
>CBFGRU010000328.1:0-2552 GCA_965651255.1 uncultured Phycisphaerales bacterium
CGATCAGGACCGGCACCCGGCCGTAGATCGCCTTCGTGATCTCGGCGCTCCGCCGATCGCGGAAGATCGGGCACGTGCGCGTGTTCGGATTCAGGCGCTTCATGTCCTCAGCGGTCAGCGGAATGTGCCGCTTCGATTCGCGCAACTCGTTCAGCGAGTGCGCGAAGAAGACAAAATCAGCCGAATCAGACTTCGTCGCGCTTCCAGCGAAGTTCAGAATGCTGAACTTGAACGCCCGATGCACATCCGGAAAGATCCCGGCCTTGTTCTCGAAGTCGTAGAGGCGTTGGAGACGCCGGGAATCCATCAGCGACCGGAAGAACGCGGCGGTGGTCTTGTCCGTCGCGATGCCGCTCGGCACGAGCAATCCCACCCGGCCGTCCGGCGCGACGATCTTCGTCGCCAGTTCCGCGAAAAGTGAGTACGTGTTGATATCACCCTTGCCGGTCAATGGGTAGCGGTCGCTGCTGCGCACATCGCCCATCACCCGATCCGTCTCTGCGAGCGCTCTTTCGTATGTCGCGTACAAATCAGGATTCGAGGTCTTGAGCGCTTCGATCATCTTCCGCCGTTTGGCGGCGCTCACCGCGGATGCAATCTTCGGCGCGGACAGTGCGAAGAATTCTCGCTCCTGCAGTTTCAACCGTTCCCACGGCGGGTTGCCGATGACGCAGTCGAACCCCTTCCGCTTGCCATCGAAGATCGATGGGAATGCCTCTTCCCACTTGAGCGCGCGGAGATGCACCGCCGGATCGTCGGTCAGACTGTTGCCGCAGACGATGTTCTCTGCGAGGTCCGCCAGGGTCTTGCCGACGCGAGCCGTGCGGAGCCAGAGCGAAAGCTGCGCGATCTCGACCGCTTCCGGCTGCAGGTCGACGCCGTAGAGGTTGCGCTTCAGGATCGTGTCGGGCACTGCATCGAACAGCCCATCGACATTCTTCTCGCCGAGGTGTTCCAGTTCGGTGATGACGATCGCGTAGTGATGGAAGAGGTTCTCGTAGGCCTGAATGAGAAACGCGCCGCTGCCGCATGCGGGGTCGCAGACGGTGATCGACTTGAGCGTTTCGAGGCACTCCTGCCAGTAGGCCCGCCGCTTGTCCTTCTTCTTCTCGGTGCGGAAATCCTCATCGCTCAGTTGGTGCCGTTGCTGCACGGCACGGAACCGCTCGGCGACGACTTCATCGATCGTATAATCGACGATGGCCGTCGTGAATTCGACGGGCGTGTAGTAGACGCCGAAGAGTTTTCGCTGCGGACTCTTCGGCATCATCGGCGCTTCGACGGTGTCGCGATCGCCGTAGAGCGCACCCTCGCGCAGTTTCTCGAGTTCCGTGATCGACTTTTCGAAGAGATGCCCGAGCACATCCACGTTGACTTCGTGCTCGTAGTCGTACCTGCCAAGGCCCTGGAAGAAGTTCGTCCACGGCTGATCATCCAGATCGAGCGAATCGATCAGTTCATCCTCGCGGAAGAGCCCGCCGTTGTAGCCGTTCTCGATTTCGAGTTGCGGGCTGCCCTTGTCCATCTGGTGGAACAGGCCGAGGAAGTTCTGCCAGACGGGATTGCGGGCGCGCGAGAAGTAGGACACCCCTTCGCATGCCTTCTTGATCGCATCGGCGGTGATGAGGCGACGGTCTTCGCAGAACGCGATGAAGAGCACGCGGTCGATCAGCTTCTGCGCGACACGGATCGATGTCTCAAGTTCCATCCCCTTGTCACGGTGGAGATGGTGAATCAGGCGAAGACGATTCTCGCTGTAGTACTTGTAGAGATCATCGCCGACCGTGCGCTGCTTCTCTTCGGTGATGTCGAGCAAGCGCTCGGCGAGCGGCGCTTCCTTCACCCGTTTGCGGATGAGTCCGTACGGTTCGAAGATCGAATAAAACTGATCGAACTCGTTGCGGTCTTCGACAAGTCGGCTGAGCTTGAACTGCTGGTAGACCTGCGATCCCTTCGCGCGGTGGTAGAGGCGGATCGTGGTGAAGTTGCTCAGGATGCCCCACTTGCATGATGGCGGCATCGCGTTGAGGTAGTCCCACAACTGTTGCACGGGCGTGCGGCCGTTGGACTTGTCGCGGTCCAGGTGTGTGTGCGCACCCTTCAACTCGATGACGGCGCGCACGTTCTCGATCGTGGGTTTCGGGAAGTCGCCGAGCGCCGCATCACACGGACCGACGCTCGGCACATGGAATTGGCGCTCGCGCTCGTACTTTTCCGTCGTCTCGGCAACGCCGCGATAGCCAAGTGCCTGTCCGAAGACCTGCGCGAGGAACTGATCGTCAACCGTGGTTTCCTTGCGGTTGAGTCGGCCGGTCTGGGCCTGCTCCCACCACGCCTTGATGACTTCGTAGGCGGCTTCCCGCTCCGGCTGGCGCAGGCGCAGCGCCCGCGCTTCCTTGTCCAGAATGCTCGGCAGGAACAGGTGCCGGCGCTTCCGGTCCTCGATGCGCTCAAACAGGTCCTGATGCGGGTCGTGATAACCGCCAGCGGCGGACTTCGATCGGCTCATCTCCGGGAGGCTCTCCGTCCATCGGCCGACAGTGTACCGGGAA
>CBFGRU010000329.1:0-2513 GCA_965651255.1 uncultured Phycisphaerales bacterium
GGACACCGCGGCGTGGCTGGCGACGGCAATCGCCACCGCCACCGCGAGGATGGCAATCTCGGGGTTCTCGGTCGCAGGACTGGTCGCCAGATGCACGGTCGTCGATGTGAGCATCGGTCGCATTGTAATCCGGGATCAGAGTGTGGTCGGGGCATATTCGGCGTGA
Source organism: uncultured Phycisphaerales bacterium (assembly GCA_965651255.1). Lineage (GTDB taxonomy): Bacteria > Planctomycetota > Phycisphaerae > Phycisphaerales > SM1A02 > CBFGRU01. The sequence goes on from CBFGRU010000329.1 coordinate 167, forward strand.
ATCTGAACCTCAGGCCGATGAACCCGTATGATTTCTCGGAACCGGCATCGGATGGAACACCAGGCCGTTCTGTGGTGTTGAAACGATTGGTAAGGCCTGTTTCCTGCCGATGTCCCGGACCTGGAGGTTGCGCTTGAAGCCGAATCGCACGACGACCGATGGCAGGCAAAGGCAGCGGTCGTTCCGATTTGTGCCTGAATGCGACCCGTTTTCGCCCCGTGTCCCTAGCCCCACGGTGATCTGTAACAATGAAACAACGAACTGACCGCCTGTCTCACCCGACCCGTCGTCTGAGTCGATTCATGTTGACCGGAGTCTTGGCGGCTGTGGCACTGTGGCCGGCAGCGGCACAGGATGATCCATCGACCCTGGCCCGATGGTCCGATGGTGTGTGGAAGGCCGCGACCGCTGGTGATGAACGATCGCTTGAGACGTATCTCTCGAACATTCCCGAGGGCTGGTCGGAGTCTTTCCCCCAGATTTTCGAGAAGGCGAATCAGTACCAGACGAATCGCGAGAAAGCGAACGCGAAGCGTGAAGAAGCACGCCTGGCCGCAATGGAAGAACTGCGAGAGTCGCTTGAGAAGGGTGATCTGCTACACGCACTGCGCTCAGCCGTCGCGGTCCAGACACTTGGTGAGCGGTTGGAAGATGCGTTTGCGCTGCCGGAAGTGAAGGATGTGATTGCCGCCACGAAAGAGGCAATTCCAAGCGCCATCGAGGATGCAGATTGGCTCATCGCCCAGGAACTGCTGTATCGGCTGCGTACGTTGTACGACGATACGGATCGCCGGGCGGAGTACAACGAGACTGATCGAGAGCTGAAGAACATCAATCGTCGCGTGGTTCTGCTGGCGGAGTACGCTCCGAAGAAGCTCTTCGAATTGCGTGTCGCGCTCGCGGAGAGACTGGGCGAAGAGCCGCCGGTCTGGCAGGACAACACTCGCGAATCATGGCAGGAGCGTCGCGAAGGAATCGACAGCTCGATGCTGCGTCGCGCACTGTCGATTACGGCCAGTGAGCACATCGAGGCCGCGGGTGGCAATGGCTGGCGTCCACTGCTGATGGGCGGGCTGCATGCGATGCGCCTGATGGCGACAACGCCGGGTCTCGAGGGAACATTCGCCGGATTCACGGAGGATAAAGCCCGTCGCGAGTGGCTCGACTATGTGGACATTCAGACCGAGTACCTTTCGCGAACGCCGGATGCATCGCTTTCACCGCGGTACATGATGGAACTCGTGAGCGGTCTGGAGTCGATCAATCGTCGCACGGTGCGCCTGCCGGACGAAGTGCTTTACCACGAGTACGGCAACGGCGCCATGTACGAGCTGAGCGTCGCCAAGGAGGATGAATACACCGCGGTCATCTGGCCGAACGAGGTTCGACGATTCCGTCAGTCGACCGATGGAAAGTTCGTCGGCATCGGGGTGATGATCGGATACAACGAGAAGCAGGAGATTCAGGTTGTCAATCCGCTTGAGGGAACACCCGCCTTTCGCGCGGGGGTTCGTTCGGAAGATGTGATTCTGAAGGTCGATGACCAACCCACGATCGGATGGACACTGAACGACGCGGTGGATCGCATCACCGGCCCACGGGGAACGAAGGTGAAGCTCACGCTCCGACGGACGACCGATGAAGAGTCGCGAGAAGTGGAGTTTGAGATCTCGCGTGATGTCATCGAACTGCACACAGTGAAGGGCTGGTGGAAGTCCGGCCTTGATCGGCAGGGTGATGCGACGTGGGACTGGTTTGTCGATCCGGACAATCGAATTGCGTACGTCCGGCTTTCGGGTTTCAGTGAGGATACAACCCGCGACCTGCTGGCCGCGTGGGAGCAGATGAACGCAACCGGACCGGTCAACGGACTCATTCTCGACCTTCGCTACAACCCTGGCGGCCTGCTCGACCAGGCGGTGAATGTCGTGAACCTGTTTGTCCCGCACGGGCCGGTCGTTTCGATTGAAGGGAAGAGTGCACGCGATGTTGAGACGTTGTCCGCCCAGCCGCATCGCGCTGCCATTGCCGATTCCAAGGTGCCGACGGTCGTGCTGGTGAACAAGGGTTCGGCGAGTGCCAGTGAGATCGTTGCCGGCGCGCTTCAGGCCCATGGGGCGGCGGTCGTGGTCGGAAAGCGCACCTGGGGCAAGGGAAGTGTTCAGCGGGTGTATGGTCTGACTCAGAACGCCCAGATCAAGGTCACCACCCAGTACTACCGGCTGCCACCCGGACCGACGGAAACCGTTGGTCGGCTCGTGCACAAGCGACCGAACGCCAGCGTCTGGGGGGTTGAGCCCGACATCGATGTGGATATGACGCCGGAGCAGATCGAAGCAACGCTGGC
>CBFGRU010000330.1:0-2470 GCA_965651255.1 uncultured Phycisphaerales bacterium
CCGGTCGGCGGGTGGATGTATGCCCGTGGACAAACACCCAGCCACGACCACCTCGCTCCATCAGCATGGTGAACACACCGCCAAACTCGAAGTTGCTGCCCGGCATCGCGATCCGCGTCTGAAACGATGCACTCCCAACGGCCGCATCGTTTGACACGGGTTCGATGGTGATCTCCGACAGCTCTGTCTCAACCTGTGTTCCGGGCGGAAACTGTCTCAGCGCCCCGACAATTTCATCGGCTGATGAATAGCGCAGTTGACCATCCTCGAACCAGCGGAATCGTCCATCGTTCACATAAGCAGCACGGATGCGCTCCTGATCCTGCGCTGCGATCGCGGCGTTCCACTCTTGAAGAAACGTATTGATCTCCGCGCGCATCTCGTCGGGCGCGACGACGCGGCTGGTTGAAGAGGCGCACGCACCGAGGAGAAGTGACATGGCCAGAAGCACTCCAGTTGCAACACTCGTGAGGACCGTGGGCCGACGATGATTGTCGATCAAGGTGCTTACTCGCATCGCATCGCTCCTTCAACGTACTGCATCGCGCAGACCTTGTTCCCTTCGGTGTCCTCGAACTGGATCAACGTGCCGACTCCTTCGATCAGGTACGGCTTCATCGTGACCTTGCCGCCCGCATCATTGATGGCAGAAGCAGTGGCGTTCACATCGTCCACGCCAATGGTGCACTCGAATCCGGTCATGCCCTGGCCGCTGACCGGTTGTTGGCGCTTCTGCAACGATCCACTGACCCCGCCGGGACTGGTCCGGATGAGCCAGAAGCCCGGCGGACCCCACGGCTCAAATCGCCATCCGAACACGGATTCATAGAAGGTCTTCGCGCGTTCACAGTCATCAGCGTGAATGGCGAAGTGGGCAAGTTCATTCGGCATGGTCATGTTCCTGCAAAGTGATTGGGAATGATCGAGGGGTCGAACTTGAGTGTTGCCGATCGTACAGTGGTTCTGCTCGGCGAACTTTCGATAGAATGCCAATCAATGACGAATTCTCGCCAGTCTGCAACTGACCTGATCGCCGAGCCGTTGGTCCGTTCGCTGGCAGTGCGCTGGCCATCCGGGCATCAGACCGGCCTGCACGCTCACGACTGGGGGCAGGTTGTGTTCGCGGTCACCGGAGCCCTGGCGGTTGATGCAACTCGGCAGCGATGGATCGTTCCTGCCCACCGCTGCTTGTGGGTACCGCCCGAACTGCAACACGATTTGCTGACCATCGGCGAGACACGACTGCGCACGATTTACCTTTGCCCGGCCTTAGCTGCTTCGATGAGTAACGCTGTGCAGGTGCTTGATGTTTCACCATTGCTTCGAGAACTGCTGGTCGAAGTCACCAAGCGAGGCATGCTGTTCGAGGCGAATGAACTTGATCGATGCTTTGCCACGATGGTCATCGCGCAGATCGCCGATGCGCCGCAGCTCTCGCTGGGACTGCCGCTCCCGCATGACCCGCGCGCGCGGTTGGTTGCCGATCGCGTGTACCGCGCACCAGATACCAACGCACCGCTTGCGGAGCTCGCGATCGGCGTCGGCGCAAGCGAGCGCACGATTGAACGGCTCTTCACGAAAGAAACTGGACTATCGTTCGGCCGCTGGCGTCAACAGGCACGACTGCAACACGCGATGCGCGTACTCTCCGATGGCCGTTCGGTGACCCAAGCCGCGATGGACTGTGGTTACGGAAGTGTCAGCGCGTTCATCACTGCATTTCGTGGCACCTTCGGCGTTACACCGGGCCAGTATCTGCGGTAGCCGCGCATCGACTCCGTGCACTTCGAGCCAGACCTTGCGCACTGAGCGCAGCGACTTACGCTTTACGCTGTCTCGGAAAGCATCTCGAAGCCCGATCGAAAAGCGTGAATGAGCGATTCGATTTCGGCCTCGGTCATGGGTGTCGAAAGGGTCGCCGAGCCGGAGTTAATGAGAATCACCCCGCGATCGAAAAGGTGCCCGAGCAGAACCTTCAACCGCTTTGCTTCCGCGGGCGTGGTATACGCCTCGCGGTAGTCCATCGGCACACGGGGTTTGAGGTGAACGCGAAACATGGAACCATGACCGGTGATGCACGCGGCGATGCCGGTGTCTGCGATCGCGCGGTTGATTCCTGTCTTGGCGTATTCGGCGAGCGTGTTCAGTCTGGCCACCGCGAGCTCGTCGAAGTTTTCCATCGCGACAAGGCCGGCGGTCATCGAGATCGGATTGGCGGAGAACGTCCCTGAATGCGGGAACAACAATCGCTTCGACTGCGGGTTCAGCGTGTCCATGACATCTGAGCGTCCGGCCACCGCCCCGACGGGAAATCCGCCGCCGATCATCTTGCCGAGCGCGGTGAGGTCGGGCATCACGCCGTAGTGCGACTGAAGCCCGCCGTACTCAGCGCGGAAGGTGATGATCTCATCGAGAACCAGCAGCACGTTGTTGCGTGCAGTCCACTCGCGAATCGCAGCCACATACTCGG
>CBFGRU010000331.1:0-2448 GCA_965651255.1 uncultured Phycisphaerales bacterium
ACTTCGGCGATTGGCAAACTGCACGTACATCTCGGCGAGGCGCTTCGTCGCACCCATGATGGATGAGGGGTTGACTGCCTTGTCGGTCGAGATCATGACGAAGCGATCAGCACCGACACGATCAGCCGCATCGGCCACGGACTTTGTGCCGTAGAAGTTATTGTCAATCGCAGCCGCCGGGTGGTCCTCCATCATCGGAACGTGTTTGTGCGCGGCGGAGTGGAAAATGATCTCCGGCTGAATGGCCTGAAAATGCTCGAGCGTCGCGATTGGATCGACAATGTCGTGCAGCAGCGCCTTGCGTGGCAGTTCGGGATGAAAACGTGCGATCTGTCGATCAATCTCGAACAGTGCATTCTCACTGCGTTCGACCATGACGAGCCGCTTCGGGCGGTAGCTGGCGACGACACGGCACAGTTCACTGCCGATTGAGCCGCCCGCACCGGTAATGAGGACGGTGCGCCCTTGGATGAGGTTGGCGATCGAGTCGGAGTCGATTGCGCGCTGTGGGCGGCCAAGCAACTCACGTGGGTCAATCGTGAACTCGCTGCGCGGTCCAACGCCTGCAATCTGATCGTCGATGGTCGGCAGGAAACGATCGGCCACTCCAAGCCGGCGCAGGCGCACTCGAATCTGCCGAATCTGTTCGCTCATCGCCGAGGGCAGCGAAAGAAGTGCCATCGATGGCCGTCGGCGCGCGATGATGTGCTCCAACTCGTCGATACCGCCCAGAGTCGGGACATCATCAGTCAGCTCTCCGCTCATCGTGAGGTCCGTCAACACCAGACCGAGGACAATCGGCGGATGATCGATCATCGCGAGCTGCTGCTGCACGTGCTGACAGGTAGCGCGCTGACCGATGATGATCGCCGTGCGGCCGGCGGTCAGCTTCGGTTCCGAAGCGGAGGCGGGTCTTTGGTTTGAGAAATCGTCCACGGACGAGTTATCGACCAGAAGCGGCATGCAGGTTGAGGCGGAGTTCCCGACCCGCAGAATGCAACGGGAGTTCACAGGAAATCAGTAGCCCCGCACCGGTGATCGGCCGAAGATTGTCCCCATGACCCAGGGCGATACGAACTCACGCGACCCCGTGACTGAAGCCGATCGAGACGCGGCGAGTGCCCCGACGGTCGTCAGTCGCTGGGCTATTCATCGGCGGCTGTACGATTGGGTGCTTTCCTTTGCGCACTCGAAACACGCCACGACTTCGCTGTTCATGATCAGCTTTGCTGAGTCGAGCTTCTTCCCGATTCCGCCGGATGTGCTGCTGGCTCCGCTCTGTCTGGGGCAGCGGAGGAAAGCAATCTGGTTTGCCCTGGTGACGACGGTGGCCAGCGTGCTCGGGGCCATACTGGGGTACTGGATCGGGTACGCCGCGTGGGAGGCGCTGCGCGAGCCGATGTTTCGGTGGGTGCCGGGGTTCTCTCAGAGCAAGTTTGATACGGTCGAACAGTGGTACGAAGCGTGGGGTGTCTGGATTCTCTTCGCCGCTGCGTTCACGCCGATTCCGTTCAAGGTGTTTACGATCGCAGGCGGGGTGTTTCACCAACAACTGATACCGTTCATTCTGGTTTCATTCGTCGGGCGGGCTATGCGGTTCTTCCTCGTGGCCGGTCTCTTTTACTGGATCGGTCCGAAGGCAACGCCTTTCATTGATAAGTACTTCAACTGGCTGTGCATCGTCTTTGCCGTGCTCCTGGTCGGCGGCTTCGTATCTATCCGGCTCTTCTCTGGCCACTAGCGGGCGCCATCGGTTTACTTCGAAGGATCAACCTTCCATGCGCATATTCGTCACCGGAGCGGCTGGCTACATCGGCTCACATGCGGTTCTGCAGTTGCTCGAGGCGGGGCACACCGTGACCGGGGTCGACAACTTCGCGCGCGGCCATATGGAAGCGATCGACGCGATCCGAAAGGCCTTCCCCGATGCCGATTTTCACTTTACGCGGCTGAACATTGGGAACACCCAGACGCTGGCGGGTCTGATGCGCGAGCGCCGCATTGACCTGGTCATGCACTTTGCGGCCCTTGCGTACGTGGGCGAGAGCGTCGATGAACCACTGAGCTACTACCGCAACAACACCGCCGGGGCGCTCAGCGTCCTCGAAGCGATGCATCTGGCGGAGGTGCACCGACTGGTGTTCTCCAGCACGTGCGCGACGTACGGAGAACCGGAGGCAACGTCCATCCCTATCGCCGAGACGTGTCCGCAGGTGCCGGTGAACCCCTACGGCCGATCGAAACTGTTCGTTGAGCACATGATCAGAGATCATGCGGCCGCCTGCGCGAGGGCGGGCATTGATTTCCGCGCCACGATGCTGCGGTACTTCAACGTTGCCGGATCAGACCCATCGGGCCGCATTGCGGAAGATCATCGCCCGGAGACTCACCTGGTCCCGATCGCGCTGGAAGCGGCGCTCGGTCAGCGCCCGTACCTGATCATCCACG
>CBFGRU010000332.1:0-2436 GCA_965651255.1 uncultured Phycisphaerales bacterium
GATCACCCCTGACTGAAGCCGCGCGGGTCTGGCCCGGTCACGATTCGCAGCCGATGCTCGTGCACGCACAGCTCGATGTTCCCGCTGCCGCGCGGTTCACCATCCGACCACACGTTCACCGCCGGATCAAACTCCATGCGCACCCGTTTCCCGCGCGTCGGGAACGGCCCATCACTGCCCTGCGTCCACGCGACGATGCGCTCGAAACCGCGCGCGATCAACTCCGCCGGCGAGTCCGCGGGAATCACAATCAGGTCCAGCAGACCATCATCCAGCATCGCCATCGGCGCGATCGGAAACCCGCCTCCCACAAACCGGCCGTTCGCCATCTGCACGCCGAAGATGAACATCTCGATCTCCATCTCCATCTCATCCACCGTCAACTGCACATGGTGTCGCTGCAACTGCGCGATGTGCGCTGCGGCCGCCATCCAGTACGCTGATGCGCCGAATCGACTCTTGTCCTCTTCGCGCACGGCGCTTGCGATCTCGCCGCCGAAACCGACGCTCGCCACATTCACAAACCAGTGCGCAGTCGGCTGCTTCACTTCCACCACATCCAGCGCCCGCCCCTCACCGCTCACCGCCAGCGCCACCATCGCCTCATCATCCTCCGGCAAATCCAGACACCGCACCAGGTCGTTTCCCGTTCCGCCGGGAATGATCGCCAGCGTCACCGCCGCGCCCATCGGTGCGATGCCGTTGATCACCTCGCTGATCGTGCCATCACCTCCGATGGCGATGATGCGTTCTGCACCCTGTTCCACTGCCGCCCGCGCGATCATCTGCGCATCGCCCCGCGCGCGTGTCGTCAGCACTTCGCAGCCGCAGCCGCGCATCCGCTCGCACACCGCATCCACACGGTGCGCAATGCTGCCTGCACACGGGTTGATGATGGCGCATATGCTCATCGTCCGACGATCCTAGCGATCTTCTCCCCGCAGCGAACGACCCCCAACGAGCAATCGGCGCGTGCGCACCATCCTTCACATCTCCGATCTGCACTTCGGCCCGCCCTACATCCACCGCGTCGGCGAAGCGCTCATCCGCGATGCCCACACCATCAACCCCGACCTCATCATCATCTCCGGCGACTTCACCCAGCGCGCCAAACGCACCGAGTTCGCCGACGCCCGCGCCTTCATCAATCAACTTCCCGCCGCACCCCGCATCGTCGTGCCCGGCAATCACGATGTGCCCCTCTACCGCATCTTCGAGCGCCTCTTCAGGCCGCTCGACAACTACCGCGAGTTCATCGCCGATCAACTCGATACCGTCCACACCTTCGACAATCTCACCGCCATCGCCCTCAATTCCACCTCGCCCCGCCGCGCGATTTCCAACGGCCGCATCCATCTCGATCAACTCGACCTCTGCGAACGCACCTTCCGCAATACGCCCGATGATCACTTCAAAATCATCATCGCCCACCATCACTTCGCCCCCGCGCCGGACTTCGAGCGCGACCAGACCATGCCCCGCGCCCGCCGCGCACTCGATCGCTTCAATCGCCTCGGCGTCGATCTCATCCTCGGCGGCCACCTCCACCGCGCCTCCATCAGCAACTCGCTCGATGTCTACCCCGGCGGCGAACGCAATCGCGGCATGATCATCATCCAGTGCGGCACCACCACCTCCCGGCGCGGCCGCGGCAAGGAACGCGAAAAAAACACCCTCAATATCATCACCCTCAACCACACCATCAACATCACGCACTGCATGTACTTCGACGACCGCGACCGCTTCGCCCCCATCAGCAAACACGAGTTCCCCCGGCCGGGGAAGATGCTGGCGGGGGAGTAGGCATCAGGCACCAGGCATCAGGCATCAGGCATGAGGCACGAGTGAACGTTTCGCCGCGACCCCAAGGGAGCGCGCCGGGTGCAAAGCGAGCGCGCACGCCCAATTGACCCGCGATCCCCGTTCCGCACCCAGTACAATCGAGAAACATGCAACGCTGGACCCTCCGCATCTCGCCCCGTCGAGCCGCCTTCGGAGGCACGCTCTGCCTCATCCTCGGCGTGGTGACGACGGTGGGCGTGGCGTGGGTTTTCGCACTCCTCCCCATCGACAACGGTCCGTTTCCAGCTAGGGAGTCAGTGACATTCGACGGTGATTCAGACGTAGAACGACTCATGCGGAGTTGGTTCAAGCCGCTGACGCTTGGGAGCACATTTGTCACTCTGGACGCGCGCTCGCCGGGGTTCACCGAGCACTATGCGTGGGTGAAGATCCCGAGCACCGAGTTTCGCGGCATGCCAGCCGGTCAGAAAGGAGAGCACCAGATCGCCGCAACGGTTGTCGTCGCGGGATGGCGCATCATCCGCACCCGGCGCGGCCGGTGTCCGCGCTGCGGGTATGACCTGCGCGGGCAGAACCCTCACCCCAACCCTCTCCCAGAGGGAGAGGGAGTAAAGGGCTGCCCCGAGTGCGGGT
>CBFGRU010000333.1:0-2404 GCA_965651255.1 uncultured Phycisphaerales bacterium
GCAGCAGGTGGGCATAGCCATAAAAATGAGGCGTATAGGCCGGTTGATCACCGCGGCCTGGTTGTTTCTCTTTCCGGGTTCCGTTGGCATCGCATTCAGGGAAGGCAACGGCTCCAATCGTAGGATCTGACCGCATGGAAGCGATCGCTTCCCGCAGGCCTTTCGCGTCGATGATAAAGGCATCGTCATCCAGAAGCAGCACAAGTGGAGTCGAGGACTGGCTCACAAGCTCGTTGCGGGCATTGAGATAGTTTCTGGACTCCTCCCATCGGATGAACCGTACGGGCGGCAGGGTGTACTCCTGCATTGCCTTTCGAACAACCGGCTCGATTGGTTCATCTGACCCATCATCAATAACAATGATCTCAGCGGTTTCATCAGTCAGATGCTTTGCGGAGCACACGCACCGCGCGACTTCGCTCGCGCGATTCTTCGTCGCAATGGCAATGGTTACATCCTTCACTGTCATGCTCTACCCCGCGATGGCATCAAGTAAGCGTGGCACGATTGGTTTTCCGGCAGGATGACGGATGTCCAATATCGATTGCGCTGTCGATCGTGTTGAACTGGAAATGTAGACCTACCAATCGAGTTTACCTGCATGCATGCACCGACTCGCGCGATAGTACACGGGCACCCCGAAGACAAATCGCAGCAGCGCGGACGGAAATGTTCGGAGAGCGGTACTGAACGGAATGTTTCGGAGTTGTCGCAGAGGCGCTACAACCAATGAGGGCGGTACCGCCCCTCGCCTCTTGTGCTGAACTGCATCACGAATCAATTCAGCGAACCATTCCGGACGTTCTTTGTTCAGCTGTGCGATGTACTCTCCGACATGAGTTGACTTGCCGATCTGCCAGAGGTGATCGTACAGTATTGCGTTTTGCGCAACACCCAACGTCAGGCGCACCTGATGTCGAAAATTGGCTCGCATGCCGCGATAGGCCTCAAAGACATGGAATGCTTCCTCTTCGCGAACCAGACGTTCCCTTGCTCCATCGCGTGTAAAGAACTCGGTCACGAGCACTGCTTTGAGGAAACCATCCTCAACCAATAACCCGTTTGGCATCCAGACCTGACGGGCAACCTCTCCGCGAATGCAGTAGAGAGACCCTGCAATTGCCGGACGGAGCGTTTTTTTTTGGCGAGAAGCAAGACGCGAGATAAGCGCACCGAGTGAACGGTGCCGGCGGTACTCGGTATCTTTCTGTGGTTGATTCACACATGCCCACGATTGCTCATCTCGAATGAGGCGCCTGAACATCATGCTCAAGCATGCCCGTTGAGGAAGCTGAATATCACCATCAACGAGAAAGAGAACATCTGCTGTCTGGTCGGCATACTCGTGGACGAGCCGATTCCAAGTGCGGCTTTTCCCGGGCTCTGCCGATTCATGCACCGAGGCACAGAGCATCGGCCTATCCGGACCGCGTCGAGACACCGCTTCATCGAGTACTTGCCGGGCAATCGCCGCGGTCTGATCGTGACACCCATTTGGCGCGCAAATGATCTCGATCGAATCGACATTCGCGCATGAACCATGCAGCAGATCCTGATTCAGCAACTCGGACAACGTCCGTGCGATCCGCTCTTGCTCATTGTGAGCGAGAATGCCAATGCTGATCTTCATGATCTGAGATCCACCCTGAGCTTACCACCATCGACTCAATTGAGTTTACTGACTGCTCGCTGGCATGCTTCGTCCGAACCCTTCACGGATGTACTCAATGACCGCGTGAGCGCTGTATTGCGGCCGCCAGTGAAAGCGGGACTGATTTCGAGCTTCGGCCAGGAACTTCTCAAGGCCATCCTGGTAACTCAAGGGACTCAAACCGTTCAAGGCAGCATAGGTTTCGATTGTTCGTTCCGGATCGGGGAAAGTGGGGGCAGCAAAGAGACCTCCGGTCTCTGAAACATGTGACTGCCACGCCGCGAAATTCATATCCACACCATCTGCATCAAACGGTTTGGAAGTGTTCGTTGTCCAGTATTGATTCCCCTCGAATACCCATGAATCGTCTGGGCCGTTGTTCTCGTCGCCGGTAAAGTAGCGAACTAATCCACCACCGCCGGGACGCGCGATGACATTGGATCGGACTTCTACCCCGCTTGTTCTCGGCCCAATCTCCAGTGCGAAGCCGTCGGGCGTTCCATTCCGATTCCATCTATAGACGATGTTGTCACGGAACACCGTTGCTTCAGCACGTCCGACATCACCGCCAACCGCCAAGGCACGGACATTCCCGGTGCCACTCAGCTGGTGAGCAATGATATTCTCATAGACTTCAACCCCAATTGACCCGTTACCCACGCCAATTCCCGAAGCACGTGGACTGCCATTGATATCACGTCCATCGAGTACGACGTTGTATCGAATCACTCCGCTATAGAAATCCTCATTCTG
>CBFGRU010000334.1:0-2350 GCA_965651255.1 uncultured Phycisphaerales bacterium
CGTTCCGCCAGATACGTTGCGAGCGCCCGCAACGGTTCAGATGAATCGGTCGGGAAGTCTTTCAACGCCTCATGGGCCGACACCAGCAACCGCTGAACCTCTGCGCGCGAGGCGTCGATGCCGTGCACCGCTGGAAACGTCAGCTTGCCTGCCGCATCATCCTTGCCCGGCGTCTTGCCCAGGTTCTCACGGGTGGCGGTGATGTCGAGCAGATCATCGACAATCTGAAACATCAGGCCGATCGCTTCGCCGTACGTGGTGAGTCGATCGAGCGCGCGCTCACTCGCCCCGCCCGCCCGCGCGCCGAGTCGGCAACTGGCCCGGATGAGCGCGCCGGTCTTCTTTTCATGGATCTCCAGCAGTCGCCGCGCCGGCTCCATCGGGTCGGCGGAGGTCACCGGGCTGAAGGTATCTTCCACCTGTCCGGCGATCATGCGGGTCGAAGCGCTGGCCAGCTCGTGAAAGAGCATGGTGCGCACCGCCTCCGGCCCGCGCCAGCGCAGCAGGGCTTCGCTGGCCAGGGAAAAGAGTGCATCACCGATGAGAATGCCCATCGCCTCCCCGAACTGCTTGTGGACAGTGGGCCTGCCCCGCCGAAAGTCATCGTTGTCCATCGCGGGCAGGTCATCGTGCACCAGACTGAATGCGTGGACCAGCTCGATCGCCCCCGCCGCAGGGAGCGCATCACCCGCTGCGTCGGCATCGCAGACCTCGCAACACAGGATGGTCAGAATCGGCCGCAACCGCTTGCCCCCGCCGAGCACGGCGTACGCGACGCCTTCGTGAAGGCGGGCCGGCAGATCGCAGGATGCCAGGAACCCTTCCAGCCACCCATCTACCGCCGCTCGTCGTTCGGTGAGCCATGCGGTTCCGGGGGCGGTTCCGGGGGCACTTCCAGGGGCGTTGGTGGAATGGCGGGGCGCAGTGGACATCGGGTGGATTGTACGGCGGTGGGAAGGTGAATTGTGGGTTCGTAGAGAGATGGAAACGGGGGAGCAGCCGCGGTGATGCATGCCTCACGCAGCGCCATGAATGCCGCTCGTATCGTTTCGAAGATGACCTGCCGGAGCACTCCGGGGCGGGCGGCGTGCCTGTTTCACCGCTGCGGCGACTCCGCAGCGCGGCTGATGCTGGCGGTGCGGGTTTGTTCGATGGCCTGTCGATACACCTGCTCGCAGCGCGTCGCGGCGCCATCCCAGGTGAGGCGGCGCACCTCGAACTGGCCGTGGTGCTTCAGCGTTCTGCTCAAGGGGGGATGACGGAGCACCGCGACGATCTTGTTCGCCATGTCATCAATATCCCAGAAGTCGCACTTGAGCGCGTGCGTGAGGACTTCGCTGACGCCGGAGGACTTGCTGATGAGCGTGGGTACGTTGTGGCCCATCGCTTCGAGCGGCGCGATGCCGAACGGCTCGGAGACCGAGGGCATGACGTACATGTCGGCCATGGCGAAGACGCGGGCGATATCCGCCCCGCGCAGGAAGCCGGTGAAGAGAATCTTGTGGCCGATGCCGAGCTGCGCTGCCATTTCGATCATGCGCGTGGCCTGATCGCCCGAGCCGGCGACGACGAACTTCACATCGTCCATGACTTCCAGCACACGCTTCGCGGCGCGGATGAAATACTCCGGGCCTTTCTGGTAGGTGATGCGGCCGAAGTAGAGGACGATTTTGTCGCGGCGGCGGATGCCGGTCATGCCGACCATGCCGGGTTCGAGATCGACGCCGTTGTAGACGACTTCGATCTTCTTCTCCGGCACGCCGTAGCGGTTGATGCAGACGTTCTTGGTGAGTTGGCTGACGCAGATGACGCGGATGGCGCCGTGCATGCCGCGGCGCTCGATGTCGTAGATGCGCTGGTTGACGTGCTCGCCGGAGCGGTCGAACTCGGTGGAGTGGACGTGGACGACGAGCGGCCGACCGGTGATCTGCGCGAGCGCAAGACCGGCGGGGAAGGTGAGCCAGTCGTGGGCGTGGATGACATCGAAGCGCTCGCGGTGGAGCGTTTCGAGACAGAAACGTGCGTAGCGATAGACCTCGCCGATGAGATCGCCGCTGTAGTCTGCGTGGAGGTTGGCCGATGGCGGCGGGGGCGGAACAAACTTGCTGACGATTTCGCGGATGACATCGTGCGACGCTTCTGCGGTGCCGGGGGAACCGGGGGTGCCGGGGTCGGTGATGTGTGCTTCGGAAAGGGTGCGGCCGAGCCGGAGCTGGGCCTCGATGCGGGCGCGTTCGCTGGCGTCATAGGGGTTGGGCAGGAACGCGGGAATGCGGATGAACTCGACGTGGGCGAAGGGTTCATCGGTGCGGATGGTGCGCGTGGAGGGGGTACCGGGGGAGTCGGGGGT
>CBFGRU010000335.1:0-2332 GCA_965651255.1 uncultured Phycisphaerales bacterium
AATTCGGCTCATCGATCGCCGTCACCAGCACCAGCGCGTTCAGGCACATCGCGATCGCGAGCAGCATGAGCGTGACGACCATCCAGCGAACGGTGATCCGCGGCCGTATCGCTTCTGCGCACTGATCAGGATGCAGAACGATCCGATCAGGCCGAACAACGGCTGGACGAGCGTTGTGAAAATCAGAATGCCCCACGGCGTTTCGACGAACGACTGCGTCGCGGCCCCGACGAGGAGGACATTGAATCCGCCGTACGCCATGATCAGCCCGAGCGCTTTGAGATGAACGGTGCCGTGCCACCACGGCGGCCGAAGACAGGCGATTCGTGACAACTCCACCGAATACCCGCACTCCGGACACACCTCCGTCGCGGCGCGGAGGTCATACTTGCAGCGTTGACAGCGAAGATGGTCCGATAGGGTCACGCCATACGCTCCGATCCGCCCGAAGAGTGTAATCCGCCTCGCGTGTTTGTGCCTGCATGTGGTAGCATGGCGGGCCTGTCCTGACTCGAAGGAGCGTTGCATGCTCGCGCGATTGCGCCTCGCGTTCATCTCCATCCTGCTGCTGGCCTTCATCCTGCAGTTGATCATCTCCCGGTCGATGCCGGCGAGCGCGCACGGTGCAGTTCCGAGAGACCCCGCGCCAGTGCAGGATGCCGCCGAACCCGCGACGATCATTCACTGCGGCCAGCTCCTCGCGATTCCCGGCCAGGCGTCCAAGGCGCAGCAGTCGATCGTGGTCATCAACGGCCGCATCGACTCGATTCACAACGGCTATGTCACCGCGAAACAACTCAACTTGCCGATGGCCGACCAGGTCACGACCGTTGATCTTTCCGACAAGTTCATCCTCCCTGGCCTGATCGACTGCCACACGCACATCACCAGCGAATACTCGCGTGAGGTGCATCTTCGCCGCATTCAGGAGTCCGATGCCGACAGCGCAATCGCCGGCGTCGTGTACGCGAAGCGCACGCTGATGGCCGGGTTCACCACGATCCGCAATGTCGGTTCATCCGGCGATGCCGCGTTCGCGCTGCGCGATGCGATTCACCGGGGCGATGTGCCCGGCCCGCGCATTCTCTGCGCCGGCCACTCGATCACCCCCACCGGTGGGCACGGCGACCGCACCAACGGTTACCGCGAAGACCTGCTCGACATGCCGACCCCCATGCAGGGCGTGGCCGATGGCGTCGATACCATCCGCGAAGCAGTGCGCTCGCAGGTGAAGCGCGGCGCGGACCTCATCAAGTGCACCGCGACCGGCGGCGTGCTCAGCAACATCGGCGCGGGCGTGGAACTGCAATTCTTCGAAGATGAACTGCGCGCGATCGTCGAAACCGCGCACCTCCTCAACAAGAAGGTCGCCGCCCACGCGCACGGCACGAACGGCGTGAACGCCGCCCTCCGCGCGGGGGTCGATTCGATCGAACACGGCACGTACCTGGATGATGAGAGCATTCGCCTCTTCAAGGAGACCGGCGCGTTCCTCGTGCCCACGATCCACGCGGGCAAGTTCGTGGAGAGGCAGGCCGAAGAGGCCGGCTACTTCCCCCCGCCGGTGCGCATCAAGGCCGCCGCGGTCGGGCCGCAGATTCAGGATTCGTTCCGCAAGGCGTTCGAGGGCGGCGTGCGCATCGCCTTCGGCACGGATGTCGGCGTCGGCCCGCACGGAACGAATGCCGAAGAGTTCATCTACATGACCGAAGCGGGCATGCCGCCGATGGATGCGATCATCTCCGCGACGATCAATGCGGCGGAACTGCTCGGCCTGAGCGGTGAGATCGGCACGCTCGAACCCGGCAAGCACGCCGACCTCATCGCGGTCGATGGCAACCCACTCGAAGACATCCGCGTGCTGCTGAGTGTGCCGTTCGTGATGAAGGGCGGCGTCGTCTACCGCGAATGACTCACCGAGGCCACGCCGCGTCTCGCGACTGATGGCAACATTCGCAACGCGATTCAAATGAACAGCGGGCGGATCATCTGATCCGCCCGCGGCCGTTGGCTCAGTTGTCGCGATCACATCCGCGGCAGTTGCATGCCGCTGATCACTTCACGCGCTGCGGCGACGACGGTGCGCCATCAGGCCCGCCAGTCCGAGCAGCGCCACCGCGCCGGGACCCGGCACCTGACGAATGAGAATGTCATCCATCAGCCACCACTGGCTGTTGCCGAAGTTGCGAATCACCATGCGGTCGGCGATGGTGTCGTTGAAGTCAAAGTGAGTCCACTGGTTCTCAACCATGGCCTGGCTGAACGACCCCACGAGGGTGCCATCGTTGTACAGCTCAATCGTCAGCGATGATGGGCCGAAGCCGAGCCACGG
>CBFGRU010000336.1:0-2324 GCA_965651255.1 uncultured Phycisphaerales bacterium
ATAGAACATGAAATTGAATCCGGCGCCACTTGATGCTGGCCGGTCAGTGAACTCTTTTCTCCCGCCAGGATGTTCATTCCACGCACCCGAGTTCCCGAATGCGACAGCAAACATCACCGGACGAGCCGGCGAACCATCGACAGCAACTCCTTGGCATATGCATTCATCGTTCGAGCAGCCATCCGAAGCGTTCTTCTTCTTTGGCGGCATCACCCTGTTTCCTCTCATGATCCTGGCGCTCTTTGGTTCCGTTTCCGAGGAATTGCTCATCGTGCTATTTATGCTCGTCTGGCTGGCGGCAGCGGTAATGGCCGATCTGTGGTTTCGCCGTCGTCTCTCGTCTTGGACGGCCATCGGGGTCCTGCTCGGAGCGCAGTCGGTGTTTTCGCTCGCTCAGGCCTTGATGGGTGCACTGCGGATCATCAGCAAGAACATCTGAAAGTTGCCCCGATCAACGTGACAGGCACGTTCTTTATTGGTGTACTAATGTTGGGCGCACTCCAATAACGGGACCGGTACGTTTATTCTTTGGGGGGTGTTTGCCGGTAGGTGTGCTGGCAACGCGCGGTCAGGGGGTTTCCTCTTTCCGAGGTCGGCCGCGCGGGCGAAAGGTGTGTTCAAGGCCCAGCCGCTTTGCGGTTCGCTTGACCCAGGATTCCGAGCCGAAGGGGCGCCCTCGGTTGACGCACACCCGCACCGCTTCGAGCTCCCGATCGTTCATCGCGGCGTTCACCGTCCGCAGCCAGCGCGGCGGCTCGGGAACCGGCCAGGGCGAAAGCATCGCGCGATCTTTATCGCTGCCGAATCGTCGCACCCACAGCGCGCACCACGGCCAATCCTCCGCCCGATCAACCAGTTCCGCGCGCACCGCATTGCGTTCCACATAGCGGATGACCGTCAGCAGATGCTCATCGGTGCCGACGGGAAACGACTTATATCGTCCCTGGTACACATGCCCCGAGCCGTGCCGATGTCGATGTTCCTGCCAGCGGCGTGTGTGCGTCAGCGTGAGACGCTGCATGAACCGGCCGAGATCGCGATCGCCCTTCGGCTGCAGCACGAGGTGCCAGTGGTTGGGCATGACGCAATACGTGAGCAGGCGAATGCCGGGATCCGCTTCGACGGTTTCACGGAGGATGTTCTCGAAGGTGACGTAATCGGCATCACCCTCAAAGAGCATCATGCCGCCGACACCGCGATTAAGTACGTGGTAGACATATCCGCCGGGCGTAATACGGGCAGTTCGTGGCATACCGTGAGCGTACCGCCCGCGGGCGTTCGCGGTCAAGGTAATGTACCAGTCCCGTTATCAGGCGTGCATCACATCAGCACAAGCAGCATGACGGCCTTCAGCATGGAAGTTTTCCCGAAAGCGCTGATTGATTCACTCGTTCAGACACGCGCGGCGTGGTTTCATACCCCAACCCGCACTCCGGGCAGCCGGGGATCTGCGTGATTCTCATATCTCGGGGGATGATCTGGTACTTGCAGCGCGGGCACTCGTGTCGCACGAAGCGGCAGCGGTAACGCCACGCTTCAATGAGCGCAATCGGTGTTGCCCAGAGCAGCAGGTGAATCGGAACGCTTGCTGCGATACCGGGCCAGTACACGAGTTCGGGCAGGATGCGGTACCGCGTAAAGACCCGTCCCCCGAGTTGGCGACCGCCGCGTACCGCGCCGCTTTGGTCGACCATCGCATACATCATCGTGCGCGGCCAACCGAAGCCGTAGACGCGCTGAACCTGCATACTCAACACGGGCGGCGGTGTGAAGCCGAGTTCATCGCCATCGATCATCCACGGTTCAAGGTCGGGGTGATTCGTTGCATCAACGCGCTCTCCGGTCGGCCACGCGCGAAACCACTGCACTTCAGCCGAGCCCCACGCGCGAAACAGAACGAAAGGCAGCGCTTCCTCGCCGTTGACCACGACGCGATGCGCGATGGTCGTCGTGTTGTCGCGCCCCACCAGGAACACCGAAGGCAGCAAGATCGTCATCGCACACGACAGCAGTGATGCGATCGGCGCCCAGATCAGCACGCCCCACACGATGGACCGAACCAGGATGCGGTGACGAGTCATCGGGAGATCAACATACCCGCTGGCCGCACACGCAGGAAGGGAAAAGTCAGGACCGATCCTGACCCGCCGGAACCGCATCGAGCATCAGCACCCGAAAAAGATGGAAGCCAACGCCGAAAACGTGGTATCGTCTGATTGAAGTGTCCGACCAGTCACCCAACCCGACCGTCTGCCCGCGCGACCGCGATGAAGACTCACCTCACGGCCGCACGGCCCAATCAAGAGACCATCATAAAAGGGGTC
>CBFGRU010000337.1:0-2318 GCA_965651255.1 uncultured Phycisphaerales bacterium
CACCTGCTTGACCAGTTCACTCGCGGGCCCGGTACGTGGGATGCGCTCGACGAGCGAGGGTTTGGCAGAGAGGATCAGGTACGGCGCAGCCATCCCGACCCCGAGGGCGGTGAAGATGAGCATGATGCGCGCGGGTGAGAATGCGGCCGCACCCGCGAGCAGCGCCCCGGCTACGAAACCGAAGCAGGGCAAGCCCAGTACCGCAGTCATCACACCGAAGAGAAATGATCCGCCGATGTTGTCGGCCTTCGGGTTCACCATGTACACCGACTGCGGCAACTGGATCATAAAGAGACCCATGATGCCCAGCCCCATGAGCGCGATGATGATGCCGATCCCCGTGGTGACCCACCAGATGCCGAAGATCTGCGAGGGGTCGATCTGGGATCGGAAGACCGCCATCGGCAGACCCGCCGCAACCCAGAACGTGACGACGCCAATCGCCATCCAGAGGCCGAGCACCAGATTCTTGCCCGGTTTGTTCGCATGCTGCATGATCGTCATGATCTTGATCGGGATGACCGGAAGCACGCACGGCGTGAGGTTCAGGATAAATCCGCCGATCGCCGAAAAGAGCGCAAGCAGAATCAATCCGAAAACGCCATCGGTGCTCGGCAACGTCAAGCCGAAGAACGTGGGTCGCGGGGCGGCTGTACCTTCATTGCTGCGCGTCGCATCAGCGGTCGTCGCTGGCGCACCCGCGGGAGTCTCCCCGGCCGCGATGCGCTCGAAGACCGTGGGATCGAAGTCTTCAAACTCGCCGACCAGCGCGAGTTCTTCACCGGCTTCGGTGATGGTCAGGCGAATCTCGACCGGCGCATCGACCGGCATGAGACAGCCGTTGTCATCGCACGCCTGAATGGCGACGGCAAACTTCAGAGTCACTTCCCCGAGCGGCGCATCATCGGCGATCGTGATGGGCAGGAACGTGACGACCCACCCTTCATACACGGCGAAGTTCTGCAATCCTTCACCAAGGTCGATCTCAACGCCGTGCGGCGTCGGCCACTGCGCCCATTCGGTGTGTGGGGTAATGAACTCAGGGAAAGATTCGGCGAGCTTGATCTCGGTGTACACAGCGCCGGAGAAACTGACCATCCCCTCGGGAAGATTGCCCTGGTTGGGCCAGATATGCCACGTCGGATCGAGGTCGAAGGTAAAGGCAAGCGGGATATGGCTTCCCCGCGCGACCTCACCGGTGGGTGCGATCACGCCGACCCGAACGCGATCGCGCGAATCGCCGAAACTCGGACGGAACGGGTCCTGGTTCAGACTCGATGGGTCGAAGTTGTTGGGGTCGAAGGTTCCCGGCGGCCCCTGGGCCTGGGTGACTGATGGCGCCAGAATGAAGATGAGCAGGCCGAGTATGCTGAACAGTCGTGATTGCATGGCAAGGGCTTTCGCGGTCGTCAAATGGCAGGTCACGCAGTATAGAGTCCCCGTGCAGCGACTCGGGGGAGAATCTGGCTCTCCGGCCTCCATAACCGCGATTGCCGCCGTGGTATTCCGTGGTGATTCACGCCGCGGGTTCAAGGCAGACCGATGACCCTTCCGATAAGAAGAGGACACGGCAGGATGCCCGGCCGCCAACGGGCGGCGTGAATGTCATATGAGTGATGTGCTTGATCAATCTGATATTGATGCGCTGCTGAACGCGGTGGATGCGGGAGAGGTCGCTGAAGAGCGGGAATCGGCCCAGGTGTTCTCCCGGCATCGGCGCGATCAGGAAAGTGTCGAAATCAAGCCGTATGACTTCAAGCGACCGGAGCGCATCTCCAAAGACCAGATGCGCGCCCTGCAGACACTCCACGAGGCGTTTGCCCGAAACTTCGGCGCTTCACTGTCCGGTTTCCTCCGCACGATTGTGGAAGTGACCGTCGCGCAGGTCGAACAGATGACCTACTCGGAGTTCATTGATGGCCTGCCGAACCCGACGAGCTTCAACCTCGTCAGCCCGAAGCCGCTGGAGGGGCAGGTTTGCCTGGAAATCAGCCCGCTCATCGTTTATCCGATCATCGATCGGTTGATGGGTGGGTCGAGCCAGGATCTCTTCATTCCTCCCCGGCCGATGACCATTATCGAAACACGCCTGATTCGGCGGATTCTACAGCGGGCGATGACCGCACTGATCGAGGCGTGGGATGGTGTGAAGGAGATGGAGTTTGAGCTGGGGGATATGGAATCCAACCCGCAGCTCGTGCAGATCGTTCCGCCGAACGAAGTCGTTGTGGTCGTGCGGTTCGAGCTGAAGATGACCAAGCGCGCCGGCACGATGTCATTGTGCATCCCGTTCACGGTCATCGAGCCGGTGATGGGTT
>CBFGRU010000338.1:0-2246 GCA_965651255.1 uncultured Phycisphaerales bacterium
CTCTCCCCGCTCCACGGCCGACACGGGGGTCCGGGTACCGGGGGTTTCGGCCGTGCCGGGGTTCCGAGACTCCGGGGGCCGGGGGTGCGGCAAAAAGAAGGAGACGCGGCCTGCGGAGGGCCGCGTCGCTGGTGTGCACGGCCGACGGAGGGGTGCGGCCGTGCGCTTTGGTGTGAGGTGAACTGGGGATCAAGGATTCGAACCTTGACTAACTGATCCAGAGTCAGTCGTGCTACCGTTACACCAATCCCCAAAGGTGTTGTGCACTGTGCGAGGGGCGATGTTCGCGCGGTGCAGCAGGCGATTCTAGCTCGGTGCAGTGGTCATTCAACTGACCGTACGATCTGGCGATGCGGGTGATGCGGCCGGGTTCATGTTCTTTCGGCCGATTGCGGGTTCCGTCCCGAGTTTCAGTCGCACGAGGTTGGTGCGGTGTTTCCAGATGACGAGTGCCGCGAGGCCGGCGAGGGCGGCGACGAGCGGCCAGGCCGCCCAGAGGCGGTCGGCTGCGCGGGGAATGATGTCGGAGCCGGTCGCGATCGCGAGGATGGCCGCCCAGATCGGCAGCGTCACCGCGGCCGACATGCTGGCGATGCTGATGTAGCGGGTGATGGTGAGGGTGATGATCCAGACGCCAAGCGCGAGGAGCGCCGGAATGGTGAGGATCGGCCACATGCCGAGCAGCGCGCCGAAGCCGGTGGCGACGCCCTTTCCGCCCTTGAAGCCGATGAAGAGTGAGTACATGTGGCCGAGCACGGCGGCGATGGCGATGGCGATCCACCCGGCGGTTGATTCGAGCGAGAGCGCGGCGAGGGGTGTGCCGAGTGTGCCGGTCGCCAAGCCCGCGCTGAACGTGCCGGCAAAGCCCTTGAGCGCATCGAGCAGAAAGCAGAGCAGGCCGAACTTCTTGCCGAGGACGCGGCCGATGTTGGTCGCGCCGATGTTGCGCGAGCCGTGCTGGCGGATATCGATGCCGTGCAGCCGGCCGATGATGAGGCCGAAGGGAATCGACCCGATGAGGTAGGCGGCGATGAGCGAGATGAGCCAGGTGGTGAGCATCGGCACTGGTTACGGCGTTGGTGTTGGTGGTGCTGGTTTCAGCAGGAAGTAGTGTTCTGCGGTGAGGGGTGCGCGTTCATCGCTGATGATGAGGTTGGCGTCGGTGAACCAACGCCGAAGCGAATCGGCGCGTCTGCGGTACCGCCGAATGTTGCGCCGATGGACGCGCGGAAGGAGCGCATCGGGCAGTGCCTTGTAGAGTTTCATTGCGGGCGATTCGGGACGGGTATCGAACTGGATGATGGCGGCTCCGCCGGGTGTGAGCAGTCGGCCAATCTCGCGGATGTAGGTCCGCAGCGATTCCTCATAGGGAATGTGCTGCATGACGATGGAACTGAAGATGAAGTCGAAGGAGTGATCAGCAAACTGGGAGAGGTCTTCGCCACTGGTGATGTGAAAGTGCAGGTTCTGCGGATGCGGGCGTTCGTTGGCGCGACGGATCATTTCGGGCGAGATGTCAACCGCATCGACGCGCTCGAAGTGCGCTGCGAAGTGGATGGCGGTGCGGCCCAGCCCGCAGCCGATTTCGAGCATGCGACGGCGCTGGAATGACGGCCCGAGCCAGCGCATGGTGTCGTCAACGAGGGCGCGACCTGACTCGTTGAACGATTCATCGTTCCAGTCTTCGCGGCTGGTGGCGATGTAGAAACGTGCATCTTCGCGCGCGAACTGGTCCCACTTCTCCCGCATGAGCGCGCCGCGACGAGCCGTCATGACGATGCACCCCACCGGGCGGCGAGGCGATTCGCCATGATGAGGGAGGCAATGAACCAGAAGAGGCCGCCCAGGTGACCGTTGAGGTGATACGCATCGAAATTGGCGCCGATGAACCAGCTGATGAGCGCGAAGATGGTGCCGTCGGCGTAGAGGTGATCAGCCGGATCGCGCCACGCGCGAATCAGGGTCAGGCCATAGACCGCGAGCATGAGCAGCGCCCCGATGAGTCCCGTCGTGCAGAGGACCTGCAGGTAGGTGGAGTGGGCGTGATGACGCGAGAGGTACGATTCATCGGCCGGGTTGAGAGCAACGAGGCGCTGATAGTCGGGATGCTCGGATTGGGCGATGCGATAGCTTCCAGCGCCAGCGCCGATGATGGGTGAATCCTGCCAGATGTCCATGGCCCACGACCAGAGCTTGATGCGCAGACCGGTAGAGGTGGCGTATTCATCGCCCTCGAACGCCTGCTG
>CBFGRU010000339.1:0-2217 GCA_965651255.1 uncultured Phycisphaerales bacterium
GCTTTGAAGATCGGCGTGAAGAGATCGGTGTCGTAGTTGCTCGACTTGCCCTGCAGCACGCGCACGATGCGCTCGAGACCCATGCCGGTATCGACATGCTTCGCGGGCAGCGGCGTGAGCTTGCGGTCATCGCCGCGGTTGAACTGAATGAAGACGAGGTTCCAGATTTCGAGCACATCGGGATGATCACGATTGACGAGCTTTTCACCCGGCGTCTTCTTGCGCTCGCTGTCGGGCCGGCCGTCGAAGTGAATCTCGCTGCACGGTCCGCAGGGGCCGGTCTCGCCCATCTCCCAGAAGTTGTCTTTCATATCACCCGTGAGGACATGGTTCTTCGGCAGGTGCTTCAGCCAGAGATCGCGCGCCTCGGTGTCGGGGTCGAGGCCCTGATCCTTGTTGCCCTCGAAGTAGGTCGCGTAGAGACGATCGGGGTCGATGCCCCACACTTCGGTGAGGAGTTTCCACGCCCAGTTGATCGCATCCTGCTTGAAATAGTCTCCAAACGACCAGTTGCCAAGCATTTCAAAGAAGGTGTGGTGATAGCAGTCGCGGCCGACATCTTCGAGGTCGTTGTGCTTGCCGCCCGCGCGGATGCACTTCTGCGTGTTCACCGCGCGGGTGTAGTCGCGTGTGCCACGGCCGAGGAAGACATCCTTGAACTGGTTCATGCCCGCGTTGGTGAAGAGCAGGGTCGGATCGTTCTGCGGCACGACCGGCGAGGACGGGGCGAACGTGTGGCCGCACTCCTTCACGAAGAACTCGATGAACTTCTGACGAACCTGGGCTGCGGTCGGCGCGGGTGCGGTCGTCGATGCAGAGGATGATGAAGTTGGTGTCGCGGTCATGGTCGCTCGTGAAATCAGGGGTGAAACGATCCGCACGCAGCGGTGTGCCGGTAGTGTAGCAGGATCACGCTGCGCGCTGTTCCCGTTTCGCGCCGGGGCATGTGGAAGGATGACCGCGAGCCCGCCGCCGGGCGGCGACGCGAAACGGGTACCTGCTCGTCCGGCGCGATTCGGGCGGACTGCTCCTATGCTCGTTCTCCTCGAAACGCGGAGAGAACCGATGCCTGATCGAATGCCGTTTGTCGGCGGCAACTGGAAGATGAACACCGACCTCGCGAGCGCCTGTGAACTGGCGGATGATGTGAAGGCGTTGTGCGCTGAGCTTGCGCAGTCGATCGACATCGCGCTCTTCCCGCCCTTTCCGTATCTGATGCCGGTGGGAAAGACGCTCGGCCACGAGGCGATGCTGCTCGGCGCCCAGAATGTGTACCACGAGCGAAACGGCGCGTTCACGGGCGAAGTCTCGACCGATATGCTGAACGACCTGCGGGTGATGTGCGTTCTGACGGGGCATTCCGAGCGCCGGCATGTGATGGGTGAGGATGATGAACTCATCAACCTGAAGACGCGCGCTGCGCTCGATGATGGGTTGTGGGTGGTGCTGTGCATCGGCGAGACGCTGGATGAGCGCGAGGCCGGGCAGACCGATGAGGTGAACCTGCGGCAGCTTCGCGCCGGGCTGGATGGCGTGCCGGCCGAGCAGATGCGGCAGGTGGTGATTGCGTACGAACCGGTGTGGGCGATCGGCACCGGCCGGACCGCGACGCCGGACGACGCCCAGGCCGCCCACGCGACGATTCGCGGCGAGCTGAAGGCGATGTACGGCGAAGAGGTTGCCCGCACGACCCGCATCATCTATGGGGGAAGCGTGAAACCATCGAATGCGGAGGGGCTCTTCACCCAGCCGGATATCGACGGCGGACTGATCGGCGGGGCATCGCTGGTGGCCGAAGACTTCGCCGCCATCGTCCGGGCCGCCGCCCGAACCCGCGCCTAAACTGTCCGCTGTCCCGAATCGGAAGGTGGTTTACGCATGATCTCGTTCTGGTTTGCCCTGCTGACGGTGCTGTTCATCATCGTGAGCGTGGTGATGGTGCTGGTGATCCTGGTGCAACGCCCGCAAGGTGGCGGCCTGACCGGTGCGTTCGGCGGCGCTGGCGGCGGCGGGGCCGATACCGTCTTCGGCGGCCGCGTCGGCGATGCACTCACCACGGCGACCGTCATCATCTTTCTGGTCTTCCTCGGTGTGGCAATCGGGTTGAACCTGCTGGATAACGCCGAAGCCCCGCAGCCGGAAACCGCCATCACCTCTCCCGACGGGCAGCCCGTCACCCCCACCGGAACAAACCCCGGGACACCCCCCGAAACCACT
>CBFGRU010000340.1:0-2189 GCA_965651255.1 uncultured Phycisphaerales bacterium
AAATTGGAACCGGAACGTCGCGCCGCATGAAGGTCGTTGAACAGTACATATTGCGACGCACGCTGGGCATTTTCGTAGCGACCCTGTTCTGGGTACTGGCGATCGTATGGACCACCCAGATCCTGACCCGCATCAATGTGGTGACCGGCAACGGCCAGTCGGCTGCGACCTTTTTCGAGATCGCGTGGCTGGTGTTGCCGGCGGTCATTCCCGTGGTGATTCCCTTTGCGGTGGGCATCGCGGTCGCGCAGACCCTGACCACGATGAACACCGATTCCGAACTCATCGTCATCAGCGCCGCGGGAAGCCCGCGCATGACCGTGATGCGGCCAATCCTGCTGCTGGCCGTCGGAGCCTGCATCGTATCGTTCGCAGTCAACAATTTCGTCGAGCCTTATTCGCGCGAGCGCCTGCGGGTGCTGATCTCCGATGCCCGCGCCGACCTCATCACCAGCATCGTGCAGGAAGGGACCTTCCAACAGGTCGAGCAGGGTCTGAATATGCAGATCGGCGAGCGACTGCCCGATGGGAGGCTCGGCGGCATATTCGTGTCGGATACCCGCGAAGAGGGCATCGAGCTTATCTATTACGCCAAGAGCGGCGCGACGGTGGACCTGAACGGAACGAATCTTCTGGTCATGCAGGATGGGGTGGTGCACCGGAAGACCGCAGACGGCGTTTCCGTCGTGCAGTATAAATCCTACGCGCTCGATCTCTCGCAATTCACTGCCAGCAATTCCGGCCCGACTCTCCTGCCGAAGGACCGCACGCTGGCTTACCTGATGAATCCCGATCCCAACGATCCGGTGTTCAAGAAGTCGCCCCAGGGCTTCCGGGCGGAACTGCACAAGCGCTTCACCGAATGGCTTTACCCCATGGTGTTCGCGCTGATTGCGCTGGCGGTAGCGGGTGACTCGCGCTCATTTCGCGAGGCGCGGGTTCATCCGCTTCTGACGACGATGACCATCGCGCTGATCGTGCGCTGGGCCGGCTTCTTCGCCGCGGACAAGGTGTGGAACGTGCCCGCCTTCACGCCGATGATGTACGGCGTGCCCATCGCGGCATGCGGTGTGGCGGCATTCTTCATCGCGACCAATCGTGTGATGGAACTGCCGCTGTCGGTGGTGGAGCGCGGCCAGACGATCTGGACCCGCCTCCAGCAGCAGCTTGTCGCAATCAAGGTGAGACTGTCTGGATACAAGCGCGCGCTTCCGGGAGACCCCGTATGATCGGTCTCACGCTCGGGCGCTATCTGTTCACGCGCTATGTCTCGATCACCTTCTGGTTCCTCACCGGAATCGCGGCGATCATCTTCATCATCAACTTCACCGAGTTGTCCGGGCGCCTGGGGGGACTGCCTAACTATTCGGTCGGATTGACGCTGGGCATCGCCACGCTGCAAACGCCGATGATCATGATGCAGGCGGTGCCCTTCGTCGCGCTGATTTCCGCCATGACGACGCTGGTCTCGCTGAACCGCAAATACGAGCTCGTCGTTGCACGTGCGGCGGGCATATCGGCCTGGCAATTTCTGCTGCCGATCTGCCTGGGTGCCCTCGCCTACGGCTTGGTGACTATTCTGCTTCTCAACCCGATCGCCGCCAATGGTTTCGAGCGCAGCCAGGTGCTCGAAGTGGAGGTTCGTACCGACAGCGACACGGCCTTGGGACAGCCGGCGTCACCCTGGATCAAGCAGCGAACGAACGAAGGCGAAACGATCATCGGCGCACGCCGGATTCTCAACCGCGGGCTCGAGCTCGTGGATGCCACCTTCCTTCGCATCGACCGACGTGGCGATCTTTACGAACGCATCGATGCGCGGCGTGCCTACCTCAGAGACGGGCGCTGGGAGTTGCGCGCAGCGACGCGGACCCGTACCGGCGAAACGCCGGAAGCGGCCGGGACAGTGAGAATCAATACCAATCTCACTCCCGAGTTCGTGCTCGAGCGCCTGGCCGCACCGGAGACGATTCCGATCTACGAGTTGCCGCGCAAAATTGCCGCAGCCCGCTCGTTCGGCCTCGGCGCGAACGCCTTCGCGATGCATTTTCACTCGCTGGTGGCGCTGCCGGCCCTGCTCGTTGCGATGACTTTGATTGCCGCGACGGTATCGATGCGCTTCGCCCGTATGGGGCAGTCGGCAACGATTATTCTGGGTGGCGTCCTCGCCGGCTTTCTGCTTTATGTCG
>CBFGRU010000341.1:0-2187 GCA_965651255.1 uncultured Phycisphaerales bacterium
CCGCCGGTGAACACGCAGACGATTCGCGATGCCGGAAGCGCGATCATGTGGCTGGTCGATCCGGGTTCGTGGTACGACGCGTTGACCGCGATCTGGTATCGCGCAATCAGGACGCCGATCACGTTCGGACTTGGACTGGTGTTGGTGGTCGTGTTCCTTTCGTTGCGCCTGAAGTTCGGCCGCACGCTCGAATCACTCGGCCAGCGGGTGGAACGACCGACGACCGATCGCTATTCGCTGACGATGTGGGCGATGCTGCTCACGATGGCGCTCGCGGTACCCTGGCCGCTGCTCTGCTGGGTGCTTGGGGTGCAACTGACCCGGGCGGCCGGTGCTGATGAGTTCACCGCGTCTATGGGTGCGGGATTTTCGCGCCTCGCGACGTTACTCCTGGCCACGCAACTGCTGCGGCACACGATGCGGGCCGACGGCCTTGCCGAATCCCACTTCCGCTGGCGCACCGCCACGCGCAAGCTGGTGCGCAGGCAGCTCTTCTGGTTCGTGCCGATGGTGATTCCGGCTGCATTCATCGTCGCCGCCATTGATCGCCAGACTTCCAATGTCTACCAGGATTCACTCGGCCGACTCGCGTTCATCTACGGCATGATCATCTGCGCGGTGTTCGTGGCACGGCTCTTTCGTCCGCGATCCGGGATCTTCCAGGAAACGCTGAATCGCGTGCCCAACGGTTGGTTCAATCGATTGCGGTTCTTCTGGTTCAGCGCGATGGTCGGCGTGCCGATTGCGCTGGGTGTCGCCGCGGCATTCGGCTACTTCTACACCGCGCTGCAGCTCGAGCGGCGCGTCATCTACACCGTGCTGATGCTGCTGCTGTTCGTGGTGGCCAATCAGCTCGTCATGCGCTGGCTCTTCGTTCTGCAGCGACGACTGGCCATCGAACAGGCGCGCAAGCGATTGGCCGCGTTGCGCGAGCAGCAGGCCGCAGAGAAAGCTCGCGAGGGGGAAGGCGATGCCAGCGAGGCGCCGGTCATCTCCGCCGAAGAACCGCAGGTCGATGTCGCCGCCATCAGCGGACAGACTCGCAAACTCGTTCACAGTCTCATTTTCTTCTCCGCGTTCATCGGGGTCTATCTCGTCTGGGCGCCGGCACTGCCCGCGTTCGGTATTCTCGAAACCATCACCGTCTGGACGCCCGCCGACAGTTCACCCATCACCCTGGCCAGCATTCTCTTTGCGGTCATCGCGATCGTTTTGACCACGATCGTCGGCCTGAACATTCCCGGCCTGCTCGAGATCACCGTGCTGCAGCGGCTGCCGATTACTACCGGCGGTCGCTACGCCATTTCGACCATTGTTCGGTACATCATCTTTCTCATCGGGCTCATCATCGCGTTCAATGGCATCGGCGTCTCCTGGGGCAAGCTGCAGTGGCTTGTGGCTGCACTCTCTGTCGGCCTCGGGTTCGGCCTGCAGGAAATCTTCGCGAACTTTGTATCCGGGCTGATCCTGCTCTTCGAACGACCGGTGCGCGTGGGTGATACCGTCACGGTCGGCAACATCTCCGGAACCGTCTCGCGCATCCAGATGCGCGCAACGACGATCGTTGATTTCGATCGCAAGGAACTCATCATTCCGAACAAGGAACTCGTCACCGGTCAGGTCATCAACTGGACGCTGAGTGATCCGACGATGCGCATCATCATTCCCGTCGGAATTGCCTACGGGTCAGACACGGTGCTGGCGAAACGCCTGCTGCTTGAAGTGGCCGATGCGCACAGCAATGTTCTGCGTGATCCGGCCCCATCGGCCCTCTTCGTCGGGTTCGGCGACGGTACGCTGAACTTCGAGCTGCGCGTCTTCCTCCCGTCGCTGGAGTTCCTGGTGCGAACGCGCGATGAACTACTGATGGCGATCGACCGCACCTTCCGCCAGCACAAGGTTGAAATCGCGTTCCCGCAGCGGGGTATTCACATCCGCTCGATCCAGGATGTCCTCAGCATGCAGCAGCAAAGCAGCGGGCGTGCTGACCTTCCGGCTGAAGAAGAGTCCGTTCTGCGTGATTGAGAGGAATGCAAGATGACCAGACGGAACACCGCGGAAGGCGAGGGTGAGGATGAGTGAGTTGGAAGTCGCGGTGCGGCCGTGGGAGAAGCTGAGCGAGCTGATCGATTCCGGCGACGGCGAGGCGATCCATGCGTTTCTGGCGGAGTTACCGAGCGGCGAAAG
>CBFGRU010000342.1:0-2146 GCA_965651255.1 uncultured Phycisphaerales bacterium
ATCGGGGCAGGCTCGATCCTGCTGCCGGGGTCGGTGGTCGGGGAAGGGGAATACTGGTCCGGCAACCCAGCGCGGCGACGGACGGTTTGACCGCGCATCGGAATTTATCCGCGCCATGGGCGTGACATCCGATTGCCATCCAGAACGCCCGCCTCGGCAATGCCGCACCCGGTGTCGCCGGCATCTACGCCGCGCTCGCGCACTAGGTGGCAAGCACCCAGTGGCATCCCGGTGCGGCTTGCGCTCCGACTGCACCACGCCGTCGGCGGTGCGCTTGATCGCGTCGGCCGGGCACACCTCGGCACACGTCGGCTGCTCGCAGTGCATGCAGATGACGGGCACGGTCTGCACGCTGCGGTGGCGATCCACAAACTCAAGGTGAATCATGGTTTCACCCCTGTGCGTATCACATTCCGAACAGGCTTGCACACAGGCTTGACAGCCAATGCACCTGTTCGGATCAATGAAAAAGTGGAGGTCTGCCGGCTTCATGGTGATGGATTGTACGATCGGGAAGCCAGACATCCGGTTTGCCGAAAGCCGTTAGGGTCTTGTTTGACACGCTGGGACAATCGGATACCATGGGTATCCACCTGACGCAGCGGAGCCACGGATGAGCGACCAGATGCTGATAAAGGGTGTGCCTGAACGAATCCAGACGTGGATTGAAACAGAGCATCGCCAGCGCATGATGACGAAGAAGCAGTTTGTCATCGAAATGCTGGAGATGGCGTACAACAAGGAGACGGGACCTGGTCTGTTCGACGAAATCGCCTCGCGCCCCGTTCCTATTCCCGACACGACACCATTCACATTCATCGACCTGTTCGCGGGGATCGGCGGACTGCGAATTGCTCTGCAACGCTGTGGCGGGAAGTGCATTTTCACCAGCGAATGGGACAAGAACTCACAGAAGACCTACGCGCGCTGGTATGGCGATACACCAGAGGGCGACATCACGAAGATCAAGCCGAAGGACATCCCTGACCACGATGTTCTGGCTGCTGGCTTCCCGTGTCAGCCGTTTTCAATCGCCGGAGTGTCGAAGAAAAACAGCCTGGGCAAAGCGCATGGCTTCAAGTGCATGACGCATTACAACTAAGCGCGATTGGCGGGCTTTCGCTTGGCGTTCATTGCATTGGGCCACGCCTTGGCAGCTTCGGTGAATGAGCGATATCCATTGTCGACGATTTCAGCATCGCCATCGTCGCCGACACTGACAACGCAATAGAGATAGTCCTGCTTGTCGTTGCCACACTGAACATACGTGTCGCGACCGTCAAAGCTCTCGATCTTGACGATGAACTGTCGTTCCATTCGTTGACTCCTTTCATCCTACCCGCAGAAGACCCTGCTTCGGTGATACTCGATCATGTCGGATGTTGGTGTGAACCGTTCTGGCATGGCAATCGGTGCGCCGCATCGACTCTCAAACATCTCCCTGAACACAGATGTTGGAACTTGATCCTTCAAGCGCGCTGAGAGGCAGAGTTCAAAGCTCGCTGAAAATGTGATAAGCCCGCGATCAAATGCAGCATCATGCAGCGCGTTGAGACACAGCCCATTTCGTGGATCAAGCCGCAGATCGGCATTCTGTGACCATGGGACAATATGACTTGCTCGAAGCAGTTCCAGCGCAGTAATGCCAGTCACGCAGCATTTCCAATCATGCGCTGCCATGACCGCGCCTCGAAAGAACGCCTGTCCTCGACGTACCGTTGCTTCCCGGATCAGTTCCGTTGGACCCGCTGGCGGTATTGGCTCGGTCTCCCGAGCTCGCGACGTGCGTTGAATTGCTTCGACGACATCGACGACTGAGGCATCAGCAAGCGCTTCCCATCGGCCGTAGAACTCCTCCCATACTTGCCGGTCTGCCTGCGATGTATTGGGCATGCCGCCAACTCCGCGCTCTCGCAGCTCTGGGTCGAGGCTCGCAAAGTTGACGAGTTTGAGCGCAACTGCCGATGACGTACGGTCAATTGTCGATGCCAGCGCGACCACAGCCGGGTTCCGCGCGTGCATCTTGCCGAACGGAATCTGGCAGTACAGTGCCAACACCTTCACGAGTTCCTCGTGTGTCCACGATCGACGCTCCATGACGACCATCGTACCCTCGTCTGCCCCGAAGGGGCATCGGGTTGTAGCC
>CBFGRU010000343.1:0-2116 GCA_965651255.1 uncultured Phycisphaerales bacterium
GCGGTTGAACTGAATCTCGCGGCGCATTGAGTGAGGCCAGGACCGCGTCGAACTGGGGGAGGGTTACTTCGTCGTTGTAGGCCGCATCAAATGCTGCCCGTGCCTGTCGCTTCAGCTCGCGATGGCGCGTTTGATCGTCTCGCATCGCGCGGATGGCCTCGACCAGTCCCGCGGCATCGCCGTGGCGCAGACTCCAACCGCAGCCGAACCGGCGAATGGCATCATCCACATTGCTCTTCTTCGGGCCGACGTAAAGTACCGGCAGGCCCATCGCAAGATTCGAGTGCAGCTTGCTCGGGCTCATCACACCGAGGATGCGATCCCGCAGGGTAATGAGCGCGCAATCCGCACCTGCCATGACGCCGGGCGTATCTTCCTTCGGCACGTAGTCGTGCAGACAGATATTCGTGAGATTCTTTTCGCGCCGAGCGTCATCCACGGCCTGCCAGCGCGAGCCGCCTCCGATGAACAGAAACTTCACCGGTTCATGTCGAAGAATCTCCGCCGCATCAATGACCGTGTCGAACTGATGGCCGTACCCCATGTTGCCGAGGTACAGCACCACAAACTGATCATCGAGCCCGAGTTCACTCGCCTTCTTCCATGGTTCAGGCGCGGCATCGGCGGGGAAGAACGAGGCCTGCTCCCAGTTTGGAATGATCGACACCGGGAGATCGCGATCGGTCGGCGCGTACTGCGACATGAGCAGTTCGATCATCGCGGTATCCAGACCGATGAGGTGGTCGAGGTTGGCAAACAATGTTCGGTTCATCAGGCGCATGGCCTGTGCCGCCGCGCCGAACTCGGTGAGCTTGTCGCTGCGTTCCGCCAGCTCGGGGTAGCAGTCCATGTTCCACAGAACAAGTTTCGTTCCCGGGTGCAGCAGCCGATGCAGCACACCTGCCCATGCGATGTAGGGAGGCGTTGTGAGCGAAATGACGACATCCTGTCTCGACATCGTCAACAGCGCCCAGACCGCGCCGAGATAAAACACGCCGTAGTCGATGCACCGCTTGAGGACAGTGGCCTTGCCGAGGCGCGGAGTCCAGATGCGGCGGATCGATGGATTCCCTTCACGTTCTTCACGCGCCGCCGTTGGAGAGGCGGGTACATAACCACCCCGGCTGGTGACGACGGTGACCTCATGCCCCTGCCGCGCCAGGTATTCTGCGAGTGACGCGGAAAGGTGGGCCGTCGGGCTCAGATCGGGAACGTAGAACTGGTTGAGGATCGTAATGCGCGCCATCAGTCCGTTCGCAGTTCCGTCACGCCGTCTGGGCCTGCAGGTCGCTCACTTGCTGCACCATTTCTTCGACGATCATCGGCAGGGTGTACTGCTGCCGCCATCCGGGGAAGTCGCGTTCGAGTTTGGTCAGATCCGAGTAGTAGCAGATGTGATCGCCAATGCGGTTCTGATCGCTGTAGGTGAGTTTGGGTCGCTTCCCGCCGGAGGCCTGAGCAATCATTTCAACACATTCAAGGAGTGAGGCCGCGTTCTGTTTTCCGCCGCCGAGGTTGTAGACCTCGCCGGGCTTCGGGTTCTGCGCGAAGTGCCAGAAGGCGTTGATCACATCATGACAGTGAATCTGATCACGCACCTGCTTGCCTTTGTAGCCGAAGATCGTGTACGGCCCTTCCTTGAGCGCGACGAAAACCAGATAGTTCAGGAACCCATGCAGTTCAACGCCGGAATGCTGCGGCCCGGTCAGGCAGCCGCCACGGAAGATTCCGGTCTTCAGGTTGATGCCGTCGTACTTTCCGTACTCCTGCGCGAGAATATCGCCCGCACACTTGCTGGCGCCGAAGAGCGAGTGCTTGGTCTGGTCGATCGAGAAGGTTTCCGGAATGCCGTTGGTGTACGTCGGATCATCGTAATCCCACCGTGTTTCGAGCTCTTTGAGCTTGATGTAGTTCGGTCCGTCACCGTAGACCTTGTTCGTCGAGACGTGAATGAACACCGCCTCGGGAGCAAACTTGCGGGTGGATTCAAGC
This sequence comes from uncultured Phycisphaerales bacterium, assembly GCA_965651255.1. GTDB lineage: Bacteria > Planctomycetota > Phycisphaerae > Phycisphaerales > SM1A02 > CBFGRU01. Next base: position 1,993 of record CBFGRU010000343.1, read on the forward strand.
AGGTTGAGGGTGCCGACCGCGTTGACATCGAAATCGTCATAGGGGCGGCTGGCGGCCAGATCATGGCTCGGCTGGGCTGCGGCATGAATGATGAGTTCGGGCTTCTCGCGCTGCATCATCGTTT
>CBFGRU010000344.1:0-2107 GCA_965651255.1 uncultured Phycisphaerales bacterium
GCACGGGGACTTTGGGAATGGCGACGCCGCCGCCCATGTATCCGCAGTTGGAGAAGTCGGGAATGCGGGCGCCGTCGGCGGTTTCGGCGTATTCCAGTCGCCCCCGCTCGCCGGGATAGACGAGGGTGCTGAGAGGGCGGCGCTCGGCGGGGGTGCGCACGGTCGAATCGCGCATGACTTCCATGACGGATTCACAGCCGAGTGACGGTGTTGAGAGCAACACGATGTTGAGCAGCAGGATGACGGCACGCCACGGCGCCGGACCCAGCGAACGCTCACGGTTGTGCGTGGGCACGTTCATGCATCAACACTAGGCAGGGATGGAACGAAACGGGTTCGTTTACGGGGTCGGTTTCACCGTTGCGCGGGGCATCCGGTAGTGCTGCGCAGTCTGCTGCGCGAGTTCTTTCACGCGCTTGGCGAGTGCCTGCGGGCGCTGCACGCGGCAGTGCGGCCCCATGCTGAGCACCCACCAGACGATTTCATCGAGGCCATCGACCGTGCAGCGGAAGGTGATGGACCCGTCGGGGTGCCAGTCGATCTCCTGCGTGCGATGCCAGTGGGTGTCGGCGATTGTCTCGGCGAAGGCGGCGTCGAACGTGAGTTCCACCGCGTAGCGTTTGCGGCCGCGAATCATGCGCCACGCATTGCCGAGGTGATCATCAAGGGAGAAATCGGGCGGCATGGTCCACGGCTCGCGCGTGAGGGCGCAGTGGGTGAACCGGTTGAGCTTGAGGGTGCGGACTTCGCGACGGGCGGTGTGATAGCCGACGATGTACCACGCGCGCTGATTGAAGACGAGGGCATACGGGTGAAAGCGGAAGCGATCGCGCGCCCGGGCGTTCTTCCTTGCGGGTGCGCGGGTCGGTTGGCCGTGGGAGACGGACTCGTACCGGCACTCGAGCGCGACCCGGCGACGAATGGCTTCGCGCACGGTCTGGTAGACATCGTCGTAACCGCTGACGGGGCCGGACCGCGCGAGCGAGACGGCGAGGTGTTTCTCGATCGCTTCGAGTTCGCTGCGGATGGGTGCGGGGAGGGTGGCGCGAATCTTGGCCATGGCGCGGCTGGCCGCGCGGGTGAGGGGGATCTGCTCCTGCGCCCCGATGTGCTCGGTGAGGGCGAGGAGCGCGAGCGATTCATCGAGCGTGAGGTCGATGGCGGGCATGAAGAAGTCGCGGCGCACGGAGTAGCCGCGCTGTTCATCATCGAAGAAGTAGGGGATGCCCGCGCGCTCGAGGATGTTCAGATCGCGGAAGATGGTGCGCTTGCTGCAGCCGATCTCGATGGCGAGGCGCTCGGGTGACCAGCTGCTGCTTCCCTGGATGAGCGTGAGGATGCGCAGCAGGCGATGAATACGTCGAACATCGGTGGACATTCCGGGTTCCTCCGCTGGGGTGAAGTCCGCACGCAGGCGGCGAAAGAGTGTCGCATGTTTGAGCGGGAAGGTGTAGTCGGCGGAGGTGAAAGGTTGATTGGACGATCCGGAAAGGGGTTGCGCATTTTTCGACGGTGAGACGGGTGCGGTGGCATCCCGACTTTCCATTGCGGCGGCGCGCCCCCTTCCGGCTGAAGCGGTGGGGTGGTTGTTCGAGCCGCGTGAAGTGCCGGTGAAAAATGTCCCCGTCGCGCGCTCAGAAGTCCGGTAGGGCGTGCCGGACTCTGGCGGCGGGGTTTGCGCAGGCGCGGGTCGTCATCTGGTGCGTGCTTCGTTGGGAATGGTCCTACGATGCTCGCCCACGATGAACGAGTGGACACCGACATCCTGGCAGTCCCATGCTGCGCAGCAGCAGCCGGTGTATGCGGATACTGCGCATCTGGAGCAGGTTCTCGCGCAGATTCGCGCGCTGCCGCCGCTGGTGAGCAGTTGGGAAGTGGAGCAGCTCAAATCGCAACTGGCGGAGGCGCAGGATGGAAAGCGATTTCTCCTGCAGGGCGGAGATTGCGCGGAGAGTTTCGAGGACTGCGCGAGTGATCGGATCGCCTCGAAACTGAAGGTGCTGCTGCAGATGAGTCTCGTGCTGGTGCACGGCACGAAGAAGCGCGTGATTCGGGTGGGGCGGTTCGCTGGACAGTATGCCAAGCCGCGATCGGCCGAGGCGGAGTC
>CBFGRU010000345.1:0-2085 GCA_965651255.1 uncultured Phycisphaerales bacterium
GCAGGAGTATGCGCCCGCGCGGCTGTTCAGAGCGGGCAGCGCCGCAGCGGGTTACTTGCTCTTCGCGGTCGCAGTGTCCTTGTCGGGCTTGGTCTCGACGTGCGCCGTCGAGCGGCCGGCGGACGAACTCGAAGTGGCCTTGCCGTTCGCGCCGATCCGGCAGTAGCCATCGATCGAGGCGCCTTCGGCCACCGTCAGCTTTGCGGCGGTGATATCACCCACGATTCGACCCGTGGGCTTGATTTCAACCCGGCCGCTCGCTTCCACGTTGCCTTCGACAACCCCCTCGATCGCGATCTCCTTCGCGTTCATCGTGGCTTTGCAGTTCGAGCCCTCGGCGACATGCACCAGCCCCTGCGATTTGATCGACCCTTCGATTCGGCCGAGCACCTTCGCGGCCGAGTCAAAGCTGAACTCGCCCTTGAAGTTTGCATCAGGGCCGAGCACGGTACCGAATTCCTGGCTGGTCGTCGCCATGGGTGAACTTCTCCTGTAGTGAATCCTGTGAGTGAATCTGTCCCGGGACACAGCCGCCGCCGTCGTGGGCGACCGATCCGTTTTCGAGCGAGACTATCGTACCGAACGCCCGCAACCGATACACGCGCGGAATCAGCATGATTTGCGAACCATCCTGTTCGGGACACGGCAGGGAAATCGTCTAAAACACCCGTCCACCCAGCGGAACTGCCCGCTCCGGTTCCAGCAGCACCACCTCGCCTGCCTCATCCGGTACGCCCAGCACGAGCACCTGCGATTCAAACCCCGCGATCTTCCGCGCGCCGAGATTCACCGCTGCAATCACCAGGCGACCCGTCAGATCAGCCGGCGTGTAATGCGCGGTCAACTGCGCGCTGGATGTGCGCTCACCCATCTCCGGCCCGAAGTCGAGCCACATCCTGTACGCCGGCTTTCGTGCCTTCTCGTTCGGCTCGCACCGCGTAATCCGGCCGACACGCAGATCGAGCACGCCGAACGCATCGAGCGGACTCATCGTGCTCGGCGCTTGCTCGTTCATCTACTCGCCCAGTTTCTCCGCGAGGAATGTCGAAACCTTGTCGAGCGCGATGCGTTCCTGCTGCTGCGTGTCGCGATGGCGCACGGTGACCGCGTGATCGGTGAGCGATTCACCATCGATCGTGAAGCAGTAGGGCGTGCCCGCTTCGTCCATGCGCGCGTAGCGCTTGCCGATCGACTGCTTCGCGTCGTACTGGATGTTCCACTTGCGACGCAGTTCACGGTACAACTTCTCCGCGACCTCCGGCATGCCATCCTTGTTGACGAGCGGGAAGACCGCTGCCTTGATCGGCGCAAGACGCGGATGGAACTTCATGAACACCTTGCTCGCGCGCGACTCATCCGGCGTGTACGCCTCGCACAACACCGCCAGCGTGCCGCGGTCCGCGCCCGCGCTCGGCTCGATGACGTGCGGGAAATACCGCTCATTCTTCTCCTGGTCGTAGTACTTGAACTTGTCCTTCAAGCCCGAGTGCTCCGCGTGCTGGCGCAGGTCGTAATCGCTGCGGTGCGCGACGCCCTCGAGTTCGCCGAAACCGGGGGCGGTGAACGGGAAGCGGTACTCAATGTCGCTCGTGCCCGCGCCTTCCTTCGCGTAGTGCGCGAGTTCATCCTTCTCGTGCTCGCGCAACTGGAGATTGTCCGAGGTCAGACCAATTGATTGCCACCACGCGTAGCGCGAATCGCGCCAAAACTTGTACCACTCTTCCGCCGTTTCCGGCCGGATGAAGAACTCGATCTCCATCTGCTCGAACTCGCGCGAACGGAACGTGAAGTTGCGCGGCGTGACCTCGTTGCGAAACGCCTTGCCAACCTGCGCAATGCCGAAGGGGACTTTCACGCGCGAGGTGTCAACCACGTTGTGGAAGTTGACGAAGATCCCCTGCGCCGTTTCGGGGCGGAGATACGCCACCGAATCCTCATCCTGCACCGCGCCGACGTACGTCTTGAACATCAGGTTGAACTGACGCGGCTCGGTGAGCGTGCCTGTCTTGAAACAACTCGGGCAGGGAGCAGGCAATGCTGAGTCGATTAACTTCCTCCAATCGCTGAGAGAAAACACATCCGTGG
>CBFGRU010000346.1:0-2077 GCA_965651255.1 uncultured Phycisphaerales bacterium
CGTTTGTCAGATCACCGGATGGCGCGGTACGGCGTTTCTGTGGCCGATGCACAGGCCGTGGTGGAGATGGCCATCGGAGGCAAGGCAGCTTCTACGTTTTATGAAAACGAGCGGATGTTTGATATCCGCATCCGCTTCCAGATGTACGCGCATCCTGCGCTTGGGGTCGTACGCAATAGACATTGAATCCTCCTGAAAAGGGGTTAGCTGAATGCGATGGTCAATTCGTCATCGCCAGCCGCCGCGTTGCGATTCGCCTGGAACTCAAGCTGGTCTGTCATCAGCCCGTCCCGGTCCCCGGTCTGCACGTTGGTCAACTGTGCCTTCGGGATGGAGATGGTGATCGTGTTGTTGCTGCCACCGTTAATCACGATGGAGAACGCTGCTTCGGTATGCGCAAGCCAATCCGTGTACCAGTTCTTCGTGCCCAGCGCCAGCGCTTCGGGGTCGATTGTGATGGTGATGTTCCGATTGACAATGGCGCACGCGTGATATCCCGTCGCGTCCGTCGCGTCCTCGCGCATCTTCAATTCGTTGTTGATGGTCAGCACGAGTTCGCTGATCTTGTAGCTGGTGCTGGCGATGGTCATCGTGGCGCTGGCGAAGCGTGGCGGGATGGTGGTCGGGTAGGTCGGGGTAATCAGTGCTTCGGCAGTCGGCGTAATCAACTTGCCCATGAACTCCCACGAGATCGGAACGGGGTTCCCGTTCGTCATGTTCATGGTGAACGTACCCATCGCACCGGCAATCGCGCGCAGGCGACCATCCTCGAAGAAGCCCATCGTGCCGGTGTTGGCTGTAGCGCTTCCCGTAACCGGGGCGTAGGTGGAGCCATTCGCCACGAATCCGCAGCACGGCAGCAGCGTTTCAGCCCAATAGGGCAATCCGCTGCCGCCGTTGCCGACAAGGTGCGTCATAAACGACATCGTGGCCGAGCGCGCACCGTGGACCGACGGCAGCCGGGAAAGAGACGACTGCCCCGGCCGCTCGTTCATCGGAATGTCGATGTTCAGCTCGTGATCGTGCGCGTTGAACTCGCCGTGGGTATTGGAGAGCGAAATCGCATCGCCCGTGGTGGTTTCGAGCGCAGCGGCGAAAATCCGCTGCCGAGTAAGCAGAGGTGCGCTGAGTGCCATTGGATTGAGTCTCCTATGAGCCGATCTGGCTCGTGGGGTCGAGTCGTGAGGTTCGGTACTGCACAAGCACTTCGATAACAACGCCGCTCATGCCAGTTCCGGCTTCGACAGGCATTCGGATGATGTCGCCAAGGTCGGTGTCGAGCGCGTATCCGCCGCGCGTGTAGTCGAGCATCACCGCGCGCTCCACATCGGCGCGGATGGCGTTCACGCGTTCGTCCAGTGACATTTGCGACTGATCTGATTCCTGCACGAAGCAGGTCAACAGGAACGACTGCTCCCAGTGCAGGAAGCCGACTGATTCCTGGTCATCCAGACGTTCAGCGCTTCCCGTCATCACGAGAATCATGCGGTCGCGGTAGCTGGTGCCGCGCTTCAGGTTCATGCGCTGGACCTGCACGTCGTTGAGGTATCCCGCTTGAACAGAGATACCTTTAAGCGTGTCGATGAGATTCAGCGCGATGCGTTCGAGAATGGGGAGGTTCATTTTGCGCCGAGTCTCAGTAGTTCGAAATTGATTTCGCGGTCGAACGTGGAATTGAAAAACTCGTTGAGGTTGTCCAGAACGCCGTCGATCAATCCGGGTTCGTTTTCCAGAACGCCTACCAGCGTCGGACCATATTTCTTATCGATGGGGAACCGCTCAGGCCCGCGTCTCTCAAACACATGGTCGCCGAGGCTCTTGACGATGAACGCGTGCGGGTGCCTTTCCCGTGGTTCGTCTTTTCTGACCTTGACGGTAACGCCGGTCTTGGTTTGTCGTGCGCCGTATCGCTTCAGCGGCATCGGCTGCCGCTTGACGCGGATGTATCCGCCTGGTTTTTGCGCGGTGGCCCTGTTGATAAACAACTGGTCCTTGATGTCCGCCGCCTTGAGGTTCAGTTCCTTGCGAACCGCTACGGAGATATTCTTCCGCCCGCGCGTGAGCGTCCGATTGATGG
>CBFGRU010000347.1:0-2057 GCA_965651255.1 uncultured Phycisphaerales bacterium
GCGCAGAGGCCCGGACTCCAGCCCACCCTCCTACTTTTCCTCCGCCGCCGCGAGCGGCGGGCCATTGAACTCCGTCTCGATGATGACGGTGACCTCATCGCCCACACCCATCATCGTGCCCGGTGCCGGAATCCCGTAGGAGATGCCGAAGTCCGATCGCTTCAATGTGCCATGCGCCGAGAAACCGATACGCGCATGCGGATCCATCGGGTGACCGGCGTAGCCGCCGTTGTAAGTCGCCTCCAACGTCACAGGCTTCGTGACCCCGCGCAGCGTGAGATCGCCATGGATGCGCATGCTCTTCGGTCCGGTCTGCTCGATCCGCTTCGAGCGGTATTCCATCGTTGGGAACCGTGCGGCATCGAACCATTCTTCGCCGAGAAGCTGCGCGTTGAAGTCGAGCATCGCCGGATCGGGGAAGTCGGTTTCGAGCGACGTCACGTCGACGGTTGCAATGAGCTTCGCCGCAGGCAAGTCGGCGGGATCGAACTGCAGCTTCGCGTCGAACCGCTTGAAGCGCGCCGTGTAGTTGGAGAAGCCGAGATGATTCACTTTGAAGATGAGGCTGGCATGCGCTTTGTCGAGCGTGTAAGCGCCCGCCGGCACTGGCGCAGTGGAGGCAGGCGGGGTCGAGCCCTTGTCGGACGCGATGGCGATAGCGGACGCGCACAGCACAGCGGCGAGCGCGGCAGCGCTTAGGTTTTTTTTTTTTTCATGGCGATCTCCGAGCTTTAATGAGCGCCGCGCAAGCACGCGACATTGAAAAGACGATCCAGGTGGGCCCGAACCGACACCGGCGTGCTTCTAAATGAGCAATTTCCCGCCGTCAACGCTCGGACCTAACACCGTCCGCCTACCTTGGTCGAACGTCAATGGCGCGCTCCCAGGGGCACACCTCAGCGCGCATCGACGCGCGTGTCGGTGGCGATCCAGTTTACTTCCCACGTACGCCCACTATCGATCGAGAATGCCTGCTCGAAGCGAATGACGTCTGGACCTTGCGGCTCGATGACGAAACGCACCCGTACATCGCGCCCGCCAATTTTCTCGTCGCTGTAGAACTCTCCACGGCCGCCGTCGAACCCACCGATCGATGGCGTCGTGAGCATTCCGTTGGCGAGGTTTGCATAGTTGAGCGTCCATTGTCCGGAGCGCGGGTTGTAGAGCCGCAGGCTTACACCATCGATGCGGCCGGCCTCACCTGCTACCTCCAGCTCTGCGAGATTTGCACGTCCGTGCAGCACAGGGCGCACCGTGGTCGTGCCCTCGTAGCTCAGCCAGGTCGTGGAACCCGTCAACGGATCCTTCAGAACTTTGAGCGTCGTGTGCCAGGTGCCAATGTGTGAATCGAATGCGCGTGCCGCATCATCTGCGATCGAAGGCATTGCACACAGCAACATGACGATGAATGATGTCGTGTGTTTGTTCATGCCTCACAAGTAACAGGAAGGGGGCGCGATGAGCAAGAACGCACCCGCAGGTAACCGCCCGCGTTCGACGCGACCCGATCCACTTGCGGACTGCCCGCTGAACGCGGCATTCGTCGCGATCGGCGGCAAATGGAAGCTCACGATCCTTTACTGGCTCGGCCGCGAGCCGCATCAATTCCGACAACTTCAGAGGCGCATCGCGCCGGTGTCGCACAAGGTGCTCGTCGAGCAGCTTCGCGAACTGGAAGCGCAGGACCTGATACGGCGAGAGACCAATGGACCCGTACCCGCACCCGTGCGCTACATGCTTACGGAATACGGCGAGACATTGCGTCCGCTGATAGAGACCGTGCGCATCTGGGGCGAACGCCACCTCGCGCGGACGCGGGTGAAGTCCACTCGAGAGACGTCGTTAATGTGCGCTACGCCGCTCGAACCCTAGACCAGGAATAGCGCTCGCGCTTTCATGCGCGAGATACGGCGAATCGGGGACACCAGAGGCGAATCGGGGACACACACCGATTCAGATAGACAGATCAGTGCGTGTCCTCGGGTCGCTTGCTAAGGTGGGTCTCATGTCATCGCGAAAAGCCGCGCGCTTTGAGTTTGGCGAAACCCAACTACATC
>CBFGRU010000348.1:0-2048 GCA_965651255.1 uncultured Phycisphaerales bacterium
TCAACACCTTCCCACTTGCCCGAAGCCAGCGCCTCGTGCGTTCGGGCCATCGCAATCACGCGACCAAGAAACGACTGGCGAAACTCGTTCAGTGAGTCGGACGAGCTGATTGTCTGCTCCGCGATGGAAACGACAGACGCAAGCGTGTTCTTCACTCGATGATCAAGTTCATCCATCATCAGCCGCTGCCGTCGATCCGCCTTCTTTCGCTCGGAGATGTCAATCGCCAGCCCGACGACACCGGCGATCTGGCCACTCCGATCGTGCAGCGGTTCGGTGTAGCACTCAAACCAATGTCCCATCCGGTACACCTCATAAGTGCTTGACTGCCCCTCCAGCGCGCGGCGGTGGGCACTGAGCGACAGCCGATCATCCTTTGCATCTGAGTTCCTCAGGTACTGATCAACAGACTGGCCGACGATTTCGTTCGGTTCAAGCTTCAGCAGTCGCAGCCCCTGACCGACACTGGAGGTGTACCGCAGGTTTCGATCGGTGGTCCACAGAATTGCGGGCAACTGGTCGACCAGCACACGCAGGCGAGTCTCACTTTCGCGCAGACCACGCTCCGTTCGCAATCGCTCCGTGATTGCTCGAACCATGGTCTGAACGGCCGGCGCTCGTTCATACATCGTGCGCGTGGAAATCGTCTCCACCGGTACAACCGAACCATCCGGGCGCAGCAGCGCGCACTCCGCCAACGGCATGGGATTGCCCGACAACGCCCGATTCCCCCGCTCGATGTGGTCCTGCTGACGATCGGTCGGGACGAAATCAAGGACGTTGCGACCGATGAGTTCATCACGAGACCGCACACCAATCAGTCGGGCCAACGCCTGATTGGCAAAGAGAATGCGACCGTCGCGACTGATGACGATTCCATCGGACAGTTGATCGAACACCTGCCGATACCGACGTTCACTCTCGCGCAATCGCTGTTCGGCTTCCCGCCGAACCGTAATGTCGCGCACCACGACCACCATGTATGCTCGCTTCGATTCTTGCTGCTCAAGGAGTGTGATCGTGATCTCTGCGACAAACGTCACACCGTTGGCGCGGCGAATCCGGTCATCGCGAACATAGAACCCTGTTTCAGCCAGAGCCGATGACTGGTCCGCAAACCGGGCGGCCCAGGTGTCATCATCCGGGTAGAGCTGCGCGAGCGTTCCACCCGTCAGGTCTTCCGGCGGGTAACCCAACACGGTTTCCGCTGCCTGGTTGCAAGAAACAATCTGCATCGAATCACGGTCAACGACAAGGACCGCTTCACGCAGACTGGCGAAGGTCTGTTCCAGAAGCTGCCGCGTGGTCGTCAATTCCGACAGTTGATTCCTCGTTCCCGAAACATCTCGAACAACGCCCAGCATTCGGGACGGTTTGCCAGTTGCATCGTGAAACAACCGGCCTTCCACCGCGACCCAGTGCACTTCACCCGAATCGAGCACGATGCGATACTCATCGAAATATGGATCGCCTGAACTGATCGCACGGTTCCAGCGGCGTTGTACAGCATCGCGGTCATCAGGATGGACACGGTCGATGAATTGCTCCGGCACGCCGGCAACCTCGCGGGCAGGAAGTCCGCACAATTCGATCATCTCACCGATCCACTCGGCCTTTCCGGTTCGCACGTTCCAATCAAAGAGTGCAATGCGGGCAACCGCGATCGAAAGCCGTAGCTGGTCGGCCGCCTCCCGCAGTGCGGCCTCCGTCTCACGCAGATCGGTGATATCGATGACGGTTGCAACAAACGTGGAATCCGGTCCGTCCGGACCGCTCATCGGCGCGCCGGAAATCAGGATGCTTCGCTTCGTTCCGCGAAGGCCGGTGACCTCAACCTCATACGTGCTTGCAACACCGTGACGACGCTTCGCCAACTCGCGTTCGATCCGCGAAACCATCTCCGCGGAGAAGAACTCGCGGAATGTTCGCGTCTTCAACTCATCGAGCGTTTCAACTTCCAGAATCTCGCGGAGACGTTGATTGGCGTAGATGGTGTATCCATCACGCCCCATGCGCCAGACACCTGCGTGACTCGATTCCGCGATCTG
>CBFGRU010000349.1:0-2011 GCA_965651255.1 uncultured Phycisphaerales bacterium
CATTTGCGACGCCGCGTTCGGTGGAGTTTCTTCTCGTGTCGGGCGGCCTTGCCGCATTCAGGGCAGCGCAAGCCGGGAATGTCGCGGAGGTCGTACCAGCACTTCGGACAGCGGCGTTGCGCGCGCTTGCGGTCGCCGATGAGGAAGTAGATGAATAGACCCAGCGCGAGTGCACCGAGAATGAACGCCGCCCAATACCAGATGGCGTACTCCGCGTCGAACACGCGCCCATGGTAACGACAAAGCCCACGTTCTCGCAAACGTGGGCTTTGGATAAACCGCAGGATTGGTATCGCGCGTTACGCGAGTTCCGGGAACGTGTCGCGCACGACCTTCACGAGATCCTTCACGTGGCTGATCGATTCGTTCATCAGCTTCTTCTCGCCCGCATCCATCTCGATCTCGATGACCTTCTCCATGCCGCCCGCGCCCAGAATGCACGGCACGCCCACAAAATACCCACCCACGCCGTATTCTTTGTCGCAATACGCGGCGCAGGGGAGGATGCGCTTCTTATCCTTCACGATCGCTTCCGCCATCTGCACCGAACCGCTCGCGGGCGCGTAGTACGCGCTTGTGCCCATGAGCTTGACGATCTCGCCGCCGCCGACCTTCGCACGTTCGACCATCGCGTTGATCTTGTCTTCCGGCAGGAGCTGGCTCAGCGGGATGCCGTGCACGCTCGTGTACCGCGGCAGGGGCACCATGTCATCGCCGTGCCCGCCGAGGAGGAGCGCCTGAATGTCCTCCACCGAGCAGCCGAGTTCCATCGCGATGAACGTGCGGAAGCGCGCGACGTCCAGGCAGCCCGCCTGGCCGAGGATCTGGTTCGTCGGGAAGCCGCTCGCCTTCCACGCGGTGTACACCATCGCATCGAGCGGATTGCTCACCACGATCATGATCGCGTTGGGCGAATGCTTCGCGACGTTCTCCGCCACGCTCTTGACGATCTTCACGTTCGTCGCGATGAGGTCATCACGGCTCATGCCGGGCTTGCGCGGGATGCCGGCGGTCACGATGACGACATCGCTGTTCTCGGTGTCTTTGTAGTCGGCGGTGCCGATGATGTTCGAGTCGAAGCGCTCGATGGGCGAGCACTGCGCGAGGTCGAGCATCTTGCCCTTGATGACGTTCTCCTGGGCGGGAATGTCGAGCACCACGACATCGCCAAGCTCCTTCGCCGCCGCCCAGAGGGCGCAGCTCGAACCGACGTTGCCGCCACCGATCACCGAAATCTTCGCTCTCCGCGTGGCCATGAGCTTGAATCCTTCCTCTCCGTCGCTGGATCGACGGGAACCGATTGAAAACGGGTGAAATGGAAAGCGGGATGATAGACCGGACCTGCGCCATGACGACCGTTGGCGCGACGGTGAAGGGCAAAATGAACCGCTCGTCGCCAACGGACGACGAGCGGGTGGCATCTATCCATCAAACTGCCGGTGGATGCGCGGTCACTTCACGCTGATGCGCTTCGGCCGGGCGACTTCGCTCTTGGGAATGCGGATCGTCAGCACGCCGTCGGTCATCTCGGCGTTGGCCTCGGCCTCGCTCACCACGCCCGGCAGGGCGATGCGCCGACTCACCGAACCGAAGCGCCGCTCGCGGCGGTAGAACTTCTCGTTCCGGGTTTCCTCTTCCTCGGTGCGCTCGGCCTTGATCGAGAGAATGCCGTTGTGAATGTTCACATCGACCTGCTCCTTCTTGAAGCCGGGCAGCGAAGCGCGGACGAGCACTTCGCTCTCATTTTCGCTCACATCGAGGGCGAGGTTGCCCTCTTCATTTCCCTCTGCCGAGGCGAAGAAGGGATCGCGCGAAATGAAGTTCATCAGGTCGCGCATCGAGTTGTGCACGGGGTCGCGTCGAATGAGTTCCAGCATGATTTCACTCCTTCAAGATTCAAAGATCGCGTTGACGATTGCTTGTCGCGCGGAACGTTCTCCATTCCGGGGCGCGGGGGCATCAGGGACCCGCATCAACAGAAAGCATGCGCACAGTCCGTGCCGATCTGGAA
>CBFGRU010000350.1:0-2003 GCA_965651255.1 uncultured Phycisphaerales bacterium
TGAGGGCGCGGTGGGGATCGCCATCGTTCACGCGGATTGCCCCCCCCAGCGAAAGCGCCTGTTCGAGCTGGTTCCGCCCGATGTGCGTGCGGAGTGTGACGAACCCGTCGCCGTACGTCCGGTCGATGACTTCCGTTCGCTTCTCGAGGAAATCCACTGTCCGGCCTTCGCGAAGGGGGATGGTGATGTTCACTTCCTTCAGACCGCCCAGCATGTGCTCACGCGCGATCTCCAGCATTCGATCCAGTCCCGCGCCGGTCTTGGCACTGATCGCGATCGCATCGGGGTACTCATCCTTCCAGCGTGCGACTTCGTCAGGATCCTCCAGGCGATCAATCTTGTTCAACAGGAGGACGCGTGGCTGGCCGGTAGCGCCGATTTCGTTCAGTGTGTGATGCACCGTGCGCAGTTGACGTCTCGCATCAATGTCGGTGACATCCAGCAGAATGAAAAGCAGCTTCGCATAGCGTGTCTCTTCCAGCGTGGCGCGGAAAGATGCGACCAGATGGTGGGGCAGATCGCGGATGAAGCCAACGGTATCGGAAAGCAGCGCCACACTACCTCCGCCGAGGTTCCATCGATTCACGCGCGTGGTGAGCGTTGAGAAGAGCTGGTCCTGCGCATATGCGCCGCCTTCGGTGAGTCGATTGAACAGGGTGCTCTTCCCGGCGTTCGTATATCCAACGAGCCCGATGGTGAAATGGTCGAGATTTCGCTGTGAGACTTCCCGGCTCTTCCGTTCTTCGATCTCAGCGAGTTCGCGACGAAGCATCTGCTTGCGCCGGTTGACGATTCGGCGGTCAATCTCGAGCTGTTGTTCTCCCGGCCCGCGCGTGCCGATGCCGACGGGTGATCCGCCGGCAATCCGCTCGAGGTGGGTCCACATCGCCCGCAGACGAGGGTAGGTGTATTCAAGCTGTGCAATCTCGACCTGGAGCTTGGCGGCATGCGTCGTTGCGCGATTGGCAAAGATGTCAAGAATCAACTCACTGCGGTCAATCACTTTGCACTCGCAGACTTCTTCAATGGCTCCGATCTGCGATGGCGCAAGATCATTATCAAAAATGACAAGCGATGCCTTCGTCATCCGGACCAGTTCTGCCAGTTCCTGGAGTTTGCCTTTTCCCAGATAGGATCGGCCGCTGGGCTTCTGCCGGCGCTGCACGAGTTCGCCGACGATTGACGCGCCGGCCGTCTCAGCCAGCGCGCGGAGTTCACGGAACATGTCGCCGCCGTCCTCGCCGTCGTCGTTGCCTTTCGGTCGATCGCGCAGGATCACCGCCACGAGCACTGCTCGTTCTGCCACCACCACCAGCTTGTCACGCTTCAGATTGCCTTGCGACATGAAAACTTCCGACACGGTGCTGCCGGTTCCAAGTGTACGAGCGTGATCATACGCCGCGACTGCTCCCGCAAGCCGAGCGATGCGATCACTCGACTATGATTGATCCACGCCTGGCAAAGGAACGCGCCTGTGAAACAGCGAAAGAACATCGTCGGCATCGGTCTGCTCATCATTCTTTTCGGCGGACTGTTCATTCATCTGCCGTTGGCGCTTGCATCCCGCGCCGCCGATTATGACTGGTACGAGCCGCTCATCGTTGTTCGTCGCCTGCTTCTCGATCATTACGTCGAATCGCCGACCGTCGATCAACAGCAGGCGATGCAGGAAGCGATGATCAACGGCATGATCAATACGCTTGAGGATCCATACACCGAATACGTCTCGCCGCAGCGCATGTCGGACTTTGACAAGGCCGTGTTCGGAACGTACGTCGGCATTGGCGCTGAGATCGACATCGTGGATGACACCATCGTATTGTGACGCCGATGGACGATTCACCCGCGCTCGAAGCCGGTGTCATGGCGGGTGACATTGTTCTGGAGATAGAAGGTGAAACAACATTCCGCATGCCCGTTCAGGAGTGCATTCGACGATTGCAGGGAGAGCCGGGCACGAAAGTGACCATCCGCGTGCGCCACACGAACGGAGAGGAAGAACT
>CBFGRU010000351.1:0-1966 GCA_965651255.1 uncultured Phycisphaerales bacterium
GTCGGGGAGTTTCGGACGTTGCCTGGTGTGTGGTCAGGAGCACATCCACCTATGCGACCGCCATTGTGTGGTCGGACTCTCCTGCGGACCGCGTGGTGTTGCGGCCGTCGCGTTTGGCCGCGTAGAGGGCCTGGTCCGCCCGGCGGAGCAGGGTCGAAGGCGGGCAGGGCTGTTCCTCGCGGGCCGTCGCAATTCCGATCGACAGTGTTGCGCGCGGGACCGTCGAATCTCGCCAGGGCATCTGGTGAAAGAGTTGCCGGATCCGCTCCGCGACGCGGCGAGCATCGCGTTCGCTGACACCGGGGAGCAGCACAATAAACTCATCGCCACCGAGCCGGGCTGGAACATCGTCACACCGAAGCGTTGAGAGCAGGCAGTCAGCAAGATGCCGCAGGATTTCATCGCCGGTGTCATGGCCCAGCGTGTCATTGATCGTTTTGAAGTGATCAAGATCGATCAACATGACCGATACGGCGATCCGCGGAGTGGCGCGATGCTGATACAGGTCGATGATCGCTTCTTCCAGCGCGCGGCGATTGCCAAGTCCCGTCAAGGGGTCTGTTCGCGCAAGCCGAGAGAGATCTGCCGTCGCCAGCTTGGTGCGACGTTCGATCGTGACATCGATGGTCCGCTTCAGCAGGCGAACCTCCGCGTGCTGCGCGAGCGCTTCGATGAGCCGGGCATGGATGGCGCGACTCAACGCGCCGACGATGCCGGGACGATCGACCAGGACGCTGGACATCGGCGCCCGGCGTCCTTCAAAGCTGAGTTGACGAAGAGTTCGTTCAAGGTGATTGATCGCACGGTAGTCGGCATCAAGCTCGGTGAGAGTTCGATGGGGGCAGATAACGGCCGCGAGAAGTCCACCGAGCGCCGGTCCGAGAATCGTCGCAAGCCAAAGTGGTCCGCCAAGCGCCATGAGTCCGATCGCGACGGTAGCGCCGCTGAGTCCGGTAAAGAGACCGACATACACAAACTGACTTCGCCACCGTCGCGATGGAATCTGAGATTCGACATCCGCAGTTGATGCGGGGTAGCCGGGCCCCTCGGACGGGATGGAGTGCTCACGCTGATCCATTGCATCATGCCTCCCGTGCATGATCGGCAGGAATCATCGCAAGCATGTGGATCACCGTTCGGATTTGACGGCGCCGGGGCCGGTCTGGTCGGCCTTGGAAAGACTGACAAACTTTCGCATGCGAATGTTCGGGTTCCCCAGTTGTCCGCAGGCCGCCATTGCCACGCGCCCCTTTGTTCCCCGGCGTTTGGTGAACTGTCCCTGGGCCCGCAGTCGGGCCATGAACATCTGGATCGATTCTTCCGTTGGTGCGGACCATGGCGAGTCGCGCCGTGGGTTGTAGGGAATGACATTCACGGTGCAGCGGATTGACCGCAAGAGATCTGCGAGTTCATCTGCGTGTTCAGGTGCATCGTTCACACCCGGAATCAGCACGTACTCGACGCATACGACATCGTTCGGGCGTCGTGGCCAGTTGCGCATCGCTTCAATGAGTTCTGACAGGGGATGAGCGCGCGTGATCGGCATGATCGTGCGCCGAATGTCATCGTTCGGCGCATTGATGCTGACCGCAAGGTTCAATCGTCGGAAGCCCGGTTGGCGGGCGAATTCTCCCAGCCGTCGAATGCCATCCGGCCGGCCGACGGTGGAAACAGTGATGTTCGCCGGTGGAATGCCGGGACCGTTGTGATCTGACAGAATCCGAATGGCGTGGATGACCGTCTCGAGATTGTCCATCGGTTCACCCATGCCCATGAACACGATGTTCTTGACGTCGATGCCGCGAGCAAAACGTGCCGCGAACCATTGCCCGACGATCTCATCAACAGAGAGCTGTCGCAGAAGGCCCATCTGTGCTGTTTCACAGAAGGCGCACCCCATCGCGCAACCGACCTGACTGGAAACACACAGGGTGTGAGTGCGCAAGCCAGTCGAACCGGTCATGGG
>CBFGRU010000352.1:0-1965 GCA_965651255.1 uncultured Phycisphaerales bacterium
TCCAGGCCGAGGCCGAGAAACGCCGCGCGATGGCCGTTGCGCAGGAGCAGGAGTTTCAGGCGGAAGTGCAGAAGAACCGCGCGCTGGTCGTGCTGGCCGAGGCGGAAGTGCCGAAGGCGATGGCCGAAGCGTTCCGCAGCGGAAACCTCGGCATCATGGATTACTATCGCATGCAGAACATCCAGGCGGATACGGGCATGCGGTCGAAGATCGCCGGAACCGGCAACGACGGTTGAACCGCGCAGGGCGCGAACATCGCGGTATGATGCGCGGCAACCGTGCCGACTCTGCATGTGGTGATTCCGTTTTACGATGAACAGGCGACACTGCGCGCCTGCGTTGATCGTGTGCTGGCGGCGCCGCTGCTTGAAGGGTGGTCGAAGTCGCTGGTGTTGATTGATGACCACTCCGGCGATAACACCGGCGCGCTGGCGGATGAACTGGTGAAGGAACTTGCCGGGTCCGGCAGGCGGCTGATGCTGCTGGTTCATGCGGAGAACCGGGGGAAGGGTGCGGGGCTGCGCACCGGTTTCGAGCACATTCTGCGCACCGGCGCGCCGGATGATGATGTCGTCATCATTCAGGATGCGGACCTTGAGTACGACCCCGCGGAGTACGCACCGTTGCTCGGGCCGATCGCGCGCGGTGAGGCGGAAGTCGTCTACGGCACGCGCTTCGGCTCGCACCGCGCGGCGGGCGGATGGTGGTCGAGGATTCATCGCGCCGGCAACGCGCTCCTGACGGCGTTCAGTAACCTGATGACCGGCTACCGGGTGAGCGATATGGAGTGCTGCTACAAACTGATGCCGGTGCGGATACTGCGGCGGGTGCTGCCGATGCTGGATGAAGATCGCTTCGGAGTTGAACCGCAGATTACCGCGGCGCTTGCGCGATTGAACGTGCGCCTGGCGGAAGTGCCGGTGTCATACGCGCCGCGCAATGTCGCTGAAGGAAAGAAGATCGGTGTGCGCGATGGGTTGCGCGCGATCTATGTCATCACGCGCGAGCGTTTGCGCCGCCGGCCGGTGATGATTCTGCCCGATGTCCCGAGCGCGGAACGGGGGGAGTAACCTGATGAACGAAGAGATTCGCGCTGAGGATGCGGCACCGGCCGATGCCACGCGCGAGCTGCGCGAGTCGGGCATGCTGCGGCCTCGGCGGATGCTCGGACAGTTGGCGTTCTTCGTCATCGGGGCGGGCCTGCTGGGCGCGTGCGTGTGGTACGCCTTTCGGGGCGATGATGCCGGCGCAGCGATTTCGCGACTGCGCGAGGCCGATCCGCTCCTGATCATGGCGATGCTCGGCTGCACGCTGGTCAGTCTTCTCATCAACGGCTCGACGTTCTGGGTCTTCATTCGGCCGGTGCAGGCACTGCGCTGGCGCGATCTGCAGATTCTGAACATCGTTGCCAATGCGCTCAACTACGCGCCGATTCGTCTCGGATTGATCGCGCGATTCGCCTACCACCTGCGTGTGGATGGCATGTCGATCCTGCGCATCGGGGCGTGGTTCGGCGCGATGGCGGTGGTGATGCTGATGGTGACGGCCGTCGTCATGGGTGCGACGTTTCTTCGGCCGGGGCTGGATGTCGTGTGGCTGGGGTTGCTCGCGGTCGGAATCGTCGTCGGGGCGTGCTCGACCCAATGGTTGGCGCAATCTCCAATGGTCGCGCGGCGCATGCCGGGGCTTGAGCAGATGCTCGGACGGGGGCGCATCCTGTGGGCGGGCGCTGAGGCCTATGTCGGTCGCATCTTCGACCCTGATTGCACCAATAGCGACCCGGATGGCCCGGGGTGGATCGGTCTGCACCACCCGAGGTTGTCCTGATGGTGGTTGATGGGATGGGTTACGTTGACTTGTATGGCTTGGTTGAGTTTGGCCGTTTTGGGTATGGAGCCGAGGTTGGTTATGGAGGAGAGCAGGTTGTGGGAGTAGGGGTTATGGGTATTGTTATTTATTTGCTCG
>CBFGRU010000353.1:0-1964 GCA_965651255.1 uncultured Phycisphaerales bacterium
CCACCGCCACGGCCGCCTCCGCGTCCACCGCCAAAGCCACCGCCACCGCCGCCACCACCGCCGAACCCTCCGCCGCCGGCCTTCGGTCGCGCTTCATTCACCGTCAAGGTCCGACCATCGAACTCAAATCCGTTGAGCGCTTCGATGGCCGCGTTCCCATCTTCATCGGTGGCCATGGTGACAAAGGCGAAACCTCGCGGTCGGCCGGTTTCGCGGTCGGTAATGACCGCCACTTCATCGACCTGCCCGTGTTGCGAGAACAGCTCGCGAAGTGCGTCTTCAGTTGTCCGGAAGTTCAAGTTGCCGACATAGATCTTCATCGAAACTCCTCCCAAGCAGGCCGAAGCTCACGGCAGCAGGCAGGGCTGGGTGGGCGACGTGACTGCGATGGCACGGTCCGGGCTTCTTTGGGGTTTGCCGGACACAATCTGCGTGCTGCCGGCGACGGCCGCCGGCTTGTGGCCAATAGGATACCCAAATCTTCCATTCACAAGAGGGGGGCAACAAGGTTTTTGCGAGCCGCCGGAAGCCCGTATCCGCTGCCGCTACTCATCCACAACACGCCCCGGGGCGCGGCTCGGTGCCCAACTCAGCACACCTCTGCAGAATGATCGGCGTACTTCCGCGCCTGCTCGCGGTACCGACACCGGCGATCGGCATCGTAAAACTCAGCCAGCCATTCGGTGTTGTGCGGTCTCCCCGCCTTCGTTTCTCACCTCGCCCGCCCCGGCAACAGGGCTCTCAGGAAGGTCGAACAGAAGGTCTTCCACCGTCTCACCAGCGCACGAAACGATGTGCAGATCGCGACGCAGCGAAAGGTCAATCACCGCGCTCGTTTCGTTCCCTTCCCGAGTCGTCGCCGAAAGGTCGCGCACCGTCGGCCGGCATGGCTGCACCGGGTTCGGCGACACGACAACCGCTCGTCGCCCGTCGGAGAGGTGCACCAGCGCACCAATGGCGAACGGCGGGAGCTTCCGCAGCAGGCAGTCGCGAACCATCGGATCGAAACAGCCCGCAAATCGCTCGCTGGCAAAGTCACGCAACGCCGCAATCGGTGGCCTGGACTCTCCCTGTGCATCGGTCAGAAGACCATCAAGCGCATTGGCCGCAGAGACGATTCGCGTAAAGATGTGAATCTCATTTCCCGCGAAGGGAACATCCTGACCATCACGCCTGACTCGGGGCCAGCCGGTCCCATCGAACCGTTGGTGATGGTGCAGAACACAGTGTTTGGCCGATGCGGGGACGCGCGCCTCGTTCAACAGTTTGTATCCGGTCGCAGGATGCGCGCGATACGCTTCGCTCCACTCTTCAGCCGGCCAATGCGATTCGTGAACGTGCTGATCATCGGCGGGCATCAGCGCCTTGCCGATATCATGCAGCATTCCACCCATGCCCAGTGCAACAAGGTCGCGCGCGTGACCCGGCGCCATTCGCGGACGTTCACGAATGATGTAGTGCTCAAGATCGAGGCCCGCCAGAATCGACAGGTACGCAACATTCGCTGAGTGGGTGAATAGAGCGCCGTCCGCCCCGGCCAGCACACTGCCCAGTCGCGCGTACTTCTGGCCGGCAGTCACCTGAAACACGAGTTCAGTGATGACCTGCCGGTACTGCTGCACCTGACCGGTCGAGATCGTCGAAGACGAAACTCGGCGAAGGTCATCCTTCAGTTTCTGGTACACCGCAACCTGTGACTGATCGAGTCGCGGCAGCACCGCCAGGTCAAGATCACGGGTGGCATCGTGTTCAACCCAGACCTGCGTGACCTCGAACTTCCGCAGCCGATCGATCATCTGGCGATCGAGGGCAACCCCCGCGCGCAGCAACTCCGTATCCGGTCGGCGCGGGTGCAGAACGCTGGCCCCCAGAACCATTCCGGGGTCGATATCATGGACACTGCAGAGGAGCATGAAGCGAGGATCCTCCTGCCGGGTGGCCACTGGACATCGACCGATTCAGAT
>CBFGRU010000354.1:0-1953 GCA_965651255.1 uncultured Phycisphaerales bacterium
GTGTCACCCTCTCCACCCTGCGCGCGACCGTTCATCTCGGCGCCCATGCCGACGGCCCGAACCATTACGGCCAGAACGCACCCTCGATCGACGAGCGCCCGCTCGATTCCTACCTCGGCCCCTGTCAGGTCATGCACATCAACATCGCGCGCGGTCAGCGCTTCGGCATCGACCATCTCACCGACTCCATCCGCGCCGAGCGCATCCTCTTCGCCACCGGCACCTTTCCCGACCCCGAACAGTGGAACGACGACTTCGCCGCCATCGACCCCGATCTCATCGATCATCTCGCAGCGCGCGGCGTCAAGCTCATCGGCATCGACACCCCCAGCGTCGATCTGATGACCTCGAAAGACCTGCCCACCCACCATCGCATTCTTCAGCACGACCTCGCGATTCTCGAAGGGCTGCTGCTCGCGGCTGTTCCGCCGGGGCGGTACGAACTCATCGCGCTCCCGCTCCGGCTGGTCGGGTTCGATGCCAGCCCCGTTCGCGCGGTGCTCCGCGCCCTGCCGCCGGCTGATGCGTAATCCGCGCGTGCAATCCGACCGCCACTCCGCTAGGATGACCCTTCAACCTGTTCGCGTCTGGAACCGGCGCTCCGCCAGGAGAGTGTCCGGCCTCTGAAACCCCTTCCTGGCGACATGCCGATTCACACCGCCCGCGCCTGATCGCGACATGATCTTGCTGCGCGCCGAATCGCCGACGCGAAACGACCGAACACCACCATGTCCATCGTTCCCCTGCCCGTTTTCGAGGCCGATGCCGATCCGCGCCACCGCTCTGCCATGACCGATGCGGAGCTCTACGCCTCGCTCGAAGTGCCCAAGACCCTCGTCGTCCGCTTCGGCCGCATGAAGCTCATCGGCGAGTTCCCCTACGATGGCGATGTCAAGCCCGGCTGCGGCACCAAGCTCATCGCCCGCACCCAGCGCGGCACCGAAATCGTCGAAATGCTCACCACCACCTGCGCCAACGCCGGCTGCGGCAAAAGCGTCACGCGCAAGGAAATGCTCGAATACATCAACAACTCCGGCGGCAAGGACTTCCCCTTCCACACCAACGGCCGCATCACCCGCATCGCCTCCATCGAAGACCTCAACAAACAGGCCGAACTCGAGAACTCCGCCCGCGGATGGATCAAGTCCATCAAGCACACCATCGCCAGCCACAACCTTCCGCTCAAACTCGTCGAGGTGGAACCCATCCTCGGCATGGAAACCCTCACCCTCTACTACATGAGCGAAGATCGCATCGACTTCCGCGATCTCGTCAAAGACCTCGCCACCGAATTCCAGACGCGCATCGAAATGCGACAGGTCGGCGCCCGCGATGAAGCCCGGCTCGTCGCCGACTACGAACGCTGCGGCCAGCACTGCTGCTGCAAGAACTTCCTCAAAGTCCTCAAACCCATCTCCATGCGCGCCGCGAAGATGCAGAAGGCGACGCTCGATCCGCTCAAGATCTCCGGTCGCTGCGGCCGCCTCATGTGCTGCCTGCGCTACGAAGACGCCACCTACAAAGAACTCAAATCCAACCTGCCCCACCGCAAGACGCGCGTCGGCACTCCCTACGGCCCGGGCCTCGTGCTCGATGGCAAAATCCTTGCCCAACTCGTCCTCGTCAAACTCGAGCACAACCAGGAAGAAGTCGCCGTCCCGGTTGAGAACCTCATGGACCCCGATGCCTGCCCCACCCCCGAAGAAGCAGCCGCAGCAGAACGGGCCGGACGCTCGCTCGAAGACCCGCTGCGCGGCCTGTCGGAAGCCGATGTCACCGAACGCACTGATGAGGACAAACGACGCGCCCGTCAAGAGCAACCACGACGCAAAGGCCGCAAAGAACAACCACGCGACCGAGCCGCCCGCTCCAAAGATCAACAACAGGATCACTACCGCGAGAAGAGCAAATCCCTCGAAGGCGATGACGCCCCTTCCTCTGCCCCGGCCTCTG
>CBFGRU010000355.1:0-1906 GCA_965651255.1 uncultured Phycisphaerales bacterium
CGATGATTGCGTTGTTGATCTCAGGAATGACCGTCTCGTCATACCCAAGAATGCCGGGGAAGAGCGTCTCTCCGGCTGCCAGTGCTCGAATGAAGTTGCTGCGAATCTCCTGTTTGACCGAACGCGACTTCCAGCCGCTCTCGATGAGTTCACGGAGCGTTCGGGGTGCATTCTGCCGGGTGATGGTCGTCATGGTCATCTGATTGGAATGCAATGGTACTTTGTGATTCTGCGTTCATCCGCCGTCCGATCGTAGCGCCGCGTAGCCGCATTCGGTCGATGGGTGATGACGGATGCATCGATGGATGCAACTGTTCGGTACGAAGGTCGCGTTCCGCCATACCATTCTGCCGAAGTTCTATTCGAATGCACCTTCGCAGGGCACGACAAGGAGTCATGATGATGTTGCACATTCCTGTTGCACCCGCGCCCATCAGCCGGACGCTGTCGGTAGCGGCGGCAATCATGGCACTGTTGTTCATCGGTCCGGCTGCATCGGCCGTGACCACCGATGACGAAGTCGCGCTTCTCGAAGCAGGTGTTGAGCCGCTTCACACCCTTCGTTATGCCCCGGAGGTTGGCGCCGGAGAGAGCATGGTCCTTCGCCGTTCCAGCCGGACCTTCACGCTCGATGGAGACGCACGATATCCATCCGGGTCTGATCCGACGTACATCATTCACGTTGACTCCACCGCGCACCCGGCCGATGCGGGACACACGCTTCATGTTCAACACCGAGTAACAACCGGCCGCGTGGAAGCTGACGCCACCACCAGTCGGCACATTCTCCGCATGCTCGGTGCTCAGATGGAGGCCATGAACAATCTTCGCATCCAACTGCTGGGTGATGCACGGGCGGTTTCGATGACGATCAATCCGCTTGGCGAGGACGATACCGGTCCGATGCTGACCGCTCGGCTGCGTGAGGAGGGCCAATGGCTGCGCCTTGCGCTCGCGCCGCTGCCGCAAGAGCCCGTGGGCGTCGGTGCAACGTGGCAATGGCGGCGGACGCTGCGTGAGGGCGGCATCAGGTACGAAGACATCACCGAGTACAAGCTCGAAAGTATTGCGGGCGATGTCGTCACGCTGAAGGTCTCCATCGTGCGCGTCGCAGCCGACCAGACACTTCAGCCGGAGATTGACCCGGAGAGTCTTGATCGTCTTCCGCCAGCGGCGCGCGACGCGATGAAGGCCAAACTCCGTACTGCGGAGACGGTCGGTGAGGGTGAGTGGCGAATCAATCTGCGCAAACCATTCGCCAGTGAAGCCGAGTTGATTCTGCGTACGCGACAGCAAGTCGCTCAAGGGGCACCCGGCCAGGAACGTACGACCGATGTTGAAACGGTCGAACGGCTGCGCCTGCTCACGAAGGGCAAGGATGATGTGCAACCGTGGGATGAAACCCCGCTCGGTCGATAACGGCCGGAGACTTCTTCCAACTCGTCAGTCCCGCTGAATGACAAAGAGCGGTCCATCCGTGGACCGCCCCTCGTGCTTTATGCGTTGTTGGTGCTTCGTCGCACTGCGTCAATAGACGACGGCGTGCGCGCTCTCAATCGCTTCGATCACTTGCCGTACACTGAACGGCTTGCGCAACGCGCTCTCAAAGCCCTGGTGAATCAGTTGTGCCGCCTGACCGTCCGTGAATTTGCCGGTCATGGCAATCACTTTCGTGACCTGCAGGTCTTCAAACTTCTGCAGCGTCTTGACAAGGCGTTCTCCTTCATTGCCGGCCATGTGCACATCAAAGAGCATGACATGCGGCCGGAATCGTTCCGCCTCGACACCCGCTTCGAAGACGGTCGTCGCGGTACGAACCTCGTAGCTGGTCTGCTCGATGAAGATCTTTTTCAGCGTGGCGACGATTTCTTCATCACTGTCCACGATGAGCACTCGCGTGTTCCCG
>CBFGRU010000356.1:0-1882 GCA_965651255.1 uncultured Phycisphaerales bacterium
ATCAAGGCCGATGCACGCTTTCACATCGGCTCGTGCACCAAATCCTTCACCGCCACCCTCGCGGCAATGCTCGTACACGAAGGTCATCTGAAGTGGGAATCAACCATCGTGCAGGTCTTCCCCGACCTCGCCGGCCGCATCAGGCCCGCGTACGAATCGGTCACGCTGAGGCAACTGCTCTCGCATACGGCGGGCATCGCGACGTACACCGCGCCCCGGCCGGAGCAGATGGCCAAGGTCGCGCACCTCGATGATTCGCCCCGCCGGGCCCGCCGCGCGTTCCTTGAAGTCGTGCTCAATGAAGATCCGCTCTTCACGCCCGGCGAGGGGTTCGCTTATTCCAATGCCGGCTACGGTGTCGCGGCGGCCATGCTCGAACACATCGCCGACACCGCGTGGGAAGAGCTTCTCACGTCGCGACTCTTTCGACCATTGGGCATGAAGACGGCCCATCCCGGCTGGCCGAACGCGAAGGATGCCGAACAGCCATGGGGCCACTTCGCCGATGGAGAGACGCTCACGCCGCTGCCGCCGAGTTTTCCCTATCGGCTGCCGGCTGCGCTCGATCCGGCGGGTGATCTGTCGATGTCGATCGAAGACTTCGCGCGCTGGGCGCGCGTGCATCTACAGGGCTTGCGCGGCGATGAGGCCGCCAACGAACTGCTGCCCACCGAACACTTCACCACGCTGCACCAGCCGATCCGCAGCAACTACGCGCTCGGCTTTGCGCGGGCGAACATCGCGGGCGAACTGGTCTCCCTGCACAACGGAAGTGCGGGCAGCTTCTTCTCGCTCATGACACTTCTTCCGAAAAACAACCTTGCCATCGTCATCATCACCAACGCCGGCAGCGGCGAGGCGGCGTGCAACGAACTCTCGCGACGCCTCTTCGAGCGGTTCCGCACGAATGAGGGCGAAGCGGCCGAGTGATGACCGCGGATGCACCACAGCACGCGCTGCGGCTACGCAACGAGGGAGTGCTGTTTGTGGATGGAGTTCAGCATGCCGCCGGGCAGGTTGGTGCAGACCGGCCGTGAGGCCGGGCCGCGCTGGAGGCGGGGGTTGATCCACTGCGCGGTGATCCAGATGCGCGAGCCGGGCGATTCCTTGCCGCTGAAGGTGATGCGCAGTTTCGTCCTGGTCGTCATGCCATGGAACTGCCAGTCGCGGAGTGATGCGGGCGGGGCGGTGCCGACGGCGGTGAAGATCGCCGCACCCTGTACGCCGTGCGGCTTGCGACGGTGATAGCCATCGCGCTCGCGCAGGCGAACATGTACGCTGCAGCCATCCGTGAACCGGAGGAGCACCTCCGGCGAATCCTGCGGCCGCGCAACACGCGGCGATCGATCATCCGGCTTGTACAGCGACAGCCGGAGCGAAGCGCGCTGGAAGGAGGTCACCGCCGGGTTCGCGCGAATGATGCGCGCGAGTTCACGCGCCTTCGCTTTGAGCGCCTTCATCGCGTCTTTCTTCGCGGTGATGGCCGGCGTCGTGCGCGTGCTGCTGCGCATCGCGACCTGCAGGGCCTGCGCGTACGCATCGTTCAGTGCCGCGTAGTCGGCTGCCTGTTGAGCGGTCAGGCCGTAGGCGGCAGGCGAATCACTGATTTTCTGACTGAAGTTCTGCGACCACGCGCGGAGTTCGGTCTGACGATCGGGAAGGAAGTCGGAAGAGGCCATGGCGGTTTCCAGATGATGAGCAATGTCTTCGGTGGTGATGGGCAGGTCGCTTCCGGGCGAACCAGTTGTGCCCATCGTCATGCCTGGGCGGCCGCTCCAGTCATCCTTCGGAAATGCGTGAAGATCCTGGCAAGTTTCGTGCGGGAACGGGCGATTCGGCCGCGGGAATGCGGAATCCGGGTGCGGGGATGGACAATTCCCGT
>CBFGRU010000357.1:0-1881 GCA_965651255.1 uncultured Phycisphaerales bacterium
TGTATCCATCACGCCCCATGCGCCAGACACCTGCGTGACTCGATTCCGCGATCTGTCGAAAGAGTTGCTCGCTTTCCGCCAGGGCGTCTCGTGTCCGTTCGAGACGCTGCCGCGCGCCACGATTGATCAGATGAAGCACATAGGCGCCAAGCGGCAGGAGGATAAACGTCACCACACCAAACGCAACCCACCACGGATTGGCCGCTTCACGCAAAGCACCGGTGATCATCGCCACGTTGATGTGCAAGCCGATCAGGAGCGGGCCGACATCGGAAGGCACATAGGCGGAAATCAGCGGAGAACCTTGATCATCATCCAGCGTCCCCGCCACAGTGCGGCCCTGCGCCAGCACATCGCGCAATCGCAGCATGCTGTCGCCGTGCATGGGCTCCAGCATCCAGTCACCTGGCTCAATGTGCGCTTCAGTTTCGTGTATATCACAACTGAGAAGCCGACCATCCGGACCGATGATGCACAATTGACTGCCGGGGAATGCGCCGCGCACTTCTTCCCAGTGTTCGCGAACGATGATGGCTACATCCTCCGGATCGAAGGGACCGCCTTCTTCCGGCTGGTGTGAAGCAAGATGTTCCGCCAGACCAAGGGCCAATTGGCGATGGTTCTCGGCGACATTCGACAGAAACGTCGCACGACTCAATCGATAGGCGTTCAGTCCCAGCACGACACACAACAGAACACCCAGCGCGCAGATGATCAGTGCTCCACGCACCAGACGCTCGTCCGGCGAAGACCGGTCCACTGACTTCTGCTCCACGGTTGCGCGCCGATCGCTGCCCATCGCATTCTCCGGCCTCTCGAAGGCGTGTCTGCCCGCCGATCGATCCTGGCCCATCCTACTCAGAATTGTTCCAAGGAGTCCGTCGATGACTCCATTGACAACATCGGGCCCAGACGAATCACACAGTGCACGCCGGATTCCGGAAAATCGAGATCAACTTCACCGCGCAATTCATACACGATGAGTCCCTCGATCAGCCGACGCCCCATTCCGCTTTGACCGGCGGACCGCACCGGTGGCCCGCCACTCTCATGCCAAACGATCACGGTGGCGCCATCCTCCTCCAACCTCCAGGTCAGGTCCACGAAACCTGACGGTCCACTCAACGCACCGTACTTGACCGCATTCGTTGCCAGTTCATGCAGCGCAAGACACACCGGCATCCCGGCCCGGGCCGGCAACTGGATTCGTTCACCCTGATAACGAATTCGTGGCGGGTCTGACATCAGGTACGCGCCCAGCACCAGCTCAACTGCCTGGTGCAGATCGATCCCCCGCCACTTCGCGCGGGCCAGCGCTTCGTGCGTTCGCGCCAGGGCCACCAGCCGACCGGTGAACGATGATCGAAACTCATCCAGCGAACCGCAGGATGCCAGCGTCTGTTCCGCAATGGTCGCGACGGCCGCAAGGTTGTTCTTCACCCGATGATCAAGCTCATCCATCAACAATCGCTGTCGATTCTCGTTTTCAATCTGCTCGGTAACATCGCGCACAATCCCGACCATCCGGTCGGCGCGCCCGCGATCATTGTGAATCACCGTGCCACTTGATTCGATCCATCGCAGCGTACCGTTCGGGTGGTTCCATCGACATCTGGAAAAATAGTCAATCCCCTTCGCGATCGATGCTTCGATGGCTTCCTGCGCGACGGCGCGATCAGCATCGTGAACATAGCGCAGATACATTTCAAGCGGCGCATCGTCTCCTTTGGCATCCAGGCCGAGAATCTCGCGTGTGCGGCCGGTCCAGGAGAGATTGCCGCTCGCGATATCCAGTTCCCAGACACCAAGGCCTGCCGCGTCAGTGGCCAGGCGCAGACGCTGCTCATCCGCCTTCAACTTTCGCTCGGCTTCCATCTGATC
>CBFGRU010000358.1:0-1835 GCA_965651255.1 uncultured Phycisphaerales bacterium
TCCACACAGACAATTGTTACCGATTCTCGGAAAAGATCAAGGCCATGGAGCAATAAATCCATGGATTCTACGATTTTTCTCCCGGTTCCTGCCGTCAATCGCCGTCGGCGGCATACTTCCCTCTTTCAGCCCCGGGCACGGCCCCACCCGCCCCGCGGAATGTTCTACGCGATTCGTGCAGGACACCACCCCGGCCGGGTGAATCCACGCACCCACCGGGTTTGGACTCTCCCACGTGGGGTGGGCACCCGCACGGGCCGCGGAATGTTCTACGCGAACCGCGTAGGACATCACCGGCCTTCGGCGTGTCCTTCCCGGACCCTTTCTGACCTTTCTCATTTCCCCAGTAACCAATCCCGGGGCCTGCCGGAGGATTCTGAACACGGGCCAGTTCATCTTCGCGGCCGGCGAAAACTCGCTGGCCAGACCCCGAAACATTCCCAACGCGGGCAGGAAGTCCCACCGCGGTTACCGGTGATCCGCCGGTCGGCGCTCAAGGATGAGCGTCACAGGACCGTCATTTTCGATCGAAACCATCATCATCGCCCCGAACTGGCCGGTCATGACCGAAAGCCCATGACGGCTTGTAAACATCCGGGCCACGTGCTCGTACAGCGGTTCGGCGACCTCCGGCGGTGCAGCGCGAACAAAACTGGGGCGATTGCCCTTCCTACAGTCGCCCGCAAGGGTGAACTGGCTGATCAGGAGGATTTCACCGCCTACCTCCTTCACCGAGCGGTTCATTCGTCCATCATCATCACGAAAGATGCGCAGCGCAGCGATCTTTTCTGCGATCCATTCGGCCTGTGCAATCTCATCGCCGACCTCAACGCCCAGCAGGATGCAGAGGCCCGAGTTGATTGCAGCGTGGTACCCGGTCGCTTCGACGGCGACATTGGCGCGGCGCACACGCTGGATGACGGCGATCATCGTCGCACTCAGAGCAGGGCCATCGCGGCGCTTGAAACCAGGGCGAGGCCGCGCTCATCGTACGCCTGGCGATAGTCGATCAGTTCGACTTCCTCCGTCCGCGTGAGCAGCAGAGCCGCGGTCATGTTGCCGACACTGCACCAGCGCGTCGGATTGTTGCACCACTTCATGGCGCCGAGGAACTCCTCGGCATCGGCAGCGCAGTACTTGCTCATCATCTCGCGGTCGTGCCGCTCGACATCGGTACGGCGCTGTTCATCGACAGGGCGCGGTTCGCCGAACTGCGGGCCGACATGACTCAGGTCACTCGACGCGACAATGAACGATGTGCCGCCGAGGGTGTCCAGCGTTTCGCGGAGCGCGGTGGCGAAGTCTTCCATCGTGATGCGCTCGCCGTCATCTTCAATCATCGGCTGCAGCGGGTCCGGCACGAGGGCTGCGATGATCGGCACATCGCCGAATCGATACTGAATCCACGGCAGTTGCAATTGAATCGAATGTTCGCCGAGATGATCAAGCTCATCGATGTGCGCTTCCCGGCCGAGCTTGTCGATGAGCGCGGTGATCGCGGGTGAATCGGGTCGAACAAGTCCGAGCGGCGTTTGGAATCCAAATCGCGAGAGGACGAGGCCATCGCCGAGACCGAAGTGGTTGGTGCCGAGGATGATGACACGATCGGGGGTAGGCACCTGATCGAGCGCGCGGTAGGCGGCGGCGTAGTTCGGCCAACCGCGCTGATAATCGAGGTGCGGCGCGACGATGCCGCGCACGGGGCTGCCGAGTTCGGGGTCTTCGGTTTCGCTGAGCCACTTCTCGAGCGTGGCGCGGCAGGAATCCGCATCCTGCCCGAGCGAACCGGCTGCGCCGACGGGGTAGGCGCCGAGCGATTCGATTTCGGCTTTCTT
>CBFGRU010000359.1:0-1831 GCA_965651255.1 uncultured Phycisphaerales bacterium
ATCTTCGCGACGGTGCTTCCGGTGCTGATCGCCGGTTCGATCATTATCGAAAAGATCTTCGGCATCGAAGGCATGGGATTGCTCGCCTTCCGGGCCGTGACGAATCGTGACTATGACGTCGTGCAGTCGCTGGCCCTCATCGCCGGGGTGCTCAATCTCTCCGGCCTTCTCCTCGCTGACCTGCTGTATGCCCTGGCAGATCCACGAATCACCTACCGCTGAATCAACCGAACGATGGCTTCACACAACGAACCCAGCCAACGCGATATCCCGGAAGCCCCGGGAGTAACGATTGATGAGCGCGAGGAACTCGTGCCGGATCTGCTGGCGCGTCGTTTTGCCGGCGACAGCCGCTCGTATGCGCAAATCGTATGGGGCGATTTCAAATCACACCGCATCGCGTATTTCGCGATGTGGCTCATGCTGGTGCTTGGGTTGATTGCGGTATTTGTTCCCATGATCGCGAACCATCGTCCGTTCGCGCTCTTGGTTCCCGAAGAGGTGCACGCATCACTTCCGCCCGGCGCGGTGGTTCGGCCGGGGTGGCAGTTCCCGCTGCTTGCATCCCTGCGCCCAGTGGACTGGGTCTTGAGTATCGGCCTGCTGCAGGTCATCGCCGCGTTTGTGGTGTATCGTCGCGCGCAGTCGCAGCGGCGACCACCAAGGCGAATGTCCATCTCGGTGCTGCTCATCCTCGGCGCGTGGCCGGCATTGATCGCGCCGCTCGTCTCGCCTCGAGTGCGAGCGTCGTGGGCGACCACCCCGGATTCTCAATCGGCAGACACAGCGGTGTCCGCGACGACGGGTGTTCTGGGTATGCCCTGGTGGATGGTGGCGATTCTCCTGAGCGTCGCGCTGCTCGGCCTGTACTGGTTCTTGTCTGGACTGCGCGCCCTCTTCACCGAGCGTCGAGATGCGTTGGGCAACCTGCTCACCGGGTCATCGCTTCTGCGCGTGGTCTTTGGCGGTCTTGCGATCCTGGTCACCGCATCGGTCATCGGGACACTGGGCCAGCGCGCACAGGATACGACTGACTACCACGCACTGTCGCAAAGTGATGGGGTCTGGGCGGTCTTCGCTCCGATTCAGCATGACTACCGATCGAGCGAGAGCTTCATGAAGCATCAGTCGCCGCTGGGCCCGCGCCTCAGCGTACAGGCATCGGGCGGAAGTTTGGCCGCCGTTGATCTTGCGCTCACCAGAGAGCGCCGCGAGGTCAGTCTCCTGAACGAAACGCGAAATCCTGCCGGTGAACAACCTTCAGCTCTCTCGCGAGAGACACCGCTGAGTTGGGTGAGAAACGGTCAGGGGATGCGCTCGCATGCCGACTCGGCGTCCGATTTCAGCGTCGCGCCGGACTTCAACATCATCACCGCCGGTGTGAACCGCATTACCATTCGGCTGGCCGGCG
The DNA here is from genome assembly GCA_965651255.1 of uncultured Phycisphaerales bacterium. Classification (GTDB taxonomy): domain Bacteria; phylum Planctomycetota; class Phycisphaerae; order Phycisphaerales; family SM1A02; genus CBFGRU01. The sequence continues at coordinate 1,412 of CBFGRU010000359.1, forward strand.
TCGAAACGATCGGCGATGTGCTCGATCGAATCAATGCCGCGGGAACCGGCGTGGTTGAAGCGTCGATCAGCGCTGACGGGCAGCGCATTGAGTTCAATGACCTCAGTATTCCGCGACCGGTGAACGTCATGGGGACGGATAAGTCCGGCAGCGATGTTGCGGCCCGCATTGTTCGCGCAACGCGAGTGGCGCTTTCCATCGGCTTTGTTTCGACCAGCATCGCGCTTCTCATCGGAATCACCGCCGGCGCGCTGATGGGGTACTTCGGCGGGATCGTTGACACGATCGGAATGCGCATCATCGAGATCTTCATGGCGATTCCGCGTCTGTTCCTACTCCTGACGGTGATTGCCTTTATTCCGCCGGAGTGGAACGAGTACATGCTGTACGCGATGATGGCGGTGATCGGCATGTTCTCGT
>CBFGRU010000360.1:0-1805 GCA_965651255.1 uncultured Phycisphaerales bacterium
GCGCAGAAACATTCATGTGGCGGCACCGGGCGATGGTTGCTTAGTGGCCTGCTAGCGGCTCCATCTACGCCATGACCACCTCAGAGTCCGATGAGACAGGCCACGCGATCTATGCGGGTGGCAGCTTCGCGATCAGCGCAGACGGTTCAGTTTCCACCTTTGTCGGCAAGTGGCAGAACAAACAATGGGAGACCCTTGGCAGCGGTGTCAACGGATTCGTGAAAGCAATGGCGGTCTATGACGATGGGAGCGGCGATGCCGTGTACGCCGCGGGGAAGTTCAGTGAAGCGGACGGCAAACCCGCTTCAAACATCGCCCGTTGGAACGGCAGCGAGTGGTCGAGCGTCGGCGAGGGAACCGATGGTGAGATCCTCGCGCTCGCGGTGTTTGATGATGGCACCGGGCCAGCGTTGTACGCTACCGGCCGTTTCGATCATGCCGGCGGATCACCCGCCAGTAACATCGCCCGCTGGGATGGCTCGAACTGGTCCCCGCTGGCTGGCGGATTCACATACACCGGTCCTTCTCTCTCCCAAAACCGCGGGAGATCACTGGTGGTATTCAACGGGCCGACCGGCCCGATGCTGATCGTGGGCGGATTTTTTGATCAGGTCGACGGCACACCAATGAAGAACATCGCCGCGTGGAACGGCAGTGATTGGTTCTCGATTGGAAACGGCGTGGATTCAAGAGTGGACGCGCTCGCTGCACATGGCAATGGAGAAGCAGCCGTGCTGTACGCCGGCGTGACCGGCACGACCTTTGATGCCCCAGCGGTGCTTTCATGGAACGGCATCACATGGAATGCAGTCGGAACGATCAAGGGCTCGGTTTCCACACTCCAGGTCTTTGGCGATAGCTCTGACCAAACGCTCTACGCCGGTGGAAACGCCTTCCTTACTGCATTTCCATCCCCGGTCGTACCCTTTAGCAAATGGGATGGTCAACAATGGTTGCCGCTTGGCCAGGGCGCAAACCGCAACCCTGTCGCATCAGTTGTCTTTGATGACGGGAACGGGCCGGACTTGTACTTCGGGGGCGGAATGTCATTTGTTCTGCAGGCAACATCCGGCTCATCGTTCGAGGAGATTCCTTCGGCGCTCCTCGCCAAATGGGATGTTTGTTCAAGGCCCGACTGCTCCGGTGATGTGACCGGTGACAGCTCGGTCAATCTGGACGACCTGAACCTTGTGCTCACGAACTTCGGATTCGACATCGAGAACGGTGACGCGAACGGTGATGGAACAGTGAATCTTGACGACCTGAACATCGTGCTCAGCGCGTTTGGCACGGTCTGCCCGTAACGCCGAAGCGAGAACCCACCGTCATCGCAGAACCCGGTACCGCTGCACAATCGCCCGTCGTCTTCCTCTTCCGAAGGCGACGGGTTTCACTTTCAGCGCGATCGCGAGCTGGAACCGCTTGTACTCGTTGAGATCGATCAGGCGGATGATGCGCCGGAGTTCATCGCGATCGATGATGCCGCGGCCAAGCATATCGGACTCGATCGATCGCGCATCTTCCCTGCCGTCCACATAGCGAGCGACAATTTCATCAAGCACGGCGTAATCCGGCAGCGAGTCCGAGTCCTTCTGATCGGGGCGAAGCTCGGCGCTCGGCGGCTTGGTGATCGTGGATTCGGGGATGGGCGGTTGGGAGAATCCGCAGCGCTCGGGGTTGGCGTTAATCCAGCGGGCGAGCTCGTAGACCTCACGCTTGAGCAGATCCGCGATCGGTGCGAGTCCCCCGTTCTGGTCGCCGTACAGCGTGGAGTACCCCGTCGCGTGCTCGCACTTGTTGCCGGT
>CBFGRU010000361.1:0-1734 GCA_965651255.1 uncultured Phycisphaerales bacterium
CTTGATCCGAATCATCTATTTCCGGCTGCGCTGCTTTGTGCGCCCTGTTCTTTGAGGCGGCGAGGGCGGCTGCGATCGGAATCAGGAATATGAACGCCACTCCAGCAACGAGCGCTCGTTCGAGAACTCCGTTCCAGATGCCGGAATCCGCATCGGATGACCCGCTCGCGACCGTATCGGTGCAAGTTGCGATCCCCGCGGCAAACAGACCAAGCAAGAAGTGACGGTACGTGGCGTGATTCATGAAACAGACCTTCGCGAAGCGGTTTGATTGTTCTGTATTGATCTTCAGATTTATCGCCCTGATGACGCGATTCCTGAAACCAGAATCCATGAGATAGACCAGAGACTGAATGGTCCCGCACGTATCCTCATCACGAACCCCGTGCCCTTTCCTCGCTTCCCCCGTCCATTTTCCCGGCGTGAACTAGCTCAATGTACCGGCCCCTCATCTCAGGCAGTGCTGCAACCCGCTCTCACGCCGCGTGATCACTGCCCCGCGCGCTCGCCGACTTCGGCCCGTTGGGGCCTCGTCAGCGACACCCCCGGGTCCACGGAGTACCATTGGACCGCCCGTGCCACCGATCATGGCCCGCGAAGACGCCGCGACTGCCCGACAACACGTCTCCACGCTCCAACGACATGTCCGCATCCTTCGACGACGTGTCGGAGGCATCATCCGACTTGTCGGCCTCGCGCGCAGACATGTCTTCACGATCTCACGACATGTCGGGAAGACTTCCAGACAGGTCGTTCCGCCCTCCCGACATGTCGGAAACCCTCGAAAACATGTCATTTCGCGGGCACGACACATCGGCGCGGACTTTTTCTGCCCTTTCGGGCATATTTGAGTGCATCGACAACCCGCGCGGGCCGACATCGGGGAAGAGAGATGGTGGCGGCGAGCATCCCAAGCCAAGGGAGCAGCCCGCCTCGGAGCAATCGCCATGAGCAGAGACTGGGTGCCCCTTCGAGATGCGGACCTCCGCAACTTTACGGCCAACTTCGCACAGAGAATCTCTGCGAATCCTTCATCCTTCGGCCTCACCGTCGCTGAAGCGAACGAGTTCGCTGCGCTGAATGATGCGTGGCAGGCGGCGTTTCTCCAGGCGAGTCGGAACAACACGCGCACGCCGGCCGCGATCGTCGTGAAGGATGATGCGCGCACCGCGGTGGTGGCGATGCTGCGCTCGCTGGGCATGGCGATCCAGAAGCGGCCGCAGACCACGAACGATCAGCGCATCGCGCTGGGGCTGCGCGTGCCCTCGCCGTATCGCACGCCGATCGGGCGGCCGGAGAGCAGGCCATCGCTCACCATTCTCTCGGTGCTCGGCCAGACGGTGAAGCTCACGCTGCGCGATACCGCGCACGACAGTCGACGCGGCAAGCCGTTCGGCGTGGCGGGGGCGACGATCTATGTGCAGGTTGCCGAGAAGCCATCGCCGGACATGAGCGAGTGGGCCTCGCTCGGGAACTTCACACGGCCGAAACTCTCGCTCACGCTCCCGACCTGGCTGTTCCCGCCGGGCTCGAGAATCTGGCTCGCCGCGTGCTGGTACAACCCGCGCGGCCAGGCCGGGCCGATGGGCAACACCGCCAACCTGTACCTGCCCGGCGGCGGCACGATGTTGAAGACGGCGTGAGGTGATACACTTCATCGAAGCACTGGGAGCCGCCACATGATGAAGTCAGCCGAATCCCTGCAACAGGACCCGCTGCGGGTCGTCGTCATGC
>CBFGRU010000362.1:0-1700 GCA_965651255.1 uncultured Phycisphaerales bacterium
CATCGAATGACTCGAGCTGCTTCAACTGCTTCTGCAGTATGTCCGTCTGCTTCGCTTCCGGCTTCTCCAGCATCTCCTGCATTCGGTCCTGCAGTGATGTCAACCGCTTCAAGGCCTCACGCTTGGCATCTTCCGGCGACTTGAGTGCCTTCGGATCGAAAGCGGCAGGATCGAGTTCTTCCAGCAGCTTCTGGAGTTCCTCATCGTCGATATTGGATTTCTTCGCCTGCTCAACCGCCGATGAAAGAACCTGCTGCACATCAGCAGGAATGGTGGCGAGTTGCGGCTGTTCATCCTGCCCGCTGAACCAGTCCCCCTGCGGAATCATGAATCCCGCTCCGACGGCCAGTACGATCATGAGCGGTCCCGCGTACCAGCGGTTGGGCCCCTGAACCCTAAAGTGACGACGAACCTGCTCCATCGTCCGCGCATCAGCCGCGACAGTCACTGCATCTTCGATCGCAGCGCGTGCAAAGGCGTCTTCACGATGTTTCAGGTGCAACGCGGTGGAGAGTTTCTCGCGCAGGTCGAGCCGCTCATCAACCGCCAGCGCGACCTGCAACTCACTTCGCCGGTGGGTCGACCAGATGACCAGTGCGGCAACCAGTCCGACCACGCCTGCTGCGATCGCTACCCACAACCAGGGCACCACCACGGCCAAGGTCGTCTTGCTCGCAAGGACCGCGAGAATCGCCATCACACCGAAGAACATCAGGACCTGGTGAACAGAAAGCAAGAACGCCGAAGCATGAATTCGCTTCGCCGCTGCCTTCAATACTGCCTGAATCTGGTTCATGCGTCGCCCTTTCTCAACCGGCACGCGATCGGTCCAATTCCCACGGTTTTCAGCCGGGTACTTTCCCTCGGCCGCTTCCTTACCATAATACGGTCAAATCGACCGAACGGTCGATGAAAACCTCGATCCGAGCGCATCTTCGGCTCAGGGAGGCCCCTCTCATGCGAAACAACACCACGCTCTCCATCATCATTCCGCTTCTCGCGGTGGCATTTGCTCTCGTTTCGCCCAATTCTCTCGCCCAGAGCGATCAGGAACTCCGGCAGGAGAATCAGCGTCTCAGGACCGAGAACGAAGACCTCAAACGAGAACTCGAAGCCGCCAGACAGGCCATTGAACGGCTGCAGAAACAGGTTGAAGCCCTTGAACTCGTCATTGCGCGGTTCGGCGGCCAGTCCGGAACGGGCACTGGCGCAGCCGGCGCTGGTGGGCCCACGACCCCTCCGCCGGTCTCGATCGACGAGACCAAGCCCGAGGCGAGCCCCCGCGCCCTGGAAAAGGCCATCAAGGCCAGTTATGACGAGGCGCTCAAGGATGTTCCTCTCGGAAACTCCGGTTCCCGCGAACGGGCTGCTCACAACCGGGCGCTCGATCGATGGGTCAGCGGCACCAACCGCGAGATGCGGATGCCCATCGAGTGGATCGTTACCCTCGAACGAGCGCAGCGAATCCGTGGCGGCTACGAACTCCTGCTGCAGGCCATCGACCCCAAGCATGACACCGAACTGGGCGATCCGTTCGTCGTATCGATCACCGACATGCAGGCGCGTCGCATGAGCGCCATGTCACTCGGCGATCGACTGTCACTCAAGGGCACCATGACCGCCGCCGTGCGCATCAACACCGAACGGGAGTCCAGCGGACCGTTCAACAATCCGCCCCTGATCGGCCCGTTCGTCGAGTT
>CBFGRU010000363.1:0-1688 GCA_965651255.1 uncultured Phycisphaerales bacterium
GCCCGACCCCGGTCCGGTGAACAGAGAATGACAATGCGGATCGAACCGCATCAATGAGTGGGGCGATCGGCCTCACTTCTAGAATCGTCGCGTTCGTCGAGCGATTCTGCTGCGTTGGGTGATTCCTCCCAAACGCCGCTTTGCAGCAGCCGCTGGAGGGAACCGTTCAGTCGGTCGCCGGGTCCGCGCGGCGCCCAGCGCAGGGCGATCATCAAGCCGAGCGTGGTGATGAGCAGAAACAGGCCGTCGCTCGCGCGAACGCGCGTCACCCAGTGCCACCAGGGGTCCATCGTTCGGTGGGCGGATTCGATGCGAGCGACTTCGACGGCGGTTCCATCCCAGTAAAGAAGGGAGATGAACGTGACCGCGGTGAAGATGGCGCCGAACCAGATCAGTAACAATCGAATGCGAGACATGACCAACGAACCTTCCTACCCAGGTGACTCTGCATCAGGTCGCGGGAGGCGTATCTGTAATGCCCGGTGCAGGCGCAACGGCGGGCTTGCGAGTGAATCGCGGCAGCAGCCCCGGCGTGCGCCGCTTGTAGGCGAGATACTCCTCGCCGTGCTGGCGAATGAGATCGCGCTCTTCCATCTGAATACCGATGAAGATGTATCCCGTCGTCATGATCGCGAACAGCAGATGTCCGACGGTCATCGTCGGCGTCGCCCAGAAGGCCAGCAGAAAGCCGACCATCAACGGGTGGCGCACGAGCTTGTACAACGATCGTTCGATGAACGGCCGCTGCCAGTAGTCAACCTTCTTCGCGTGCAGTACCACCTGGCGCAGGCCAAAGAGATCGAAGTGGTCGATCAGGAACGAGCTGTACAGCACAGTGAGCATACCCGCAACGAAGATCGTGTACATGATCGCCCGGCCGACGATGTGTTCGATCTGCCAGATGATGCCGGTCATCGGCTGCCAGTAGATGAACAGCAGGATGAACACGATGCACGTCGCGAGGACGAACGTCGAACGTTCCGCGGGCTTCGGCAGATACTGGGTGATCCACCGTTTGAACGCCGGCCGCGCCATCACCGCGTGCTGAATGGCAAAGAGCGCAAGCAGCCCGCTGTTGATCAGAAGTGAAGGCCAGAATGCGCCGGGCTCGCCGGTGTTGATGCCTTTCGGAACAAACGCATCGGCGACGAATCCGAAGGCGTACGCGAAGACGCCGAGGAAGAGGATGTACACGAGAATGCCGTACACGAGAATGACGATTCGTTGCATGGTTGAACCCTGTCCTTTCCAACGTGGCTCATCGCGCACGATCAGTTGACCTGCGTCGGTGGCCGACTCCCACTTTGCTGCGATCAGTGTTGCCGGTGACATCAACGTCAGATGGGTAAGGCGCGATCATTCGATGAGCGCGCACCAATCCTGTCTGCGGTGTTGCGAAGCAGACATTGATCAATGTCACCCGGCCCTGTCCTGTCCTGTCCTTCACCTGCCCGTCGCTCGTGCCTGGAGCGTCACGACGCAGATGGATCCATCGTCCAATTCAACTGGCGATGTCGATTGCACGCGACATCATGCATCCCATTCGGGCGAAACAGTACGCGGTTTCATGATCCGGACAAGTGTACCCAAAGCAAAGAAGAGGTTGACTTCGGGTCAACCTCTTCATTCGGTCATTGAAAAATGGATAAAGTGTCGCTGCGACCGGGTCTCAACTGGTCGGTCGACTC
>CBFGRU010000364.1:0-1677 GCA_965651255.1 uncultured Phycisphaerales bacterium
CAAACGTGCGACCACGCCCGGCGGGGTCTTCAACCGGCGCATCGGCCATCGCCATCGGCCGCAGCAATGTGATCATCTCGCCATCTTCAACACAGACATACTCGTATTGCGGCATCTCACCCTCCAAACCTGTTCATCGTGATGCTCATACCGTCAGCGACGTGCCCCCGAGCCGAGACTGAACGTTCGTGCGCCACGTCTCGTATCCATGGCGTCCCATCAGACCGAATGTCGCCACCTTTCCGGTTTCGACCGCGGGTTGATCGTAGGCATCGATGTTCAACAGTCGCCCGGCATAGGCGGTCGTCACCTGCCAGAGTTGAATGAACTGACCCACCGTGTGGGCGCTGACCTCCGGGAAACGAATCGTGAAGTTCGGACGCTCTGATTCAATCAGCGCAAACTCAGTCGCACGTTTCTCGGCTGTGATCAGAGACCCGAGCCCCGCACCGGCGAGGTATTGCAGAGATTCAACTTCAACGGTCTTGGGCACCGAAAGATCGCGGTTGAATCGCTCAACCTCCACGAATCCGATGACTTTGTCATTCGGCCCTTCACGGTACAGTTGCACCTGGCTGTGCTGATCGGTTGTACCGAGCGCTTTGATTGGTGTTGCGCCGGCGAAGACCTCCTTGCCGTTGATGTCATGCTGTTTTCCGAGTGACTCCGCCCACAGTTGGCGATACCAGTCGGCCAGCAGGTACAGCCCGTTGGCATACGGCATCAACACGTGGTTCGACTTGCCGCGCCGAGCGAACTCAACCAGCAACCACGCAAGGGTGGCCGCCGGGTTACTCGAAGCATCGGCATCCGAGCATCGCTGATCCATGGCGGCGGCGCCATTCAGGATGGCCTCGATATCGATCCCGCACATCGCCGCACTGAACAGTCCAACCGGCGAGAGCACGCTGAATCGACCGCCGACTCCTTCCGGCACCGGAAGGGTTGCATATCCCGCTGCGTCACAGATGGATCGCATTGTTCCGCGCGCGGGGTCAGTCACCGCGACGACGTGGTTTCGATGTGCATCCCCGAGCGCGCGGTGAAGCCGTTCCCGCGCGATGAGAAACTGCGCTGCGGTTTCGGCCGTCTCGCCCGACTTGCTGATCACATTGATGAGCGTGCGGGAAAACCCCGGATCACTCGTCTCGATCAAATCCATGACGTCGCCGACAAGCATCGGGTCCACATTGTCAAGGACAAACAACCGCGGTCCGTTTCGCTTCTCTCGCGGCAGCAGGTTCCAGGTCAAGGGATTCAGTGCCGCCTGTAGTGCGATGTTGCCGAGTGCGCTGCCGCCGATCCCGAGGACGATGAGGTTGTCGGTGTTCGGCCGATGCGCTTCTGTCAATTCTCGCACTTGACGCACGTGTTCCTCGCGCATCGGCGCAAACGGAAGATCTCTCCATCGTTCCCATCCCGTCCCGCGCGTGCGTTCAAGATCGGCAGTGATGTCCGCGAGATTCCTGTGCGCACGGTGGAGTTCATCCAGATGAATGCCGTGTTCACCGACGCGATCCGAAAGACAGTTCGTGTAGTTCAGGGTGATCGATTGGGGCTTCATGCCCTCAGCATAGCGAAAGTCGACGAACCAAACGGGCCTGGTTGGGCGAAGTCGATTTCCTGTCGCGCTGGTTCCAAAAATGAACGCCGGGGTCCGGCGAACCGGACCCCGGC
>CBFGRU010000365.1:0-1673 GCA_965651255.1 uncultured Phycisphaerales bacterium
CCCTGGCAGCGGGTCCGGATGGACATCGGCCTGACGCTCGGTCGTCAGCCCGCGGTCGAACCGCTGCTGGGTCCGGTGGGCTACGCCATCTGCCTTCCGCTGCTGGTCGTGGGGCTGCTGATGACGTTGGTTCTGATGGCGATCTCGGAGATTGCCGATCCCTCGCGGCAGGCGGTTGACTACCTCGGACCGACGGGCGGACCTGCCCATCCGATCATCCAGATGATCGACTCGGGCGATCCTCTCGGCATCTTCCTGGTCTTCATGGTGGCCAGCGTGGCCGCTCCGATCGTGGAAGAGGTCTTCTTCCGCGGCGTGTTGTATGCGCACTTGCGCGGCGTAAGCCGGAAACTCGGGCCGTGGATGTCGATCGCACTGGCAACCTTTGTCAATTCATTCATTTTCGCGGTGATTCATCCCCAGGGATTTGTCGCCGTCCCGGCCCTGATGTCACTGGCCATCGGGATGACGATTCTGCGCGAATGGCGCGGCACATTGATTCCGTCGATCCTGATCCATGGCATCAGCAACGGTCTCGTGATGACGATGGTGACCGTTGCGCTGGCAGGATGATCTGGTTCAATCCACCGGCGCCAGGCGCGACAGCCGGTTGAACACGAACTTCCACAAGAGTCCGATCACCAACAGGCCAAGGCCGATGAGCCAGATTGACGGCTCAATCCAGAACGCGAGGAACAGGCAACTGAAGAGTCCCAGCGCAGGTACTGCAACGGGAAACATTCGATGCTCGGGCGGCAATCGCAGCGCAGCGAGGTTCGTGATGGCGTAGTACACGAGAACGGTGAATGCGCTGAACGACCAGGTCGTCTTGACGTTCCCGACAATGACGAGAGCGCCGATCACCACGCCGACCGCGATGGTTGCTGCGACCGGCGTCGATCCAGAGGGGTTGAGGCGTGCAAACACGCGCGGCAGGTCACCCCGTCGGCCCATCGCGAGCGCCACTCGAGACAGGCCCAGCACAAGGTTGAGCAGCACACCAAGCATGGCGGTGATGGCACCGATGGCGAGAAGTTGCGGAACGCCGGTCATGCCAAAGAGCCCCGCGACGCGCTCAAGGGGGGCTGCATTGGAAGCGCCCGTAATGCCGAACCCTTCGACGCCGCCAGCCGCGACGCCGACCAGTCCGACGCCGATATAAAGCAGCATCGACACGGTCAGCGTCAGAATCATGGCCCGGGGGATCGTGCGCTTCGGTTCCCGCACTTCTTCACCCATCGTGGCGATTCGGCCATAGCCGGTGTACGCCACAAACATCAGAGCACTGGCCTCCAGAAGTCGCGCGAGCGGTGATCGACCTTCATCATCACCGGCCATGAATGGCACCAGGTTCGCATCGGCATTGCGCACCGCAGTTGGAAGCCCCGCCACGATGAAGACGATGAGCGCGATGAGCGTGACACTGACGATCATGACATTGGCGAAGTGAGAACGGCGAAGCCCGCAGAGAACAATGAGTGTGAGTCCGATGACCGCCATGAGTGCGATGAGAATGCGTAGCCAGTAGGTGTCTGATCCGACCGCGTGCAGCACAGATCCGGCAAACCCCAACGCCGCGGTCGCGGCACTGGCACTCTTGGCCAGAAGAAACATCCATCCGGCCGTGAACCCGAGTGAAGGCGAAAGGAGGCGGTAGCCGTACTCATATGTCC
>CBFGRU010000366.1:0-1629 GCA_965651255.1 uncultured Phycisphaerales bacterium
GAGCAGACGAGCGAGAATCTCGCCACCTCGGCGGCGTCGATGAACTGATCGGACGGGCGTATCTATCCGCAACCCCCTCAAGCCCACGTTCCCTGAACGTGGGCTTGTCATTTCCCGCGTTCGACTCCTCCGCCACGCGCCACAAAACAGGTCACTTTTGCTCCGTTCGCTGGCGGCCTGTCGATCGTGAGAATACGCTTCGCGCTTGAAGACCTCCTCGTTTCGCCAGGGAAGGCGAGCATGACCACACTTCTCATCAAGACCGAACAGGATGTAATGCCCAAGGCCAGGAAGCCCTCAACGTCATCCGCGCCGGCCGGTGACGGCACGCAACGCACCAGGAAGTCGCGCTCCAATGCCACCGCCGAATCAATGGCGAAGATGCAGCGCGAGATCTCCGTCAGCGAGTTCTTTGCCAAGAATCGTCACCTGCTCGGATTCGACAATCCGCGGAAGGCGATGCTCACCACCGTCAAGGAAGCCGTGGACAACGCGCTCGATGCCTGCGAAGAGGCGGGCATCCTCCCCACCATTCATGTGCACGTTCTGCAACTCGGCGAGACGCGATTCAAACTCACCATTCGCGACAACGGCCCGGGCATCGTCCGCAAACAGATCGACAACATCTTCGGCAAGCTTCTCTACGGCTCCAAGTTTCATCGGATGAAGATGTCGCGCGGCCAGCAGGGAATCGGCATTTCCGCCGCTGGCATGTACGGCCTCATGACCACCGGCCAACCGATCCTCATCATCTCCAAGACCAGGAAGAATCAGCCCGCGCACGAAGTCATCCTGAAGATGGACACCTCGAAGAATCGCGCGGATGTGGTCAGCGAAACCGAACACCCTGAGGATGACCACCTCTTTCCTGATGGGCACGGCACACAGGTCACGATCGAGCTGGAAGGGCGCTACCAGAAAGGTCGCGCATCCATCGATGAGTACCTGGAACAAACCGCAATCGCCAATCCGCACGCCACGATTCACTACACCGCGCCGACGAACGAGTCGATCATCTTCGCCCGCACGGTTGAAGAGTTGCCGGAAGAGCCGAAGGAGATCAAGCCGCATCCAAAGGGCATCGAACTGGGCACCTTGATCCAGATGATCGAGCGCACGCAATCGTCGCAGATTGGTGCGTTCTTTCAGAATGACTTCTGCCGAGTCGGCCCGGCGAAGGCAAAGGAGATCTGCGAGAAGGCAGGACTGACCAATCGCACCTGGGTGAAGCAGATCGGGCACGCCGAAGCAGAGAAACTGTACAAGGCGATTCAGGATGTTTCGATCATGGCGCCGCCGACCGACTGTCTGGCACCGATCGGGCCGCGCGCGTTGCTTGCCGGTTTGCTCAAGGAAGTGAAGGGTGAGTTCTACGCGGCATCCAGCCGCCCCCCAGCGGTCTACCGCGGCAATCCTTTTCAGATCGAAGCAGCCATGGCCTATGGCGGCTCGCTCAGCTCCGAAGACCCCGCGCGCGTGATTCGCTTTGCCAACCGCGTTCCACTGCTTTACCAGCAGTCGGCGTGTTCATCGTTCAAGGCGGTCGTCGAAACGAACTGGAAGAACTACGGACTCCAGCAACCTCGCGCATCGCTTCCGACCGGGCCGCTCGTTGTGATGATTCATATG
>CBFGRU010000367.1:0-1617 GCA_965651255.1 uncultured Phycisphaerales bacterium
GACACGTCTTATTATCGGCGCTGTTCGAACCTGGTCAGTCCGGACTCAGCGTAGCCGCTCACTTCTGGAATCTCGGCGTCGATCACCTTCTGCAGAAACACCCGCCATCGCTCCTGCACCGCAGGTTCCGCTTGTGTAGCGGCCAAAACAGTTGAAAAAACCACCGCATAACCCCACTGGCCGTACCTGTCTTGCAGAACCTGTTGCGCGGTGGTTGGTGAATCGGCAAGGAAAATCGGCTCGCACAGGGCGATAAGACCGTCCAGTGAATTCATGCGGGTGGAGACCATGCCATTCAGACCCCATTTCAACTCCTCGGTCTTGTATCCGGCGTTGACTGTGCCCTTGGTCAGAATCTTTCCAAGCGCAGCCGAGGTCTGCTCCATGATCGGTGTTCTGTAGATCTCTTCCGGAACAGTATTCACATCGCCGGCCAGAGTGAGCATCACGGCGGTGGCCGGTGTAATCGACCAGCCGTCGAGATGCGTATCGATATCGCTGGCGAGCAACGCTTCGAGAACGCGCGTCGTTCGGCCCGCAAGATCAGGGTGCCTTTGCACGCCGGGCTGGTATCGGCCAATGGCCAGGAGAATCTGCTCGGGAAAATGGGTTGCGTTGACATCTTCACCTTCCCAGAGCGCTCGCACCGTGCGATCGATGAAGCCCTCGCGATCGTACAGATCGTTGGCGGCTTCGGTCAGTTGCGATCCGGCCGTGCCGCGCACGATGTCCGGAGCATCGCCGTTCTTCAGGACAGCGAAGACCGGCTCGAGCGCAGGCAGTGCCGGCTGGTCCTTCGACTGACGAACAAAGCTGACCAGATACATCGCCGCTACGGCACGGTGGTCCTCGCTCCGACCCTCGTCGATCATCGCACCAAACTCACCGACGAATCGCTCCCCGAGGCCCGACCCCTCTTCGCCCCGCCCGGCGGTCCTCAAGACCAGCGCTTCCATGTACACGCCGATCTGACTGATCATGTTCTGATCAGTCGATTCGATGAGATCCGCCATCATGCGATCAAAGACGACATTGGGATCGGTCTTCGCCTGCGCGAATTCGATCATCAACGCATATCTGCGGTCGGGCATCATCGCGCCGTAGCGCAGCGCCTGGTCCATGGCCGCCTCGGTGCCGACCGACAACAGTATCTGATGGGTGCGGTCGAGGTACTGCGGCCGCGAGGCGAACGGAGCGTTGTCGCCGATGAACGCAACTTTGGCATCGTCCTCGATGAATGTCGCGCCGGGGAGAATCTGGAAGAAGTACGCCAGCGCTGCGTCCGGCTTCTGCTCCGCGTTGAAAATCGCCACCGTCAGATGCTGTTGAAACGGTTCGCTCAGGGTGCGCCGGACCATGAGTTGCGAAGCGGCTTCGATGTCCTGTTCGGCAAACCGTGTGAGAAAGACCCGGCGCGGCTCGTCTCCGAGATACCCCAGCGCGTTGAAATTGGCGAGGAAATAATCCCGAACCGCCTCAGTGCGATCGGACTCGAAGATCGCCTCCGTCAGCGCCTGCTGCGCATCTTCGGGTAGAGCGCGCAACATCATGAGTCGGGCGGCGTGCTGCGGATTCTCCTCGGCGAGCTCACGCCGGAGGCCGGCACGGTCAAGATCG
>CBFGRU010000368.1:0-1609 GCA_965651255.1 uncultured Phycisphaerales bacterium
ATGCCCGTGATCTTGCGGTCTTCTTCGATCAGGTCATCAACGGATGTCGTCACGCCATCGCCGAGTTCACGTTCGCGACGATCGTGGGCGTGAATGATCCAGCCGCTTTCAAGAGTTGAAAACACTGCGCGGTCATGCGGCCCGCCGGTCGGCGCCAGCACGCCGACGACGGTGTAGGTGTAATCGCGGTGGACGTGTGCTTCCCCGCCATCCGGCGCATCGGCGCGGCCGTGCGTCAGGAACAATTCACTGCCGACGCCGAAGCCCGTCTCCCGCGCGACTGCGGCACCGAGCACGACCTCGAACGTTTCCGCAAACGCCCGACCCTCGGCGAACACCCACGGTTCCGTTGGCGTCGGTTGAAACTTCGTAAAGAATTCAACCGTGGTTGCCATCACCGGAAAGCCGCCGAAGCTGTCACCCTGCTGATTCGGGATCGCCCAATCGATGGGCAGGTTCGTCGTGATCTCTTCGTACTTGGACCATTCGAGGTAGTTGCGCGGCGGATTGGCGTAGAAGATGCCGTTCAGAACGGCCACCAGCGGGCTGGCATCACGGCTGACGAGCAGATGCATGTTTCCGCTGCCGCGTCGAAACGCTTCCTGGCCGGCGTTCCGCATGCTCAGGAGAATCAACAGCAGTGAAACCGCGAGGGCGACCGTGAGCGCGGTGGTGACCGTCGAGAACAGTCGCGCACGCAGACTGCGAAGGACGAGCTGAAAGTCGGTCATCGCCATGGCCGGTGTTCATCCTCCGTGGGAATCAACTTCATCATGCGCGTGACTCGACCGGTGAGGCACGATTGAGCGTCTCGAGTGATTCGCAGCGCGAGAAGCGCGACTTGAGTGAGGGGTCGTGACTGACGCAGAGCAGGGCAGCATTGCGTTCGCGACAGCATGACTGAATCAATTCCACTGCGGTCAGCGCGTTCTCCGGATCGAGACTGGCCGTTGGTTCATCCGCAAGAACGAGGACGGGGTCGCAGGCCAGGGCGCGGGCGACCGCCACCCGCTGCTGTTGACCGATGGAGAATGTCGTCGCATCTCTCTCCGGCTCATCGATGCCGAGCTGCTTCAGCAGGTCGATTGCGCGCGGGCGATGCTCTTTCGGCGGAATGCTGGAGAACATCATCGCGACCATGATGTTTTCCACCGCACTGAAGCCGTGCAGCAGGTTGAACGTCTGAAAGATCATGCCGATGGACTTCCCGCGGAAGAGGTCTCGCTTCCCGCCGGAAAGCCGGTGCAGATCCTGGCCGTTGACATGCACCGATCCTTCAACCGGGTCGAGCAGGCCGGCGATGAGTTGAAGCAGCGTGCTCTTGCCCTTTCCCGAACCGCCAGCGAGGAGCACCTGTTCACCGGCATCCAGTTCGAGCTTGGGAATATCGATTACCCACGGCCCGGAGGGTGTGTAACTGAACTTCAGCGAGCTGATCGTGAGTGAGCAGGTCATCTGATCGACTTCTCGACGGGCCCGATCATAGCCCGCCAAACACACCCATTGCCGCAACAACCACGCGAATCGCGTGTATGCTCGGTGCCAACAGTTGTCTCATTCGTCCACCTCAACCACCCCGGATTCATCGACGCATCATGAAGACCTTCAA
>CBFGRU010000369.1:0-1590 GCA_965651255.1 uncultured Phycisphaerales bacterium
AGCATCCATGACGAATCTGGAACTGAATCCATGAATGTCCCCGCCCGTCGCCCCGGTACCCGCGCCTCCAAACTTGTTGAGTCCGGTGAACTTGGCAAGCCCTTCGTTGATTACAAGAACATCGAAGAGCTCCGCCGCGCGATGACTCCGAACGGCAAGATCTACTCGCGCAAGCGGCTGGGAATCTCTGCCCGTGATCAGCGCATGCTTTCGCAGGCAATCAAGCGCGCCCGGTACATGGGTCTGCTGCCGTACACCAGCGCGACGCTCTGATTCAAATCACCTGCAGGTGCATCATCGCCACCGCTGCGGTCAGGATCCACCAGCGGCGTGCGTTGCTGCGCGCAGGCCATGCATCCCGGGCAATGAAGTCATCAGCTTGATTTGCGCACACGGAAGATGCGACGTAACCAATTGCCCGCGAGTGCAAAGACGACTCGGACGCGCAGCCGCCGCAGGTCCTCATCACGCGGCGTCAGCTTCAAGCCCCGCTGAACCCAGCCGAGCGCTTCGCGCAGCCGACCGGTCTCAAGCGCCGACAGCGCGAGATTGTGCATCGACTCGATATTCTTGGAATCCAGCCGCAACACGCGCCGTGAAACGGCTGTGGCGCTGTCATGATCGCCGGCTCGAAAGTACGCGAACGCCAGTTTGCGCAGCAACTCAACCGATTCGCCAGATTCGGTCAGCTCATGTTCCAGAACATGCACCGCTTCGTTCGGCATGCCCGCTTCCAGGAGAACGGTACCGAGGTAGCGGTAGTCCCATCCCTCCGGAAGAATCGAACGATTCGGGCCGGAACCACCATCATCAAGCATGTCGATGAGACGAAGCTCTTCCATGAGACGTTCACGGGCGGCTTCGGCCTGTCCACGTTTCAACAGCGACTCGGCCAACATGAGACGAACGCCGGGAAGTTCAGGCGCAAGCCGCAGCACCAGCTCGAACTCGATCTGGGCCTGTTCATAGCGCGCGGTCGTCAGGGCCAACTCGCCCAGCCGCAGGTGTGCATCCAGATTGGCGGGTTCAAGCTCCAGAATCCGCCGGAACTTCTCCCCCGCTTCCGAGTAGCGGCGCAGATCCACCAGAAGGTCGCCGTAATCCAGGAGCGCTTCGGTGTTGCCGGGGTCATCACGCAACTCCCGCAGGAACATGCGGATCGCACGGTGCGGCTGCTCCTTGGCGGCATAGACCTTGCCGAGCAAACCGCGCAGGCGCGGCATGTTGGGCGAAAGTCGCAGTGATTCACGCAGGCACCACTCGGCGCGATCCCATTGCTGACGATCGAGCAGACTCTGTCCGATCGCGGCGTAGCAGTCCGCACTGTCTTCCAGCGTCTGCTGCGAGAGGTAGAACACGGTCTCCGCCTCATCATGGCGATCGAGTTGGGTCAGCGCTTCAATCTGCCCGGCAAAGGCGGCCTCACACTTCGGATCAAGCCGCGCCACCGCCGCGTACAGCAGGGCAGCCCGGTCATACTCTCCAAGACGAAGTGCAGCCCCCGCGGTCGAAAGCAGCGGCGGGACCGCATCCGGCATCAGCTCGGTCGCCTTCTCGAATGAGACCAAGGCCTCCCGATAACGGCCGGCA
>CBFGRU010000370.1:0-1581 GCA_965651255.1 uncultured Phycisphaerales bacterium
AAGAACGCTGCGATTCCCGATTCCCCATTCGCAACCGCCTTGTCGTCGCTCGACTCCGACTCACCCTGTTCAGCCGCAGTTTCGTGGTCCAGCCAGATGATGGCCGTCCCGCACGTCGGACAGACCTGCGTTGCATTCGATTCCAACCATTCATCGCATTTCGGACATTGCGGTTCGGATTGATCAACAAGCACACCCGTTGCCACCGTAACTTCAATGCCGCGCATCGCAAGCAGTTCTACAACTGTATCGAACTTCGCTGCGGCGACCCACAGCTCACCCGCGCCCGGTACGTGAAACCCGTACACGTCGCTCAGCCCTCTGAACGAGTCACTCAGCGCTGCAACATCGGACAGGAAACCTGCATCTTTCAGGAGCGTCACGACCTGGTAGTACACCTCGCGATCAAGCGTCCGCAGGGAGACCAAGCGCGCCGTGCCACAAGAACGACACTCCGACCCATCATCATCCCACTCGCGACCGCACTGACGACAGAGAGACTCCGGCGTACTGCTGACCACCATCATGCCGCTGCCTGATCGCACCGACTGAGGCGTAAGGTCCTCCCATCCACATTCCGGACAGACGGTGACGTTCGTCCCACGCACGTCATAATTGCACGCTGGACAGGTGGTAGCGAACTCCGTCGAACGCAATGGTTGCAGCTCATCCGGGTGCACGTGAACAGTCTACCGGCTCGACCCGGCTTCACGTTCAGTGCACGCAAGTGACCATCGAACAAACAAGAGTTCGACCCTACCTCACACCGCAAGGGCGGCGGGGTTGAGCACCGATTCAATCTCGGTCGGCTTCACGAGATACATGCGGCGCACGCGCGGGTTCAGTCGTGTGAGCATCTCGTGGGGGATTGTCTCCGCCATCGCGGCGAGTTTCGGCGCGTGGTTCGGAGCCAGCGCATCGGGTGAAATCAGTTCCACTTCCGTGCCGATGCCCACCGCGCTCGCGGGCAGGTCCGTCACATCGATCGTGATCTGATCCATGTTCACCGCGCCGACGACCGGCGCAAATGCGCGCCGAACGCCGCGGGATGTTTCGAGTATCACACCAACTTGTGCGCCGACAGTCGTTGCACCATCATCGTTGCGCTCGCCGCAGAACATCGGATACCCGTCAGCGTAGCCGACCGGAATCAGCGCGATCCGGCTGTCTCGTGGTGCAATCCAGGTGCCGTTGTACCCCACGGCTGTACCCTTGGCGATCGATTTCACATGGACGATGCGGCTGGACCAGGTGACTGCCGGTCGCAGTTCCTCGCCTTCGGTGAGAATCTCCCCCCCTTCGATTGATTCCAGGCCGAAACCCGCCCAGGCCAATCCCAGCCGCACCATACGTCGGTGAAACCGCGAACCGCGCAACGTCGCGTAGGTGTTTGCGCAGTGCACAAGACAATCGCCCGGGATCAACTCGTGATGCTCACGCAGGATCGCATCGAACTGTGCCAGTTGAGCATCCGTGGCTTCCAGATCGGTCTCAGCGCTGGCAAAGTGGGTGAAGACGCCAGCGAGTCGAAGGCGTCGATGCGCTGCGATGGTCCGCAGAAGCGCACCGACTTCCGCCGCC
>CBFGRU010000371.1:0-1575 GCA_965651255.1 uncultured Phycisphaerales bacterium
TGCCACGAGCCCCGCTGCCACCAGCCCCGATCGCCCGCTGCCACGAGGCCCATTCCTGGCGAACGCAACTCGACCACACCACAACCGGACAAACGGCTCGGTGGCAACATCTCGCCACCGAACCCATGGGGATCGGGAAGTCATCTCACCCGAGTGGAATCAATCATGGATTCCTGGGTTGCGCCGAAGCGCACGCATGGGATTCCCTTCCCACTATGAGAGGCGGAGCTCGCGCCCAAAATGTGACAACATTCTCTGAGATTCATCACTTTTTTTTCATTCAGCACCAATCAGTTGTCAATCGGCCGGCCATCGAGTATCCTGAATGCTCTTTCATCCGTGTATCCGGATAAACGAATGAATGCCGCTGGCCACGACCCCGCCGGTCAGCGTGCTTGGCAAGAAAGGACAGCCCATGGCCGTCGGACGTCACCTCTTCACTTCCGAATCCGTTTCGATGGGTCACCCCGACAAGATCTGTGACCAGATTTCCGATGCCATTCTTGATGCGATGCTTGCGGCCGACCCGAAGTCTCGTGTCGCCTGTGAAACGCTGGTCTCCACCGGTCTGGTCGTTGTCGCGGGTGAAGTCACCTGTGATGGATACGTCGAGATCGCCCAGATCGTGCGCGAGACGATTCGCCAGATTGGCTACACCGACAGCCGCATGCGGTTCGATGCTGAGAGTTGCGCTGTACTCGTCGCACTCGGTCAGCAATCACCGGACATTGCCATGGGCGTCAACGAAGGAGCCGGCAAGGAACAGGGGGCCGGTGACCAGGGCCTGATGTTTGGCTTTGCCTGCCGCGAAACACCGTCGCTGATGCCGTTGCCGATCGACCTGTCGCATCGACTCGTCAAACAACACGCGGAAGTTCGAGTGAACAAGGGGATTGCAGGACTGCGCCCCGATGCAAAGAGTCAGGTCACCATTGAGTACGACGGTCTGACGCCGCTGCGCGTGCACACGGTCGTGCTCTCGACTCAACATGGTCCAGAGTGGAACGAAAAGCAAGCGGATCTCAAGAAGGAAGTCGTCGAGAAGATCATCAAGCCCGTGCTTGGTGACTGGTGGAACGATGACATCATCGTGCATGTGAATCCGACCGGAAAGTTCGAGATCGGCGGACCGCACGGCGATGCGGGCCTCACCGGTCGCAAGATCATCGTTGACACCTACGGCGGACGAGGTCGACACGGCGGCGGCGCGTTCAGCGGCAAGGACCCCTCGAAGGTTGATCGAAGTGCGGCGTACATGGCGCGATACATCGCCAAGAACATCGTCGCCGCAGAGCTGGCCGATGTCTGCGAAGTTCAGCTTTCCTACGCCATCGGCGTCGCGCAACCGACATCTGTGCACATCGATTGCCAGGGTACTGCGAAGATCGATGAAGAGAAGATCGCGGAGCTTGTCCGCCAGCACTTCAAGCTCACCCCGCGCGGCATCATCGAATCGCTCGACCTGCTGCGGCCGATTTATCGTCAGACCGCGGCACACGGCCACTTCGGGCGAACGCCGGGCGAAGGCGGGGACAACACCTTCACCTGGGAAAAGACCGACAAGGCCGCAGCTCT